>BQJC01000001.1:600000-900000 GCA_021604505.1 Nitrospinaceae bacterium | reverse complement strand
ACTAAATACACTGTTCCGTCAACCTCTCCGGTGGGTACCACAGGGAAGTTAACCAGCGCGGCTCTCCCCGGTCGAGGGACCACCTCTCTGGCATTTTGGTCTATACTCCAGAATGGGTCTTCGAGGCTTTCGGGATCCACGGTGATCGGCACTGGACGGTAGCTGGAAAGCCCCGGCAGGAAGGCCAGCCCTCTTTTGTCGGTTTGAACATCTTTTCCCCCATTCTTGAATTTGACCCCTTTGAGAGGCTTGTCCGGTCTGTCGAATCGTCCATTCTGATTTCTATCGAGGAACACGCGGGCCGAAGCCGCCCCTGTGGTGCCCATTTTCTCCGAGGTCATGATCCAGCGATCGCGTCGGGGATCCCGCCCCAGGCTGAACGTCAGGGACGTTCCCAGGGAATACTCGCCGTCATCCGAGTACGTTGCGTCCAGACCCACAGCAAAGATTTTGAAGCGGCGATTGAGCCCCGCCAAATAAGTAGTCAACTTGTCGCCGTTCAGTTCGCGATTGATCGACATTCGGGTACTGAAATCATTGGAAAGGGCATAATCGCCGGTGACGGAAACGCGCCTGAACTCTGATTCAGGCCGAACGTCATAATCGAGGGTGCCGCGAAGCGAAAGCCGCTGGATTCTCCCGCTGACCAAAAAAGAACCGTCACCTCTGGAAAAAGGTTCAATGTTTCCGCCACGATTGAGAAACCAGTTGAGCGTGTGCGAAAACGAAATCCCTATTAGGGTCATCGACAATCGATTGGATAAATCGACCTCTGTTCTGCCCGATTCCCGGCGTTCCATTTCCCCGGTGATGCTGAATGGAATTCGCGGCAATTTTCCCATGGGAATCGTCCCATCCAATCTCATATTCGACCGGCTCTCCAGAGCATCACTGAAGCTTTCCACTTGTTCGCTGATAAAATCGAAAAACTGGCCGTGCTGAAGAAACAGATTGATGCCCGAAATATCCGTCAGTGTCGCCACTTGCAGTGCTGTGCCGCCGTTGTCGTCCTTAGTGACGTCCAGCCTTGAAAAAGCCCCGAAGAGGGAAGCGCGAAGGCCCAGGGAGGCAAAATTCTGTCTTTCGTTTATGTCCTCCAGGGGAAGGCTGGCAAAGTTTCCGGCAACAGAAAATAAATTGGTGATGCCGTGTTCGTACTCGCCAAACCAACGGCCCTCTCCTTCCGTTTGATCGTTTCCCGAGTTTTCCCGCACTTGAAACAAGTCCTGGTCCTGAAGGTTTGCGCCAAACCGGAAGGAATGCTCTCCGGGACGGGTTTGCTCCTTTCCCACGAGGACGCGCCGGACGGTCTCGCGTTTTTGCCCTTGCGGGCCATAAAAAACCAGCCGCAGAATGTTGTTGCCGAATAAAAGCGGGACATTGCGAAAATCAAACCGCCCTGCCGCGTTCGGTGTCACCTGAGATGCGAGTAAAACCTCGTTGCGGTAAAGTTCCACTTCCCAACCGACGGGCAGTTCGCCTCGGAGGTTGATCCTGTCGAACTCGCTTCTCTGATCGATTGAAAAACTGGAAATCTCAAAACCGGCCCCTGCCGTGCTGTCGGAAATCAACGGAATCTGCGGGCTGAAAATATCTCCCAAAGAAACTTCACGGGCGCGCAGAGGCCCGAGCAAATTCCCATCGGGGTCTTTACGCCCCAGCCGGAGTCTGGCATCGCTCAGCGTGTCCCGTTCATCTCCGGACAGGAACAATTCGGAGTTCATGTATAGGAGGTCGCCGCCTAAAACGCCGCTGTATATAGATTGCGCCGCATCTCCTTCGCTCCGGTAATCGAAATTGTAACTGAAATCGAGGGCCGGCCAATCGATGAGTTTGTAGGGAGTCGTGACACGCGGGTATTGCAGTTTTTCACTGGAAAACCCGGTTTGGTTGCGAGTTTTTTCCCGATCCAGGCGTTGCTCAAAAGGCAACGGTTCGCGGGAGGTGATTCCGATGGCTAATTGCGCAACGTTAAACTGAAAATCGACGGGGAACCATCTGGAAAGGAGACTGGTGTCGACATAAATGCCGTCGGGCCGGGTGGAGATCAGACCGGGGTCCAACTTGAATACCTTGCCCTCGACAGCCGCCTTGCGTTTATTGACATCCAGTGCGAAACGGCGTTGTTCGTTTAGAAACCAGCCCGATGCCCGGCCTGTTTCGGGGTCGACCTGAATGGCAAACTCGAGAAGACTGACAATGTCTTCCAGCGGCAATTGCACACCGCCTTTATGAAGATAGCCGATGATCCCCTTACTTAGAATATATTTGCCAAAATAAACCGCTAAGACCAGCTCTTCCGGCTCGGAAGAATCAAAGACGCTTTCTTGTCGATTGAGGTCCGGGAGGGACCCAACTTGTCTTGCGGTTGCGGGATTCGAAGTCACGGCTTCCAGCGCAATAAATGTCAAAACAATCCCTATTATTGCCAAAAACCGCATCAAATATAGGACAGGTAAAGGTTATGGAACAGGCAGTTTGGCCTTGGCCAGTATGGCGCCTCCCGCATCCTTGGTTTCCTTGTAAACCACGTACAGGCTTCCATTTTTTAATTGTTCCCCTTCCGGGATTCGTAAAGGCATCTCGAGTTTGCGAGTTTTATTGGGGGTATAGACAGAGAGACCCCTCAGTTCAGCTAAAGTAAAATGACGGCCTTTGACCGGCTTAAAGATCACCTGCACATCACCAAAAATCGACCGCTCTCCTTTGCGATTCAGGTTCGCGGAAAGAACCGATGGGGTATTCTTCGTTTCTGGAGCTTTCAGGTCGAGATTGGACAGTCCAACATCCGCTTCCAGCTTTCCATTGCGAACAATGACCGGTATGGAGAGTGATAAAATAGCGACCAGTTTGATTTTGAGTTCATTCTTCCCTACCAGTTCATCGTCAATGGATTTTCCGGTATCGCGAGATGGCAGGCTCTGGAAGAAAAGGTGGGAACGGTATTCCCCTGGAGGCAATTTACGAGGCTTGCGTAACAATAAACGCACCGATTGCGATCCGCGCGGAGGAACGGTGATCTGCCGCGGCGAGTAACGGATCAACTGGTCGGAAAATTTTTCTCCAGACATCGCTTCTTCAACCTTTTCGAAAGACCCGTCTTCCTTCATGCGCATGTTTCTAAAAAACACCCGGTAAGTGACCGTTTTATTGGACTTGTTCAACAGAGTCACTTCCGTGGTACGCTGACGGCCTTCAAAAACCACGCGCTTGGGGCTCACGCTGACTCCCAAGTCCTGCCCATAGACCGTCCCTGACGGCCCAATAAGGAAAAAACCGATCAGCAAACGGGCTGCAAGTTTTAACTGACCCATAATTTTAACGAGGGGTTGAGTGGTCATTTGCATGATATTATTCACTTCCTTTCCTGAAATTGTTTGTACCTTTGGAGTCATAATTTGCGCAGAAATTTTGATGTCTGAATCAAAAAGAAGGAAATGAGGAAAACTTCTGGGACAAGCGGAAGAGACCAACCTGGGTAAGCCCAGGCTGGGCCTCCACTTTTTGCTATGAATGATTCCGAATAGCCCTGGAAGAAAAATAAGTTTCTTCTCCGAAGGCTATTCCCAGAATCAGTTGTAGTTTACATCCAGAGTGTACTCACATAAACCCGTGCCCGCCGTAACAATGTCGCCGTCCACAGTGAGCGTTCCGCCAACTTTGATTTGATCCGGAAACGTTCCCGTGGTGAGTTCGGGTGCAACTGCAGTGAGTGTCGTTCCCGCCAAAGTGCACGGGGTGGGACCGACCGATCCGTTTGCTGTAAACGTAGCTCCAACTTCACCGGTGGCATCTATCAACCCTTGCTGTTCATCGCTGAGGATAAACGCACCGTTTGCGCCTGGAATTTTTGGAGACCCCACACCCGCCGGAGTGACTATAAAAATCTGAATTCCGGTGTCTGGAGGAACGATCTTCCCAAAGTCCAATTGCTGGTTTTCATTCAACTGAATCGGAATTTGATCCAAAATCTCAATATCGGACAGAAGAGGTTTTTGGACTGCTTCCGATTTTGTCGCCGCAACAGCTATCACACAGGTCATGAATACCATCTGGATAACTTTTGAAAAGCTTACATTTTTCATGTCAAAGCTTTCTTTTGAATATTGTGAACACTATTTTGGTAACAACCGGAGGCTTCGTCGCCTCGTCCTCCGGTTTTTGCCAATTTAATTAAAGAGCGCTTCTACGGTGTAGGCGCAAGTTCCGGCACCCAATGCAGCACCACTTGTAACCTCAACCGTACCACCCACAGCGACATTGAATGGGGTCGTACCAGGGGTGCCTGTTAACGCGACATCCGTCAGAGTCACCCCTCCTAGAGTGCAGGCCAATGGCAAAGCCGTTATGTCTGTGACCGCCGCACCCGACCCACCTACTGCACCACCGGTGATACTTAAATCGCCGGGAACTTGAGTTCCATCAACATGGGTGCCATCTCCCGCTCCTGTAACGATCACGGGGCCACCTGCGGGAAGCAGCTGAAATTCGTTTTCATCAGCAGTCGGTCTTACAATCTGACCGAAATCCAGCGGAACGTCTTCATCTATTTCCAGTGGAGCCAGGATTTCAACCGCCGCATCAAAGGTCGCTTGAACTGCACTCACCTGAGAAACAGTAAAAGCCATCAGCCCTGCAACCAAAAAAGCCATGAAAGTAGATTTGAAAAACATCATTCTGTTCATTGAGAAATTCTCCTGCAATAAAGTTAATAAAACAGCAAACCACTTGCTCGTATTACAAAAAAGACCTGCTTTTATCTTTCCTATAATCCTTGCGACTCGAGTTGAATCACCTCCTCAAATTTCAATATCTCCTTCTTGAAGTTTAAAATGAGCCGAGAATTTCTCCCCTGCATTCCGGCAAATTTACACGTGCCCCCTCACTGCTAAAACATGCTTCTAAACTCATCGAACATAGTCCACATAAATAGGCACCGGACCGGAACCTTCGCCTCCCTGTTTCGTTGGCCCCAGTTTTAACGTCCCGCCTATAAATACTCTGGCTTTTCCGTCCCGCCCGAATCTTCCTATGGTGGACGGGAAAACTGTGAATCTTCCCACTCTCGACCTGATCCCGGTATTGGCAGGAAGAGTAATTTTGTCTGGGAGCGCAATGACAAACTTTTTGTACGGCTTCCCCTTGATCTCAAACTGCGCCCGGCTGTGAAATCCGCCGGCATCGTATAATTGATTCACTGTTTTCGACCCTGTATCCGCGTGAATGACCACGCTTCCTCCCTGCTGAGAATCGGCAATCACTCTGCCGAATTTGAGATCGTCAATCGTTTTCAGCCTCAGCGACCTGGGACCACAAAAATGGAAATGTTTCTTGTAATGGCACTTCTTATATTTCTTGTGCCGCTTCTCGTCATCCCGATCCTCTTCGTCCCGGTCGTTTTCGTCGTTGCTATCATCCTCATCACCGTCGTTGTCTTGCAAGTGAGCCACCAGAAAACGGCCCTGTCCCGGCTCCTGTTGCGCGGAAAAATTTGCAACGCTCAAGGACGTGGCCTCCGACCCACCCAGGAGCAGGGTTTGCACCAAAATGGCCAGTAGAGTGATACAAGGAACCCGGAGTGTCATACAGACTCCTACACTCCAATACCGTTGTTTTTTTAATAGATTTCCTATGAATATCAATCTATTTACCTAGATTCACATTTCAACCAGCGTGACTTTACTAATATTTATCGAAATTTTCCAGCAAATTCTTTAATTTTTATTAAATTTTATGCGTTTTTTAAGGAATTTCATGAAATTTTATGGTTTTTGCTTGTTATATTTACTATAGAGGTTAATATAATGAGGGATTTCAAACATAAAAGCCCGGAAATACCCAATAGATTGGCATATTATTTCCAATACTGGAATTCTAACCTCACCCCGGATTTCTTGAGTTTTAGCTCTATGGAATCATCAGAAAAGGTTGGAGTATCTTTCAGTGGCGCCCATCCGCTCTTTTCCTGTAAGATGCGCAAATTAAAAACGACCCGACCGCACTCGGTTAACAATGTAATTTTTTTGAATGATGGAGACTTGAAATGTCAGACCACATCTGCGGTTTTACCTGCAAAAACCCGGACTGCGAAGGAAACAACAAGATTGACGATACGTTTCAATTTCCCGCGGAACTGGACGACAATTATCCCTGCCAACACTGCGGATGGATCAATGCATTGGATAGCGGCATCAAGTTCAACCGAAGCTCCAGAGTTTTATCCATGTTAAAAATCAGATCCGCGCATCCTCCCGCCTAATCTCATCTCCGCACTCACTTCGAACCAGGCGCATTTTCCGGCACTGTTTTGTTTAGCCTTATAAAGTTTCTTACTACCAGGAAAAATTTGGGCCGATTCTGACTTAAAATGTCGTTCTATTTATGATAGGCTCTGCCTCGAAAAGCCTTTCCTGACGCTAAATTTGGAGCCATTCCTATGTATTCACGCGCGAAAAGAGCCGACGCAAAAACGGCCAGTTGCGGTCGTACGGAACGATTCTTCCCCCTGATTGGAAGTTTCAATGTTTTTTTATTGTTTTTTTCTCTGTTGACTTTCACGCCCGTTATTGCCAGCGCCGGAGGAGAGGTCGATGAGTTGAAGGAATTGCTCAAAAAAATGGAAGACCGTCACCAAAAGGAGATGTCCGAGATTCGGAAACAGATCGAAGCGATCACCCGTAAGGAGAAACAAAAAAGAAACCATCCCAGCCGCGATTTAAAGGACCGGGTCGACAAACTGGAGAAACAAGTCGAGAGGACTCATCCTGAAACAGGGTTCACCTCTCCCAAAAAATGGCATTTTGATCTCGGCGGCGAGTTGGAATTTGAATTTGTCGACACGGAAGCGGGAGCCGGTGTTGCCAAACCCAATGCGCATTTTCAAATCGACCAACTGTATCTCTATCCCAAGGTGCGATACAAAGATATGGCGCTTTTCAGCGCCGACATCGCTATGAAAACCAGCGGCTCGTCGATCATTGAGGAAGCCTGGGTCCGTTTTTTCAGTACGCCCAAAACCTATGTGGAAGCCGGATTGAACGACATCACCATCGCCAATGTGCCGCGCAAAACGGAGACTGAGATCCTAATCGAATCCGTCTTTTACCGGGATGACGACATGGGTCTGAGGTTTGGAGGAAAGCCGTATGATTGGCTGTATTACGAGGTCAGTGTGACCAACGGGTTTGTTTTATTGGGCAACCGGCAGGTGAGCGAGGACCCCAGCTTTTTCATGCTTGCGGACCGCAAAAATCTGAGCAATGCCGCGGATCGTCCTTATACCGGGATAGCGGTGGGATTTCGGCCCCATATCGGACCTTACGGAAAAGTCGATATTCTGCCGTTTTACTACAACGGCGTTCTGACTGACGCGGATGTGACCTTGTTGCAGGGCATTCCCGGTTATACAGGATCGATCAACGACGATGAAAAGCAGCGATACGGTTTTAACTTTAAATACAATTATTCCGATTTATCTTTTCTGGCGCAATTGCTGTTTGCCGAGGATGGAGCTCTGGAAAGAAGGGGATGGTTTGTGCAACCGTCGTACAGGATCTATGAAAACGCCAGTTGGCAGTGGTTCAAAGCTTATGAGCTTCTCTATCGATACAGCGACCTGAGACTCGACCTTCCGGAAATCGTTTCCAACACGCTCACCTGGGACCGGTACCAGCACGTGGTTGCGCTACTGGTCAGCGTTTTCGATTATACGACGCTGAAATTTGAGTATAACTTCAACGGCGAGAACACCGGCGGCGCTGAGGTGGACAATGACGAATTCCTGACACAACTGGAAGTCAAGTGGTGATCGGAAGCCGCGTTTCCTGATCTTTCCTGCACAAAAAAAGAGGGCCTGAAAACACTTTTTCGTGAGTCTTTTCAGGCCCTCTCATTGTAGTAATCTCTATTTTTTTCTCTTATAGCTATACTTTACCGTGTTTGGTGAGTAACAGGTCCTCGTCCTGGATGAGCCCTATGCCTGGTGCATAAAATTTGTACTCCGTTTCCAGGACATTGAGAGAGGTGCCTTCCTTGATTTTCATGCAGTTGGAAAACGTTCCTGCAGGGGTCTTGCAGGTCTCATTGAGGCTGATGATTTCCCCCCGGTCCATCGCCACATCAGGCGCGATCTCCTGATAGTATTTCATTCCCACTTTTGGAGAGCCCGACATGATCAAACCGGCCTTATTGCCGTTCACACCCGCAAGCCAAGCGCCATCGTGCTTGACGATTTTTCCCTTTTCGTAGAAGTCCACGTCTTCGCCAAAATAAAAAACGTCTTTGGTTTGCTCGCATATCGCAAAGTAGTTCATCGCAACTTCATAAAGCTCTCCATCAACCCATTCTCGCTCTTCAACAACACGAGTGACCACGCCATCGACGGTTTTGGTTTTATCGAGAACGGTGATCTGTACCTTCGTGTCATCTCCTTCTAAAACGATCTGGTAACCGGGTTCAAGGATAAAGTAGTTGTTCCTTCCTGTAGTCTGCAGATTGCAACTTTTGATATCGAATTCCTCTTGCCACTTGGAACCCGACCCAAAATCCATAGCCCAAACTGTTGAAGACGCAAGAACCACCGCGGCAATGAGAAAAAAACGGAATATTCGTACAAGCATTGGATACCCTCCTTCATTTCGAAAAAGATTCATGCTAACAGTTTCCAGCAGGCAAACAGCAAGCGGCACCATCCCCCTTTTTGCGCTTTGAATCAGCATACAATCAAAGCGCAGACACATTCCACCGGAAAGGCATCTTTGATGCTGAGAGAGCGTTTTTACCGGTGACGAAATATCACCACTGAAATTTTCAGACTATTGATTTACTATGTATTATCAAATTCGAAAGGGAAAAATCCGCACATGGCGCTCCCCCCTTATTTTCCGGCTGTCTCGAACGAACTTTCTGCGACTGACTTGTTACCGGCTTTAGTGATCGTCATCACGCCTATTTCATATTCCTTTCCCGGAAGCAGAAACCCCTCGGGAATGTTAAAGCGTGTTGCACTCCCTGAAAGCTCTGCAGTCAAGCCCACCTCAAGATCGTCATTCTCAATTTCCACTTCATAGGAGGCGGCGCCTTTGACAGGTTTCCACTTGACGACGGCCTGATTCGGATCAATGCCCTTTTCATCCCTGGGTGAAAAATCAGGCGCCGGCAAACGTTTATGACTGAGTTCAGCCTCTCCATAGACTCGGTCACCGCTGACCGTCCTCGCCAAAAATTTATAAGTGCCTTCGGGATAAGCTTTCTTGACCCCATCGATAGAGGGCTCGCCAGTTTCTAGCTTGATTTGAGATAGACCGATGGGATCGATTCCCCTGCGCTCGTCATTAGAGTTAATAAATATGATGACTTCACTGTCGGGAGCAAAAACCTTGAACCACATGAGTCCCTCGGGAGCCTTGACAGAGAAAACCACTTCTCCATCGCCATCGGTTTCGTTGACCTCAAACCATATGGCCAGCTTTTTGAAAGCAAGTTCTTTTTGCTCTGCGTTTCCAGGGGAAAATAAAGAAAGGTGAAAAAGGAGAGATAAGGTACCTATCAGAATCGATTTCATCGGAAACTCTCCTTTAATAGATCAAGGGATGAAGGAACCTGCTCCACATCTTTGCTTCCAACAACAAGCCGAGCTGCTACGCGGACCGTCGGGGTGAGAAACCTACCACCAGAACTTTCCAACGAAGGATACCCCTTTGTCGGCATCTTTGAAATCAAAGGGCGCCCCTTCTTTCGGGAAGGCGCCTCCGGGGAAAAACCAGCCTCCGCGCAAGTCCAAACCGAGCCGCTTGACACCAAACAAACTTCTCATTCCGAGCACAAGGTCCAAAGCGCTACCCACATCCTTGCTCACCACCCCGTTCTGGTTCAATTTAGCTGTCAGGGGCGTATTGCGAATTTCTTCCCCAACTTTGTCCAACCGGTAATTATGATAGACCACATCGAAGGAAATCCCGTGTATCGGCCGTATACCCACGCCTGCGGTGAGAATCCGGATATTGCTCAGCTCCGGGTCGAGGGCCTCACCATAAATCAGGAATTCAGAAACACCGCCAAACTTCGCTTCATTCGACTGTAAGCCGGTCTGGCGAAATTCGTTGTTCTCGTTGTCATTCGGGTTATCGTCGCCAGTCGCGTACGCCACGGCAAGCGTGGCGTTGGGGTTCAACGGCAGACCGCGGAACCGGTATGTTGCGCCAAAATCGAATCCGTAAGCCTGAAAATCCCTGTGTAATTGATCTTGACCGACCAAATAAGCGAACTCGGCCCAATAGCTCAAATTTATGGTAGGGTTGCCTATGGAACGCAAACCAAGGTGCAACGGCTGCCCTTCCTGTCTGTCGTGATCTTCACGATAAACTATATACCCGGCAAATTTGATGTCTTCAATGCCACGATACTCTGTCAGGATCATGGAAGTCGTGATTCGATCCGGCTTGTTCTCCTTGATCGCTTCCAGGTCCACCAGATTTTCCCGACCGACCCACACCTCCGTATTAAACTTGCCCTGCTTGTAGACAAGTTTGGCAACATCGATCGATGTATCATAAAGCCAATGCCTCTCGTCCTCGAAATTCAGGCGCCCGATCGTAAACCTGAATGGCGCAATGACCTGTTTGATAGTGACATTCAACTGGTCGACCAATAGCGAGAAACGCCTGTCCGGCGCAAACTGAATTTCCCCATCAGGGAGAATGACAAAGTCTTCTTCGATGATGTCGATTTCCCTATCGAAAATCATCTCCAGCGTGGCTTCCAACCAGCTGGTCGGACGATAGCGTACAAAAGCGTTCAACTCCGGCGTCGCAATGAGAAAATCGTCTTTAAGACTGCCATCGAGATCCGAATTCTCACGATAATCGATGGCCGATTCACTCCCATAGGAATATTCCAGCGACAAAAATTTGGTCAGTGGGCTGGGCGGGTCACCCAACCCTTTCTGCCTGTACATCTGCGCTTTGTGCTTCGGCAACTGGAATTGCGCCTCTTCCCCGACCTCAAACAACCGCCGGGCTTCCACCACACCTTCATCTAATACATAGTTTCCGTGGCGATTCAGGAACACCTCTCCCGCATCGGTGTAGAAATAAGTTCTCGGCCTCATGGCAGGTTTCGGCAATGGACCGAAAGTGTTCACCTGCGGCCGGAAGAAAGACTTCTCCCCTCCTCCTTCAAAATTTACCCCGGAGGCAATGACGGGCGAAGCTGAGTCCAGTGCTATGGCTAGTAAAACCGGAAAAAACGCTTTAAAATATCTAGAGGAAACGATCAAGTGTGAAACAAACCCTTCCTAAATCTTATATCCAAATCGTTCAAAAATAGGGAGCATACCATAAACTGCCGGCATTGATCCACCGACAACCAGCTCTCAAAATTAAATTCAAGACGCTTTATGTCCCGCGAATTCTAACCGATAAATCGGTTGATTTCCTCATTAAATCAAGGGAAATTATTTATTAAAATGGGACCGCTGGTGAAAAAGCGGTAGAAACTGGCCAATCATCAATACTCTAACTCTTATGCAGGCCCATCCACCAACCCCAAATCAGGTTGGCGCCCCTCCCCTTCCCCGAAAACCAGATACAGGGAAGGAATGACGAACAAGGTGAAAAGAGTGGAGGCGACCAAGCCGCCTAGAATGACGATTGCCGTTGGCTGAGCAATCTCGAGACCGGGAATCTGCCCTAAAAATATTATCGGTAACATTGCCGCGATGATAGCCATCGAACTTCCCAGCAGTGGGGCCATTTGCTCCCGGGTTCCGCGAAGGACGAGATCGAGGCCAAACGGAATGCCTTCCTGGCTCTCAAGATGTTGATAATGGCAGATCAGGGATACTCCGTTTCGGGCCGCAATGCCAAGTACCGCAAGAAATCCAACCATAGAACCTAAGGAAATCGCGCCACCGCTGACAAACGCCGCTAGAATTCCGCCAGCAACGGAAGCCGGAAGAGCTAAAAACCCGATCAGTGCGAGACGCCAACTTCCAAAACACGCTTGCAATAGAAGAAAAATGCCAACGAGGGCGGCTACGGAGACTCCCAAAATCCCGCGCTGAGCACCCACCCGTTCGGCATACTCCCCTAACAGCTCAGGATGATGTTCCAGCGGAAATTTCACAGTCTTGATGGCTTCTTCGACTTCGCGATTCACCGATCCCAGGTCCCGGCCTTTCACGTTGGCCACGACATCCACGTAGGGAGCGATGCTGTCGTGCTTAATGACCGTCGTGGCCGGATGGATACTCACTGTTGCGACATCCCCAAGACGTGCGTGGTGACGATCGGTTTTTTCAACCAGCAGATCATTGATTTTGGTGAGACTGTCTCGTTCTTCAGGAGCACTCCAGACCACCACATCATAAATCTTCTGCTCTTCGAAGAGGAAGCCGACGGTCAATCCGGAGAAAATGGTTGCCGCTGTACGCCGAACGTCGCCCGGCTTGACATTGGCCTTGCCTGCGGCTTCCAGGTCCACCATGATCCGTATCTGTGGCTCTTCGATCTGGCCTTCGGCACGCAGATCGACCAGCCCTTCGATGCTGGAAAGTGCCTGCCTGACTTCCTCGGCCTTTTGTTTCAAAATATCATTATTGTGGCCGTATATGCGTACTACGATGGCGGAGCTTTCGCCGGTCAGCACTTTGCCGATGGTATCCCTAAGATAGGACTGCAAATTGCGGTCGACCCCTGGGTAGCCATCGATCGTTTCGCGAATGGATGCGACCACTTGATCATGATCGGCACTGGGATCGATATCCACCCAGATTTGGCTCGAATTGATTCCCACCACCTGATCACCCGTTATGGCACGCCCCATATGAGCACCGACATTACGCACCCCGGGAAGCGATTCCAGCTCCTGGCTGACCCGGGTGGTGATTCTGGATGTCTCGTTATAGGATGTTCCGGGGGGTGTTGTCCAATTAACGATCTGAGTCTGTTCCTTGAGGGCAGGAAGCAGGGATTGCCCAAGAAAAGGCCACATCCCGAGACCGACTACCACCAAACCCAAAGCGACAATGAACACCATGCGCGGCGCTTTGACGACTCCCTGCAAAATACCGTAGAAGATGCCTCGAAAACCGCTTGCGATGGGGGACTCACCGGCGCCAACGGGCGTTTTTCCCAATAGAATCAGGCTCAATGCAGGGGTCACAGTCAACCCCACGAGCATAGACGCCGCCACCGCCAGCATGTAGGAAACCGCCAGCGGCTCAAAAAACGCGCCCGAAACGCCACCCATGAAGAAAATAGGCGTGAGAGCGACCAAGACGATTAAAACCGCGTACCCGGCAGCTCCCTGGGTCTTTAAAGTCGTCTGATAGATAATGGTTCCGACGGAAGGGCCGCCTTCTTTCCGTTCACGCAACTGCTTCATGATCTCATCGACATCGACGATCGCGTCATCGATCACGACCGCCAGAGCGAGCAACAGCCCCAGGATGATCATGGTATTGATCGTCGCATCGGTCAGATAAAGGACGAACAGGGCGGCCAGAAGCGACAGCGGGATCGCCACGGCGCTGATCACCGCACTCCGCCAGTTAAACAGAAAAGCAAAAATAACCAAAAATACGAGGAAGCCTCCGATCATGAATGCCTTGTCCAGATTGGCGAATGATTCCTCAATGTAAGAAGCCAGCCGGAACACCGTGGCGTCGATTTGGACACCGGGAAGGCCTAGCTTCAATTCGTTCAAGGCTTTTTCCACACCACGCGTCACCTCTAATGTGTTGGCCCCCGGCAATTTCTCAACCACAAGCATGAGACCTTTGCCCTTGTTGACATAAGCGTCTCCAATGAGCGGAGGATGCGAAAACGTCACCTCTGCAACATCTCCCAGCGCCATGGTCTTGCCGGTCAAAAGCAAATGCATAGGAGCAAGTGCTACTTTCGCCATGTCTTCCGGGACGCTGATCGGCATCTGGTGATGAACGCCGAGCCTCTGGTTGGGATTATCGATCCAACCGCCGGTTCCCGGGGCGGATCCTTTCAGAAAAGTCAGGGGAGACACCCACAACGCATCGCCTGCGGCGGTGATGATATCGTTTTGCATCAAACGGGCATCGCGCAATCGATGGGGATCGATCTGTACCTGCATCTGACGCAGGCGCTGCCCCCAGATCGCCACGTTGGCCACGCCAGGCACACCCACCAGCTTCGGCTTCATGGTCCAGCGGGCGAGCATCGACAGTTCTGTGTCTTCTAATTCATTGGATGAAACCCCGACCATCATGAAACGGCTGGTGGCCGACAGGGGTTGCAGAATGGAAGGGGGTTGCGCGACGTTCGGAAGAGTGTAGGCCAGAGTGAGGCGTTCCTGAATCATCTGCCTGGCTTTTATGATGTCCGTTCCGCGTTCAAAAGTGAGGACGATCGATGAAAGACCGGTCACCGACTGCGATCGAATGGATTCAAGCCAGGGCACACCGCTGAGCAACTCCTCAAGATTGAGGGTGATCAAACTTTCCACTTCTTCAGCGGACAGACCGATGGCTTCCGTTTGCACCTCCACCGTTGGGGCAGCAAACTCAGGGAAAACGTCGACTGGCATGTCCTTGATTTTAAGACTGCCAAACGCAACCAACGCGGCGGCGAGTCCCAACACCAGGAAGCGAAACTGCAAGCTCGAACCAATTATCCAGCGAAACATGACTGTATCCCTTCAAATAATGTTTTTATTAGCGACTGTGTCGTCAAAGATCCAACCTCGCCAACAATGGCTTTATCTTTTATAGATAACTTCCGCGCCAAACAAAAGAGCCGAACCTACGGTGACCACCGGAGTTCCAATCGGGGGTCCATCGGTTAAAACTGCGAGGTCCCCTTCAATCCGTTTAATTGCGATGGGTTTTCGTTCGTAGGTCAGAGGATTTGAAACGATATACACCCAGGGTTTCCCCTTGCCATCGTAATAAACAGAACTGTACGGAACCACCATTTGTTTTTCCTTGGTGCCTTCCAACTGCAATTCCACACGCACTCGATGATACATCTCCAAGCCGTGATCCTTGCCGGGCAATTTGTAATAGAGTTTCAGCATGGTGCGCTTTAAATCTTCCAAAGGAGGAATTCCAGACGGTTGGGCCAACACCGCCTTCCCCGATTTGTCGCGCGAAGCCAGTGGAAGGATGCGCGCCAGCACATCTTTTCTCAATCTAGCCCACTCCCCTTTGGACAGCGTCACCAGCACCCAGCTTTCACCCGATGAAGAAGATGGGTTGGATGCCGCCACCGACTCCTGCCTTTGAGCGGCCACCCGGCCGAAGCTTCCAAACCCACCCCTGCCAAGGTTCACCACCGGTTGGCTTTCAACTGGTGGAACCACTCTCCCGCCAACGATCTGCTTGCGGATAATTTGCGCTTCACCCACCTTGCCGGTTTCGATGCCCAACCGCTGGGCCGCCCTTTCGGTGAGAATCACCCGTTTGAGTTTAGTGTTTGGGATATCCTCGAACTTCACCGAATTGCTCGGTTTATAAGGACCCGCCGGTCCAGATTCCACCATCGCCGGAGCAAGTAAAAAGACCGCCGCCGCCAGAGCAAGGAACCCGTCAGAAAAGGTCAGCCTGTTGTTGATCACCCTTTGGGTACCCCGAGATTGTTCTTTCATTCCAGTAACTCCTTTTCTCAAACCGCTATTCCGTTCGACAACGCACGTTTTTATAAACTGGGCACGATGCCGTCTTGTCCGACCATCAGGAACACGGCCACATAACCCCCGTCTTCCTCTTTCTGCGCACCAGCAAAAACATGCGCACCGGGCTTTAATAAACTCTTGTCGCCGACCGACAACCTCAAGATAGGCACGTCGCGGGATACGTCCACATCGGTTTCCTCTTCTTCCGTGGGGCCGTATTTGATCGATAAAACGCGAATCTCCAAGTCATCGACCCAGCCGTGCGTCATCACGCTCTCGGAGGTCAAATCCCACTTCTGATGGCCCAGGGCCAGCCCACGCAACTCTTCATCGAACACTCGAAGTTCATAACCCTGATGCAACCAGCTCAAGGAATCCCGCACGATGGGGCTGTATTGATCGAGCCGTTTGGAAACGGAGCCGACGTAAACTCCAAAATCCACATCGGTGAAGCTCGACTTGGACAAGCTCAGAACACTGCTGTAGTCCAATAGCTTCAGGTTTACCTTTTTGCCGTTTTTGGTCTTGAGTACAACTGAGGAATCGTCAACAGAAGCGATTTGACCGCGGATGCGTTCAGGTTCTTGCTCGCCGGTCTTTGATACTTTTTGTGCGTGGGCGGGGGTGCCGAGCATGGAGACAAATAACAGAGCGATTCCTATTAGATAACAGATCGTACGATACATAACTTTTCTCCCTACTTATTCACTTCTGCAGGTTGCAGTGTTTTCCGCGAACATTATTTCGATACTTCAAAAACAGGCACCACATCCTTTTCTTTTTGGGACACAGATCCAAATTTAAAATATAGAACCGGCACAACGAAGAGCGTCAACAATGTCGAGGTGAGGAGACCACCCAGAATTACAATCGCCATCGGATGCTCGATCTCATGACCGGGAATGTCTCCCCAAATAACCAAGGGAAGCAACGCCATTGCGGTACACAACGTGGTCATCAAGATCGGAGACAACCGTTCTCCCGCACCGCGAAGAATGAGCTCTATCCCGAAAGGTTCCCGTTCCACCTCCTCAATATGCCTGTAATGCTGGATGAGCAGGATGCCGTTTCGCGCAGCAATTCCCAAAACCGTGATGATTCCTACCAGGGAACCGAGCGAAATGATTCCCCCGGTAAAAAAAGCGGCCAATATGCCTCCGACCAATGCGGCGGGAAGGGCAAGAAAAATCAGGCTTGCCAGCCACCAGTTTTTGAAAGACGCGTGCAGAATAATAAAGATCGCGATGGCAACGAAAATTGTAATGTTAAACATATTTTCCTGTGCCGTCTCTCGCTCTTTATATTCCCCGAGCACCTCCGGATGGTATCCGACCGGGAAACGCATTTTCTCAATGATGTCCTCAACTTCCTCAGCCACTGCGCTAAGAGACCGCCCTCGCACGTTCCCTTCAATGTCTATTTTACGGGAATTGTTTTCACGCTTGATCTTGTTTGGAGTCGGTACCATGGCAATGTCCGCCACCTCTGCCAATCGCACTTTCCCTCCGTAAGGGGTGTCGATCAGAAACTCGCCGACACTGTCTATGCTGGTACGAATCGACTCAGGCGCCCAAACGAAGACGTCATAGACTTTGCCATCTCTATGAATATCAGTGACCTCAATTCCTGACATAATAATGGCTGCCACGCGTCTGACATCTCCCGGCTTGAGCCCATATTCTGCGGCTCTATCGAGATCGACCCTGACTTGTATTTGCGGAATTTCAACCTGAGCCCCGACATGCAGATCGATGAGGCCTTCCACGTTCACAAGAGCATCGTAAACTTTTGCGGCGCTTTCACGAAGAACCGGCAATTCAGGCCCGAACAGGCGTATCACGATGGAGTCGCTTGATCCGGTCAGGACTTCCTTGATCCTCTCTCTCAGGTAGGTTTGTACGTCGCGGCGCATTCCGGGATAGCCTTCGACGGCTTCCTCGACGGCGCCACGGGTTTCATCATAATCCACCTTGGGATCGATGCTGATCCAGTTCTCGGTAAAATTCACACCATAGGGTTCATCCCCGCCCACGGCGCGGCCGATGTGAGCTCCAAAATTAAGAACCCCCGGAATCTGCCTGAGCTCCACGCTGGACAATTGTGTGATCCTGAACGTTTCCGGATGGGACGTCCCTTCCGCCGGAATCCAGTGCATCAAAAAGTCCCTTTCCTTGAACGCGGGAAGCAGGGACTGACCCATGAATGGGTAGACCGCAAGACCCGCAACAACGATGGTCAAGGCAACAGCGAATGTTTTTTTGGGACCATTGATCACCCGTGTGAGCATCCTGCGGTAGATCCCCTTGAGCCACGGGACCAATGGAGACTCGCGTTTCTCGGTGCCGGGACGATCGAGCAAAATGTAACAAAGGGCGGGAGTCACCGACATCGCAATGACCATCGACGCCAGCATGGCAAGGAGAAAGGACATTGCCAGCGGCTCGAAAAAAGCCCCTGACAGGCCACCCATAAAAAAGACCGGCGTCACCGCCAGAATGATGATCAAGGTCGCCTGCAAAATGGCCGGGCGTACTTCCAAAGAGGCGTCGAGGATAACGCGGGCGGTCGATTTGTTGCTGCCCTCCTGGCGCGCCTGTCTCAACCGCCTGAGAATGTTCTCAACGTCGATGACCGCATCGTCCACAACAGAACCCAGCGCGACGACAAAACCTGCCAGAACCATCGTATTCACGATGGTTCCCTGAGACCAGAGAACCAGCCATGCCGCCATCAAAGAAAGGGGAATGGCAATGACACTGATCAACGCCACCCGCCATTCGTAAAGAAAAGCCCCGAGAATGATGACCACCAGAATGGCTCCTAAAATGAGCGCCGTGGTTAAATTATCAATGGATAACTGGATGAAGGTCGCCGGCCTGAATATTGCGGAGTCGATGGTAATATCCGGAAGACCGGGCATCATCTCTTCGAGAGCGGCCTCGATCCCCTTTGTCACTTCAAGCGTATTGGCCCACGGCAGTTTTTCAACGATCATCATCAGGCCAAGCTCATCATCGATGATGCCATCACCGACCATCGGCCAGGTACCCCAAACGACATCGGCAACATCTTTTAACCTGGGGGGCGCGGTCGGACGTTTTTTGCCCAAGGCGATTGGAACTTCCGCCAGGTGGTCGGGGGAAAATACGGGTGACTTGTGATGCATGACCAGCCGCTGGTTGGGAGTGTCAAGCATTCCGTCGATGCGGGTCTTCGCGTGGCCGGTGTACCTCAACAAACTGAAGTCCAGGGCGTCCGAAGTCGTTTCCATGACCTCCTGAAGCGAAACGTTATGGGCCCGCATTCGCCCCGGGTCCACCTGAACCTGTAATGATTTGATCCTTTCTCCCCAAATTGGAATGTTGGCCACGCCGGGAACGGACATGAGGCGGAACTTCATCTTCCAATAGGCAATCATTGAAAGGTCCATCATGTCGTACTTCTTAGATGAGATGCCGATCTTCATGACCCGACTGGTCGAGGACAGGGGCTGGAGCATGATGGGCATTCCTGAGGACTGCGGAAGCTCGGCAATCGCCAACTCCAGTCGCTCATGAACTCGCTGGCGCGCTAACAATATATCTTCACCCATCTTGAAAAGCAGCACGACCTGTGACAGACCCCTCACCGATGCGGAGCGGATGACGTCGAGACCCGGGGTTCCGCGGAGATTGTCCTCCATCGGAATGGTGATCAGCTCTTCCACTTCCTGGGCTGTCATCCCAGGACCTTCTGTCTGGATTTCTACTTTAGGTGGGGCAAATTCGGGAAATACGTCGATGGGAACATTTTGAAGCTGCTGGGATCCAAAAACCATCATGGCCACGGAGAGGGCCATTAGAAGAAAACGAAATTTTAAACTCGTTCCTATGATCCATCCAAACACAAGGCACCCCCCCGCTTACGCAACCTAGTTCTTGGATGTCAGCGCCGATATCGAAAACCGCCAAAGGACTTGTTGAAACCATTGAGAGAATCAAAAACTCATCACGCAGACAACAGTTTTCTTCAACAAGGGCGCGACTTTCCGCCAGAGCGCATGTCTTGCTCAAGTGGAATTGTATTCGGCGGAATCCTACCACGAATTTCACTTTTCGGAAACTTTTTATTTAAAAAAAATTTTACGGCTTATGACAATTCATTCTCCCTTCTTCCGCAACAAGCCAGGACCGCGAAAGCTGGCCGCACGAAAAAGCCAATATTATCAAGGAACGCCGCATGACGCCTAATTAGGCTTAACGAAAGAAATGGACACTTACAACAAACTCTTACGATAATTTTTTCGCACACGCAAAAACAATGAAAAGCAAGGTTACTGTAATCATTTTGAAAAACGCCCCGAAATGGAGATTCCTGGTGTTTTCAACCGGATTTATTCCCTTGCCAATAATTTTCCGCAATACGATATTCATAAAAACTTTTCACCCTCCTTGCCATGAAATCCCGTTCGGGCTAATTAATATTTCTACTTTTTCACGGGATCTCGCCTGGCACCCGACCGGTGACACCAGACACCTCTCCCATGACAGCCGACAATTGAAACACGCGTCCAGGGCTCTTCTGACGGGCGCATTGAACGCATCGATCCACATTATCGAATGGCTCATGGAACCCTACCGATCCTGGTCAAGACATGAATTGGGCACCCTAAATATATGAGGATGATTGATGGGTTTATCCTCTCCTTCGGTGTTGGTACAGGAAGGGGGAAAGGGAGGGGGTTAAGCTGTCACAATTATTTTATGATGTCTGGCAACTGAGTGGATTTGTCCGTGATGGCAGAATCAATCTGGGTTTGCGACAAATTTTTTGCATTGCGGAGATCGACCCCCATCAGCTTGGCTCCTCTGAGGTTCGCCCCCTTTAAATTTGCACCGCCTAATTGGGCATCTTCCAGATGGGCGGCCCGGAGATTGGCATCACTGAGGTTTGCTCCCATCAGGTTGGCGCCCATCAGGTTGGTTCCCATGAGAAACGCACCCATCATTTGGGCATTTTTTAAGTTGGCATTGACAAGGTTGGCTCCCTCCAGGCTGGCCCTCATGAGGGTGGCTCCGGATAAATTGCTTTTCGATTCTTCCACTTCTTTAATAAAATCCCTTTGTGCATTCGCCATAGATTGTTTCCTGTGAGTCTTAATTAATTTTCCATTTCCAGTATTGAGCCCCTTGCTCCTGGCTGGCCGGACGCTCCACATCAGCTCTTTAAACGAAGCATCCTTTAAAGGAAGGGGAGCAAAATCCTTGCCAAATTTATGAATCTAAAGGCAATTCCCGTATTAGCTCCTTAAGTTGGGGTAATTCAGTTCACTGGGTTTTCTAGAAATTGGATTGAGACTTAGGAATCGTCTGAATTTTTGCTACCTGGTGTAAAAATTCTATAAATCCATAGTGAAAAAAAGTGGATTTACGGGAATTGTATTCTGCGGTTCTTATCTTTATGATAGTAGAGGTTATTGAATTATGGATGAATTGATTCGTATCCTCACGGCTCAATCATAAATAGAAAGACAGGGGTTATCATGAAAGATTTGGATGCTGTTGAAGTGATGAGCCGCCCCGTCATCTCGGCAAAAAAAGTACTCCCATTCGGGACGGAGCCCGGCAATTGCTAAGTGGGATGTATAGCGGAATGCCTGTAACGGGGGAAGGTCACAACTATCACGGGAGACATCATGACAAGGGATATTGTTTCGGTTATAACCGATACCTCGACTACCGAAATCATCGGGTTGTTGGATAAGCACCTTATGATCCGGGTCCCCATCGTTAAAAACGGCAAGCTGGTTGGAATCGTTTCGAGGGGAGATAATCCTGGATGTCTGTTGGATCCTGAATTTGAATCTAATATGTGAACTGGCCTTCTGTTGAAAGCAAGTTCATGAAACTGGCGCCATGACTAAAAAGGTTTGGTTTAATTACTAAATCACACGCCAAATTGAGGAGGCATATCATGCCAGACAGCGTTTATAAAATTATTGAGCTTGTAGGGAGTAGTGAAAATTCCTGGGAGGAAGCCGCTAAAAATGCGGTTGAGACGGCGGCTAAAAGTCTTCACGATCTTAGGATTGCAGAGGTTAGCAAGCTTGACATGAAAGTAGAAGATGGGAAAGTGGTCGCCTACCGCGCGCGGGTGCATTTGTCCTTCAAATATGAAAATTGATTTAGAGAAATTGCATTTTGCATAAAACATTTTCATGGGGAAGCGGAACCGAATGGTATCATCGTTCTGCTTCCCCATCTTTTTCCCAATCTCCTCCGGCGTAAATTTTTTTCACCCCTTCCAGAAACCCAAGGAATCGATATTGTTTTTTTGATAACATCTCCGATTCGATTAAGATAAAATCTATCAATCGCGTCGTCCCGGACCCATTACAATCAATTATTGATTTAAAAAGATGTTTGATAAAAAATAGATTGGCTCGACTCCCAGAATTCAGGGTTTTCATAAAACCCGTTCCATTCAAATCGATCACAACCTGCTATCAAGGTATCTGTGTATTTACGTTTTTAAATCCACTAGCTATCGGACCGCACCTAAAAAAACGGGTTTTTATTTTTTATTAAAACAGGTCGAATGAAAACAATTCATCGCTATATATTTATAGAGCTTTTAAAAATTTTCTCCATCAGTGTGCTTTTCCTGACCACTATTTTTTTGCTGGAGCAGATGCTCTATATGGCTCAAATGCTCGCCAGCAGGGGAATCACGTTCATGGAAGGGCTTAAGTTGATGGTTTTTACCTGCCCGGTATTTATGGTTTTAAGCTTTCCGTTGAGCGTATTGGTAGCGCCCGTCACCGTTTTCAACCAGTTGTGCGGAGACAATGAATATGTCGCCATGAAAACCAGTGGTTGGAGTTTTCTTTATCTGATGCGTCCGGTGATTTTATTTTCTCTAATAGTTTATATGGCAACCAACTTCGTCGTATTTTACGCGATTCCCTGGGGCACCCATTCCTTTAAAGAAACTATTTTTGATATCATTCAAAAACGGGCTCACATTGATATAAAACCGAAAATATTCAATAACGATTTCCAAAACCTCGTTTTGTATGCCAATGATAAAAAAGGGGATGAAAAATTAATTGACGTTTTTGTGGCGGATAATTCTGAGGAAGGGACTTCAAAAGTAATTTTAGCTAAGGAAGGGGTCATCATTTCCGACCCTGAAAACTACAAAATAAAAATTCAGTTTCAAGATGGAACCGTCCACGACGTCACAGAAAATGGGAAAAGTTATAATATCCTCAATTTCGACCGCTATGAGCGCTATCTCGAAATTCCCAGCATGGAAAAATTGAAGGACAAACTCGTTGAAAGGCAGAGCGATGTGTCCTATACCGATCTCAAGGAAAAAATTCGTAAAAAGAGAGCGATGGGAAAAAGCGCTAATAAGGCAAGGACCCGCCTCAGTAAAAATTTTTCCATTCCCTTTTCCTGTCTGATTTTCGGGCTGGCCGGGGCGGCTTTGGGAATCAAATCCAGCCGGTCCGGAAAATCAGGTGGAGTGATCGTAAGCGCTATCATTGCCGCGTTGTATTACATCACTCTGATTTTTTCTCAGAATATGGGGGCGCATGGGGTATTACAACCCACCTTCTCGGTGTGGGTTCCAAACATCTGGCTGGCTCTTTTGACTTTTTATTTCGTTTGGAAAACCGCAAAAGAGAGACCGATGACCTTATTCACCAGAATTTCGGATGCTTCTTTGGATGCGGGTGAGTTTTTAAGCAAGCTGTACGCTAAAATTAGCAAAAAATCTATTGCGGAAAGACAAGTTTAAGAGCCCCAGTTGCGTTGACTTCGATACCGCATGTAAAAAACGAATTAAAAAAATCTCCCTTCAGTGGAATCGTTTGCCTCATCCGCTTTCGTCTTTTACCTTTCAGCTCACCCAGGTTGAAAAAACCACACACTCTTCCCCGCTATTATTTTTACATTCGTCATCCGGGGACCGCGGTTCGATCACCGACAAGCGTATCTTTCCCGACCGCATATAATCCACGGCCATGAACCCGCCGGTTTTTTTATTCGTGTGAGAAAAAAGGGTCGCTTTCCCATAGCCTGCTTTTGTTGCCTTCCAGGGAGATCCGGCGCCGCTTACCAGATGAAAGTTCCCCACTTTATCCTTGGTAACCTGCAAGCTGTGATCATGCCCAGCCGCATAAATCAATGGCGCTCCCTCTTCACCCGCGGACTCTTGAATCGCCTTTAGAATCTTCTTTTTCATCTCCCGGTAAATGGGATGATTCAAATCCTGACGGCCCGCCAGCCCGGTACTTTTAATCCATTGAGATAAAAAACGGCTGGGATTCAACAAATCGCCGCGATTGTAAAATCCGGAATGTTTTCCATAGGTGATGAGCGGATGATGCGCGACCAGAAGGACGTGTTTGTTTTCCTTTCTGCTGTCTTCAATCTGTTTCTTTAGCGTTTGGATGACTTCTTCTTCAGTGACCGGTTTGCAGTCTGCGGGGTTGTGGTCCTTTTCAGGTTTTTCATGCTGGTGCAACCACCATTGAGTGTCCAGTACGATCAAGGCTATCCCAACATTTTTTCCTGATAAAGGTACCGTTACGGGCCCGGGACACCCCTGTTTCGGGATCACGGCGACGTCGGCTTTTTTATTTCTTCTGGAATCGTCGATGTACTGCTCCAGATTCCGGATTCGCTTCCAGCCCCTTTTCCCGGCGCTGTCCCAATCGTGGTTGCCAGGAACAAAAATTCCCCGGGCCTGAATTCCCTTTAAAATTCCAATCTGCACATCGATTCTTTTCTCGGCGCAGGCCCGCTGATCGCAACCTTTATCAGGTTTTACCTTTTTCTCCGTTGGATCGGGCAATCCATTGCTATAAATGTTATCGCCGAGAAAAACAACGGCCGTTCGGCCTGGCAGAACCTTGGAGAAATTCTTGATTGCCGCAAAGAAAGCAAGTTTAATCTCCTGATCATAGTTCATTCCACCAATATTTCCCCCGGCATCGCCGATGAGGATAACCCTGTAATCGACCGTACCGTCCGCGAAGGGAACACCCAGGCAATCCTCATTTTTACAATAAGGTTCTGAATTTGAGCAGGAAAGCAGGCTCAGCAAAGCAAGCAATGCAATGAAATGCGTGGGATTGATCAAATCAGAGAGCGTTTTTAAGATTTGCGATTAAAATAATATTTTTGGCACAGGGTCCTTACCTACTAAATCACACAGGAATATTTTTGCAATCATTTTTTGGGGCGGGTAAAATCGGCGCAATAATGATGTTTTCAGGAATCAAGTAATACATTTTAAACCATTCAGTTTCGCCTTTTAAGGCTGAAACCTGATTTCCATCCAGCGGTGTTTTTTGAAAATTTGCCTCACAGTTGATGTGGAACCGGATTGCATGCCGTATCTCAATTCTTTTCGGGGAATGGAGGAAGGGATGGACCCGCTTCTCAGTATGCTCCAGGAGGAAAATGTCCCGGCCACCTTTTTCACAACGGGACAAGTCGCTGAAATGTACCCTGAAAAGGCTGAGAAACTGGTTTCTTTGGGACATGAACTGGGGAGTCACGGTTTTTCCCACAAAGACTTCACCACTCTCGATAAAGCGAGCGCCCATAAGGACATTAAAAAATCCGTCGACGCCCTTCGGCAGTTTGCTTCCGTAACTTCCTTCCGCGCGCCTTATCTGAAATTCCCGGACACCTATCTGGATTTGTTGCACGAAGAAGGTTTTCATCTCGACTCGTCACAGGCTAAATACAAGCTTTCTTATTATCGAAAATCCTATGCAAGCCCGCTCAGGCGGATTCCGGTTTCCATGTCTTCCTCCCACCTTCGCCTGCCGGAATGGATTCGCATGCCCTACTTGAATGCTTTGGCGAGTCCTGTGGTCTTATACGTTCATCCCTGGGAGTTTGTCGACTGGCGAAAGACCAATTTGCGATTCGACTGCAGGTTCAAAACAGGGCCAATCGCTTTGGATTGTCTGCGTTCCGCGTTGAGGCATTTTAAACAAAAAAATGCCCAGTTTTTCAGGATGACGGAGCTCTGAACCGTGCAATCCCAGCATGACTGAAAAGCACCGGGCACTTTTTGAAAAAACGTCTCCCAACTTTCAAAACCATCCATGACCTCCGTTTTAAAATCAAAAAAAAAGAGGTGGCTTTGGGTTCTGGCCTGGGCCGTAGCTTCGTTCTTTATTTACATGGTCGTCCGCGAACTTCAGTGGGACTCCGTGTTGAATGAATTAAAGAATATCAGCGCCGCATGGCTTGTTTTTGCGGCAGCGAGCAATCTTTTCATTCTGGTATTTGGAACGTCTCAATGGATTAATTTTTTGCCTCAGGGGTATCGTGTAAAATTTAAAAACATGCTGGAAATCAACGCTTTGATGGCGATGACCAGCAACACGGTTCCATTCATGGCCGGACAGGCCCTGGCGGTCCTCATGCTCGCGAGAAGAGAAAAGGTCGGACATGCCGTCGCCTTATCGGTGATGGCATTGGATCAATTTGCCGAGGGGTTTGCCAAAATGTCACTTTTTCTGCTGGTGGTCCTCCTCACCCCCATTCCCGACTGGATGAAGCAGGGCATTCTCGCGGCCTTTGCCGGAATTTTTATTCTTTTCTTCATCCTGTTTTTTTTCGCTCACCGGCACCGCCAGTTCAAAACGTTCATGGACAGGCAATCCCACCCCCGATGGAAGAAGATCTGGCATTTTATTTCCAGATGGGCGCACCACCTCGAAGCTTTACGGAATGTCAGAATTTTTTCACTGGGCATGGGAATTGCCCTGGCGATGAAAGGCGCCGAAGCGTTGGCGATATTTCTGGTTCAAAAAAGCTTCGGCCTGGACTTGCCTTTTTGGAGCATTTTTATGGTCCTGGCCTCGATCAGCCTGGTCACCCTGGTTCCTGTGGCTCCCGGCAATCTGGGAATTTATGAGGCCACCGTATTTTTTGTTTATCAATATTTGGGGCTGCCGCCTGAGCAGGCGCTGGGATTGGCTCTGGTTCAACACATCTGCTATTTGATTCCGTTGATCGGAACGGGGTATCTCACTCTCCTGATTCGTAATTTCTATCCCTTCAGCCCTCCCCCACCCAGAGTCGAAACGCCGGTTGTGAAATGAGCCCGCTCATTTTCCTTTAGCCTTTTCTCCAGCCAAAGCCTTTATCAGTCCAATGGCTTCACGATACACCGCTTCGTGTTCGGACAACGCCTGCTTCCAATCCAGAGGCGGGGTGACCTCACGGTTATGGCGGGCAATCGATTCCCTAAAATCTGCATCGTTGATCAGGCGAACCAGATGATCGGCAAGTTCTTGGTCGGACTTCGCCAGAAGCCCTTCCTGACCGTGCCGAATGAATCCTTTAACGCCTCCTTTGCTCTTGGCGATCACGGGCAAACCGGCGCAACGGGCTTCCAGAGCCGCAAGGCCAAAGGATTCCCAGCGCGTCGGTTGAATATAAATATCGGTGCGGGAAAATTGCTCTTTTATTTCATCGCGTGTTTTGTAGCCCGTCAGTTCCACTATATTTTCCAGGCCCAGACGTTTTATCTGCACTTCCAGGCTGTTCCGTTTGGGGCCTTTGCCGATGATTTTCAGTTTCACGCAAATATTCGGGGGAATGCGTTCCAGAACGTCGGGCAGGATGCCAATCAGCGCGTCTCCGCGTTTTTTTCGATACAATCGCATCACGGAGACAATCCACAGCTCATTGGAATCTTTTTTAGCAGGCATCACTTTCCATTCGACCACATCCAGGGCATTGTGAAGCACCGCGACCTGCTTATTTTTCACCAGGGATCGGACGTCTTGGACTACTACCTCGCTGACTCCGGAAAACTTAACCAGCCATTTGGACCATCCAAAAATCCGATCCAATAACGCCAACCCCCAGCGGTAGGGACCCAGAATGGAATCCCAGGTCATCACTGCGGGAATGCCCAGCTTTTTACACAGGTAAAGGCTTCCGTAAGAGGTGGGGGAAATGATATTGGCGTGGCAATGAACGACATCAAACGCTTCGCTTTTAAGAATGGTTTTTATTTGGCTGAAGGCGCTGGCAGTGTAAACCAGATGAACCAGGGGCAATAACGGAACCTGCAAGCGATGTATTCGAAATCGTTCGCCGTCCTCACTCCCCGGATAAGGGGTGATGACATGCACTTCGTGCCCGTTTTGCGCCAGCCGGTCCGCCAAATCCCGCAGGTGAATTTCAGTGCCGCCCATGTTTGGCAAAAACCAGTCACAAATCAAAGCAATTTTGAATTTACCGGAAGGAACGGGCTCGGAATCGGTCATTTTCTATCGGGTCGACTTTGAGAAAGGCTCAAAAGTGAATCATAACAGCCTTTTGGACTGAATGGGACCTTGTTGCAAAACCGGAGAGGATGGTATTATGAGAATCTCTATAAAACAATCATTTTTCCATGATGAAAATTGATATGCGTTTTCTGTGCAGATTCTCGGTATCAATGGTCCTTCTGTGGTCCGCCTCAATCGACATAACCCCGGCGTTTTCGACGGGAACCCCTGAGAAAGCTCACAAAACCCATCCCGTCGTGGAATCCAGTGAAACCAGGATGGATGGGAATTGGATTATCTTGAAAAAAAAAGCCGTTGTCGATGCCCCTATGGACACCCTTGCTCATTTCCTAAAAAACGTACCGACAACGATCGCCATTGTCCCGGCACTCAAGCAAAAAACCATCCTGAAACAATTTTCGGAAACGGAACGCATTGACTACGATCATTTTGAGATGCCCCGTCCGTTTAAAGACCGGTACGTGATTTACCAGGCAAAACAGGAAACCCATACCGGACGGGAAATCCTTTTCACTTTGAACTCCCCGGAAAACTATCCGTTCGAAGACAAAGATAAAGTTTTGGGTGTGGTGAAAGAAAGCAGTCTGCTTTTACAACCCCATAATAAGGATAAATCCAAAACCCATCTCACCGTTATCATGCAGGTGGACCCTGGCGGGTTGATCCCTGTCTGGCTCATCAACTTTCATATCGACAAACTGTGGGAGCGTTTGTTTCATAGATTTCAAAAAAATATTCAAAAAGAAATTTCCAAACAAAATGCCACCTGACCCCACCAGAAGAAGCCACAATCACGCGCCAAAACTTCAAATACTGTGCTATCTTAGCGAAAATTGACTGCAAGGTTTTTACTCAATAAACCTTCCAACGAAAAACATTTCCCAGAGCCTTGAATGCCGGAAGTCGATCAAATTCAAGACCGTGCAATACAGACAAACCTGCGAACCGGCTGGACCACCGCCGCGCTGTCAGAACAATGGCTCGGATGGTGGCATTCCCGGTCTCCACTGCAAAAACTGTTGCCTTTCGCTCTGATGATATGCTTCTGGCTGCTTCATGCGGCCCTGGGCGGTTTTCGAGCCGATCACCTGGTCGTGGCCTTGCTTGCTCTGGCTTATTATGCAGGGCCACGGACGCAAAGCCTTTATCTTTTCTTCCTGCCGTTCACATTATATTTAATTCTGTATGACAGCCAGAGTTACTACGCAGATTTGATTCGGGGGGAAGTCCGGGTTACGGAACCTTATCAGTTTGACAAAACGTTTTTCGGAATTGAAACTTCCGAAGGACGACTTCTGCCCAGCGAATGGCTGCAAAAGCACACGCACCCTGCCCTGGACATAATTACCAGTCTTGCTTACCTGACTTTTATTCCGGTTTGTCTGACGATGGCGCTCTATTTTCGCTTTTTTCTCGGGTCGAGAAAAAATTCCAGTTTAGATAAAGAAACCATCAAAACCAAGACCCATGCTTTGATGTGGGGCATGTTCTGGTTGAACATATTATGCTGTTCCACCTATTTCTGGTATCCCGCCGCTCCACCTTGGTATGTCGAGCAATACGGATTTGGCCCCGTACAATTGGACGCGGCCCCCAGTGCCGCCGGCGCTCTGCGCTTTGATGCGTATTTCGGCATCAGTTTATTCGCGGACTTTTACGCCAAGTGCCCCAATGTGTTTGGCGCCATTCCCTCCGGCCACGTTGCCTTTCCCCTCCTTTGCGTTTATTTCGCTTTTAAATTAAAATCATTGCGCGTTTTTTCTCTGGCATTTTACCTGCTGATCAGCTTTTCCGCGGTTTACCTCAATCACCACTACATCATTGATCTCATTTGGGGGTCCGCCTATGGCTTGTTGGTCGGGTGGGCGATGGACACGTATTACCGATCCAGGTCGGCCGCTTAAACTGTCTGTTAAAATGAAATTTCTGGAACCGCGGTTCAGCATCCGGCTTCTTAATTCAGCCAGCGCCTTCGCTTTATTGGGCTCTCTGGGTCTTATGCTGTGGTTTTGGCGGGACGGGCTTCCATCGGGCAATACCAGCGGCGTTTGGGCCGCATTGGCAAACGATTTCGCCGAGGGCGTTTTTTACAGGCCGGTTTTTGACGAATCCGGCACTGGCGGGACGCGTTACATGCCGCTTTTTTTCACCATCTACGGCGCTCTCATCCTTTTCTTTAAAGACCCCGTTCTATCCGGTTTCATTCTATCGCTTTTGACTCTCGCATTTCTCGACCTGGGAATTTATCTTCTCCTTCGCCAATTGGATGTAAAAAGGAACGTGGCCCTGGCATTCACTTTCCTGGCGCATGCATCCATAGCATTTCAATTGCTGACCCTCGAAATCAGGGGGGATTTTCTGGCGGCAGGCATGAATGTCTGGGGAATCGTGTTTGCCCTCAAACATTTACGAACCGCTTCCTTTCAGCATTTGACTTTGAGCGCGCTTTTCTTTTTGGGCGCCATCTTTACAAAGTTTACGACGATCGGCGGTCTGGTGACCGTCGCCCTGTTTTTTCTTTTACAAAACAAGAAACCCTCCACCCTCTATCTGACGGGCCTTACCGCAATGGCCACCCTGATTTTGCTTGTTGGGGTCCATGCGGTAAGTGATGGCAAAGCCCTGGCCTCCTTTCAAGCCTGTGCCCTGGGCGGATTCAATTGGACCTACGCATTAAAAACCCCGCTTTGGTTTGCAACCGTCATCGTTCAAGACCCTTTCTTTCTTGCCCTGCTGGGCCTTGCGGTTTACCTGACGGCGATGACGATAAGCGCTCAATGGAGATCTTTTGTCGCTCTTTATTTTTGCATCACCCTGATTTCGACCTTCTTTATTTTTTCTTCGCCTGGCACAGACAGCAATCACCTGATCGATTTACTGATCGCCTGTCTTCTGGTTGCCGGCTCGCAATTTCAAACTAAAGAAATTTTCGCTAAGGTCTATAATCTCTATTTTTTATTTGTATTTATCGGTATTTTGTTCATGTCGATTCCAGGAACCCTTTCCATCAAAGACCATATCGAACCGGTGGGCCGACCGACGCGCGACACCGTTCAGGCCATTTCAGACAAACTGGGTCCGGAAAGAAAAAACATCCTCAGTGAAAACCCGCTGGTTCCCCTGTTGATGGGACAGCGGCCTTTTGTTCTGGACGCTTTCAGCCTGCGACTTCTGGCTCAAAAATCCCCTGTCATCCATAAAGACTTCACCCAAAAAATTGAAAAGCACTTTTTTGAAGCCATCGTCCTGCTGGACTGGAGTGGCGCCCCATTGGATCAACTGGAAGATGCCATGGAAAAACATTCTTCTCTGGGGGTGGAACGTTTTTACGGGGAGGTGCATTTTCCAGTCGGTTTTCTCGACCTGATGAAACAGCATTATCGTCTGAGTTTCGTTGAAAGGCCTTTTGTCGTCTACGAGCCCAAAAAGCCTCTTTCTCGAAACAATGAGACATCCATAAAAAACAATTAGTTATTAATTTATTTTGAAGTGACTTTTTTTGCGTCAATAGTATAATGACCCCCTGTTCCCCAGGCAAAAAGCTAACTTTCCTTATATTAGCTACAAAAAACAATGTCATTGAACAATATTAAACAGGAAGCTGTGCGTGCTCTGGTCGTTCTTCCCACCTACAACGAAGCGGCCAGCCTGATTCAGGTGGTGGAGGCGCTGTTGAATCTGCCGGTCCATGTGGATATTCTGGTCGTCGATGACTCCTCCCCCGATGGCACGGCGAACCTTGCGAAAAACCATCCACAATTTGAAAAAAGATTGTTTTTATTGCTGAGGCCGAAAAAACAAGGCTTGGCCACCGCCTATAAGGAGGGCTTTCAATGGAGTCTGAAGCGTGGATACGATGTTTGTATGGAAATGGACAGCGACCTTTCTCACGATCCCGAGGACATTCCACGATTGCTGAAAACCATCGAACAGGGCGCGGATCTCGCCATAGGCTCCCGCTATTTGAACGGTATCAGCGTGATCAACTGGCCGCTCAGACGTTTGATCGTCAGTATCTGCGCCGGCATTTATACCCGCATGATCTCAGGATTGCCGCTCACCGATCCCACCGGCGGGTTTAAAGCGATTCACCGCCGGGTGATCGAGGCATTGAATTGGGACGAAATAAAAAGCGATGGGTACGGATTTCAAATCGAAGTGAGTTTTTATGCACATAAACAGGGGTTTCGCCTTGAGGAGATCCCTATCATATTCACGGAACGCCGGGATGGGGAATCAAAATTCTCTTTTGCCATCGCCCTGGAAGCCGCGATAAGAGTCCTTCAACTGGGTTTGTTTGAGCGGTTTAAAAGCGCGAAAAACCTCGCCCCATTCGCGTCTGGAAAAAAAATGAAGCGATCAGAAATTGGAGGCGCGCCTTACCCGGAAACCCTGGGCAAAAAAACAACTGAAATCGAATAACCCCGTCAACTTTCCGCTTAAAGCAACGCCTCAGATAAAATGGCCCAAATCATGAAACATTTTCTTTCATTATTCCCCTCCACCCACCCTTCCCTACTCGCTCAATACAATCCCATTCATCCGCTTTGACTTCCATGATGCAACACGAAATCTGGTGGAAATCACGAACCGTCGTTTTGGCCATTGCACTGCACGGATTTCTCTTCCTGGGCCTGTTCCAACTCGGTTACACCCACAAAGAGTGGAACCACATTAAAACCATTGCCAACGACCCAGCCATCCCAAAAATGGCGCAAGCGATCATGAGTGAACACGGACCCTGGGGTTTTGTGGTCTGGTACTACAGCACCCACCAGGAAGCCGAGTTGTATTACCGTTACGCTAAACTGACTCTGTATGGAGATGTTGAGTATTGGGTTCAGAATGAAAACTTTCAAACCGAAATCCCTCGCCCCTGGCCGTATCGGGATATTCCCATCGAATACCAACCCGGGGCTCTTCTCACCATTTCTCTACCGGCATTACTGGCTAGCGATTTTGAAGAGTATCGGTTCTGGCTTGCGGCCTGGTTCGGATTGCTTTACCTGGTGAACTTGTTCCTGGGAATTTATCTCGTGACCGGCGGGACGCCCTCAATCCTCCAGATGAACCGGATGCTCTGGTGGTCTCTCGGGTTTTTGATTCTCCTGGGAGGCATTGTCACTTCGCGGTTCGACCATGTGGTCGTCACCTGTGTTTTGCTTTCCACCCTCGTGTTTGCGCGTGCCTTCAGGCAGCAGGGGACTCAATCCTGTTACGGATTTGCTGTTTTCGGCTTTGTCACAGCGATCGGCGTGCTGACCAAAATCGTGCCCGGTCTTGTCATGATGCCTGCCTTGCTGGTGTTGCTTATCGACCGCAAAAAACCGCCGCGCCGGGCAGATGCCGCCGCCGCGCTAACCGGATTGGCAATGGGGTTGATCCTGTTGAATTCCGGGTTTTATGCGATTTTCGGACCCGGTTACCTGGAAAGTTTCACTTATCATATGGACCGGGGAATTCAAATCGAGTCGGTTTACGCCGGGGTCCTGTTGCTGGCCAGAATGGCAGGTTACGCGGTCACCCATGAGGTGTCCTACGGTTCTTCTAATATTGTCTCTTCTCTCACCGATACGGTTAAACTCATTTCACCTATTTTGTTTTTTGTTACCGCGGCTCTCCTCACCTGGAAAATGTGGATAAATCCTCCACCTGATAACCAAACCGAAAATCCCGAGACTCTGGTTTCCAGGCAACTCCTCCTGCTGACCATGATTCTGCTGTTGGCATTCATGCTCACCAATAAGGTGTTTTCCCCGCAATACATGATATGGATCGGGCCGTTGATGGCCGTACTCGTAGCCGTCCACCCCAACCTGTGGAAAATAAGCGGAATGTTTCTAGGCGCCGCGGTGTTGACGCAAGTGTTATTTCCACACCTTTATGATTTTTTAAATGCATTTCATCCGGCAATGGTCGTTGTTCTCAACCTGCGCAACGGACTGCTCATTTTGATATTATTTATGCTGATTCGAGATCTGCCAAATTTATTGAAAAAAAATCATGTCCGCTGATTCTTTTTTGCAAGCTGGTTCTTAACGTGCAGGATTCGCTGAACGGCCGTGTAATTGCTCAGAACAGCGATTATCAATAGAGTCCCCGCCATAATAAAATGGCCCATAGACGGAAGTCCGCTCAACAATGATCCCAAAACCAGAATTGTGATTCGTTCGGGGCGTTGCATCCACCCGACCTTGCAGTCCACTCCCAGTCCTTCCGCGCGGGCGCGAGTGTAGCTCACCATGAGCGAACCGGACAAAGCCAGAATAATGACCAACACGACCCAGCGCCCTGGGATCGCACCCGGCTCACCCACGGAACCGGCAAAATGCCAGGCCAACCCCAGAAAAACAAACAATTCACTGTACCGGTCTATCACACTGTCAAAGAAAGCCCCAAACGCAGAAAGTTTTCCGATCTGTCTCGCCATTTGACCGTCCAACACGTCGCAAATCCCCGCCACGATTAAAACCAGTCCTCCCAAAAAAAAGAAACCGCCGCTATAAATAAGTCCCGCGACCATACTCAATAATAAACCGGTGAATGAAAGCAGATCAGGGTTGACGCCCAGACTGGAGAGAAAGCGGCAAACCGGAGCGGTTATTCGGAGAAACCGTTCTTTGCCCTGCTCTCTAAAACTGGAAATCCCTGTCATTCGCAACCAGCCTTTATAGTCAGCGGGGGGTATCGAGTTCATCGTTTAGTATTTTTATTCCATAAGCAATGAGGTCTTTTTCAAAGTGTCGATCGGACAACATAACCCTGGCACCTTGAGAAAGACCTCATTAAAGTAAATTGACAGCGGAAATCTCACGCGAAGACTTCCTTTGTATTTTTTATACTGTTAGCCGACTAACCATTCGTATCTCAGACGTTCTCAGTTTGCTTTTCCGGGGCGTTGCTATCAACGCCACCGCCGTTCGTTTCAGACTTTTCTTCATCCGCCTCTTCCTCTTCGTCTTCCTGGTTTTCCATTTCCTCCAACAGCCACGGAACCATTTGGTTGATGCTGGGTCCACCCAGAAAGCGCACCACCGGAACGGTGATTTGCAAATCCGTTTCAATCCTGACAATCAACTCCATAGCCATCAACGAATCCAGCCCGACATCGGTGAGTGGGATATCCATCTCAAGCTTGGAAGGCGCCAGGCCCACCACCTTTGCGATCGACTGTCTCAAATGATCTCCCAAAATCTGGGCTCTTTCTTCAGGGAGCGCGGTCAAAAGTTTGGGGCGAATGAACTCATCCCCGTCCGTGTCGCCTCCGAGTTCGCCTTGCGCATCATCGCCCAGAACATGGGAATACCTTGGAGAACTGGAACCGGACCGGCTCAATGAAAGCAGTCTTTTCCACTCCACCGGGAAAACTCCCATCTGCACCGGGTTTTTGTGAATCAACCGGCCCAGCATCTCAACGGCCTGCCCGGCAGTCAGACTGAACAGTCCCTGACTCTCCAGACGTTTGATCAACCCCTGTTGCCGGGCGGCGATTCCCACACCTGAAAGCGGGCCCCAATGGATCACCTGTCCCGAAAGACCCTGGGCACGGCGGTATTGCGCCAGGGACTCCATGAAGGCGTTGGCGGCGACGTAATTTGCCTGCCCCGGATTGCCCACCACATTGGCCACGGACGAAAGCATGATGAAAAAGTCCAGCGATTTGCCCAGGGTCTGTTGATGCAGGTTCCAGGCGCCATGAACCTTGGGGGCCATGACTCGTTTGAACCGTTGCGGGGTCAGGTGTATCAAAAGACCGTCGTCCAATACCATCGCTCCATGAATGATTCCCTTGAGCGGCGGCAAAGCAGACTCGATCTCTTCTAAAACCCGGCTCACATCCTCCGCCCTGGAAACATCGCCGCGCACCACCCGGATCTCAGCTCCGGCTTTTTCCATATCTGCGATGGCTTTCTTCGCTTCTTCAGACGGCGTTTCACTGCGGCCCATGAGGGCGAGGTGGCGTGCTCCCTGACGCACCATCCACTGTGCGGCGGCCAATCCGAAACCTCCCAGACCTCCGGTCATCAGATAGGTGGCGTCACCGGAAAATGTCGCCTCAAATTCTTCGCCCTGGGATATTTTCAAGTCCGGTTCTTCAAGAGACACCACCACTTTTCCCATGTGTCTGGCCTGGGCCATGGTGCGGAAGGCATTCACGGCGCCGGATACGGGAAACACACGGTGAGGAAGCGGGTGAAGATCACCGTTTTCCATGTGGCGCATTATTTCCACAAACATGGCCCGGAACTCTTTGCCCAGGGACTTGAACCCCTGCTTGACGTCCACCATGGTGATGAACGAAATTCCTTTCAAAAAGGGCCTGAGTCCCATTTTGTTATTTTCATAAATATCGCGTTTGCCGATTTCCAGAAAACGGCCCAGAGGCTTTAGAATTCCTACGCTTTTGAAAATAAACTGACCTGCCAGCGAATTCAAAACCAGGTCCACGCCTTCGCCGCCTGTGCGTTCCAAAATTTGATCTGCAAAAGCAAGCGACCGGGAGTCAAAAATATGCTTCACTCCCAAATCGCGAAGAAAACCTCTTTTTTCCTCGGTGCCGGCAGTCGCAAACACTTCGGCTCCAGCGAGTTGGGCGATCTGCACGGCGGCCATACCGACTCCCCCGGATGCGGCGTGGATCAGAATTCGTTCTCCCTTTTGCAGTTTGCCCGCGGAATGCAACATGTACCAGGCGGTTAAAAAGACGACTGGAATGGTGGCCGCGTCTTCGAAGCTGATCTGTTCTGGTTTGTGAGCCACGGCAAACGCCGGGGCCAGGGTGTGAGAACCGAAACATCCGCCACCGGACAAAGCGGCCACCTGGTCGCCAACCTTAAAATCCTTCACTCCTTCGCCGATTGCGGTCACAATGCCTGAACACTCCAACCCCAGGGTTTCCCAGGTGTGGTTCACACCTTCCAATTCGCCGGGAAGCAGTCCCAGCGCAATCATCACATCGCGAAAATTAAGACCGGCCGCACACACCCGGATTTCCACCTGACCGGGACCGGGTGGACGACGGTCCACGGACCTGAGCGTGAAATTTTCCAAAATCCCCGGGGTTCCGATATCCATAACGAAAGACGGCGCTTCCGCCTTTTTGGCCTGGACAAAACTGTCCGCACAAATTTCTTTTGGATCCGGACGGTGAAGGCGATAGACGAACCGCCGGCCCTGACGAAAGGCAACCTCATATTCACCGTCATCCACCCACAACTCTTCAAACAATGCCTTTGCGGAGTCGGCGCAGGATGCAGGATCGAGATCAACTATTTTGCAATTGAAATTGGCTTGCTCGGACTGAATCACCCGCCCCAGTCCCCAAACCGGTCCCTGGGCGACAGCAATATTCTCCTCTTTAGGCCGTACCGCCTGCGCACCCCCGGTGACCAGAAACAGCTGAGGAACTTTCGACCATTTAGTGTTCGCAAGTTCATTGACGAGTTGCAGTGCGCTTAAACTGCCGAGGGTTTCGGCACGTTCTAGAGAACTCTGGGACAGGTCCGGCGTTTCCGCTGAATCCAGGTTCCATAAATGGACGATTCCGCGAAGCGCTGGTTTTTTCTTGCGCACCCAATCAATGAGGTCGCCCATGTCCTCCAGGGAGTCTGGACGAATTTGAATTTGACGATCTTCCCCAGCTTGAAATCCGGTTCCCGGAGTCACCAGAAAGCAATTTTCGCCAAGGTTGTTTAAGGATTTGGCCAGGGCCTGTGCGACCCCCTTGCCGTCGGCAAATAAAATCCAGCTCCCATTTTTATTGGGTTTGGGTATTTTTTCATCCTGCGATGCACCCTCTATGGCAACTTTGGGGCCTCGAGCGATTAGAAGCGTTTGCAAAGATCGCGCGGTATCCTTATAGTCCCCCCACTGGGACACTTCTTCAAAACCGGCCTCGGCAAACATCTGTGACCCATCCCCGCTCCGGTTCCAGGGAACCACCGTTTTCTTATCCCTTCCGGAGTCCAATTCGCACAGCCCAACAACAAAGCCCAGCCAACTGCTAGTTAGATTCCAATCCATATTAAGGAGCAGGCCTTCGGATGCCAGCAACTCCTTAATATTCTCCAGAGCCTTTTTTTCATCTTCACTCACAAAGGTAAGAGGCGATGCCAGGATCAAGTCAAAGGAATGGAGAGTAAATTCCTGAGCGGATGGAGGCGATTGCAAATCCAGGGGTTGAAATTGCATGAAGCGAAATTCACGTAGTTTCTGTCCGGCTTTCTCCAGCCGGTCGTCCGAGGGATCGGTAAAAACGTATTCCAATTTTTCCGCCGGGCACTTGCGAAGTAAAGAAGCGGTATTTGCCCCGCCTGCGGCGCCGCCGATCTCTAAAATTCGCAACTTTCTACCTTCCGGCAAATTCTCCAGGAGTGAAGACACCACTTTTTGCATGAGAAGGCTATAAATTCGCGAACTTGCGGCGCTCTGCTGGAGGCGTTCGATAGGAGCGTCATCTTCCGGAAAAATCGTTTGCAGTCCCGCGGTTTCCCCTTTAAGAATTCCTGCAAGGTTTTCCCCTGCGAGTCTTATCAGGTTGAGTTCGGCCAAATAGGTCGGAAACTTCCCGATCAACCATTTCCAGACTTCCTGGGGACTTTCAATTTTGGCGGGAATGGAACCTATTTTCCACCGCGCATCGTCCTCTTCTAAGATTCCTTCATTCAGCAGAATGGAGAAGCAATTTTCCAGATAAGCCGGGTGCTTGGGGCTGAGCTCGAATTGCTTCGCAAAGGATTCGGTGGAGAACGCCGTCAATGATTCAAACCCAGGCGCGAGCCGTTGCAAAACTTTTAGAACATAAAGCGCACTGAGACGGTTGAGCTCCGGCTCTATAGACGCATGGAAACACCGACGATTGAGAACCTCGGCCAAATACGCCCCCTCTTTTTTGAGCGCGGATGATATCTGACCCGGCGCAGGAAGAAAGGCCGCTGAGTTCCCTTGCCGCCCCGTACCTGTTTCGGAACCTAATTCCCAACGCCATTCGTACAGCCAATTGTCCGGATTTTGTAAATCTCTTCCCCGGGAGGCGTTCAACGCACGAAAATGAACCCCCTCGCACTCCATACAAACGTTTCCGGATGCATCGAACATTCGAATGTCGACCCCAACCTGGCTGACTCCCAAATTGACCGCTTTAACATGTACCCAGAGTGGACCCGTTGGCGACTCATGAAACCGAACCCGGTTGATGAAAGCCGGAAGAAAAAGTTTTCTTTTCAAGGCGTCTGCCCCCAACGCCACCAGGGCTGATGCCTGAAACGCCGCATCCAAAAGGGAGGGATGAATCCGGTATCCCTTGACCTTGATCCCCAGAGCCTTCGGATTTTTCAGCAGTGCCAGGGCCTCTCCATCTCCACGCCAGGATTTGTCGATCCCCTGAAACGCCGGACCGTAGAGCAAACCCATCTTTTCAAAAACTTCGTAAAGGTCTTTCGCAACCACTTCCTCTGAACACTTGGCCTTAATTTTTTCTAAATCGATTTTTTCAGGAGCTTCCCCATCGAACGCATCCCCCACAGTCCCGCTGGAATGCAATGTCCAAGCCTGACGGACCGGGTCGGAAAGACTGTGTATTTTAAAAGAGGCATCCGCAGGATCATAAGTCATCTGGGTTTTTAAGCCCTTGTTCCTGGGAAGGATCAGGGCGTTGATGAATTCGATGGATTCCAGAACGCAGGTGGAATCCCCCTTGATTTGTTTGGCCAGGGCCAAAGCCCATTCCACAAATCCCGCTCCTGGGAATATGAGGATTCCCTTCACCACGTGATCGCCGAGATAGGTCAAATCGCGTTTATCAAGACGGGATTGCCACCCGGACGATGAAAACTCCATTCCCCAACCCAGGAAAGGGTGAACATCGGGCGCCAACGGGTCGTACCCTTTTTCTTCTCTTTCGTGCCAATAGCGTTCTCTCTGCCAGGGATAGTATGGCAGAGAAACACAACAACCCCCTTTTGGATACATGGAGTTCCAGTTAACAGGAAAGCCCTGGCAATAAAGGGCCCCTAAAGTGCTCACCATGACCTTCAGGTCTTCTGCCTTGTGGTTGAGAGAGGAAAGGACAACTCCTGTCTGCTTCAGATGAGATAAGCACTCAGAAATATTGGCTCCCAAAACCGGGTGAGGGCTCAGTTCCAAAAAGGTTGTGAACTTATCCTTGACCAGTTTTTCGGTCGCCTTAAAAAATTGAACGGGTTGCCTGACATTTTCCCACCAGTAATCCGCATCCATTTGCTTTCCCGTTTCAATTTTTCCTCGCACGGTGGAATAAAACGGGATGGTTTCAGATTGGCATTGAAGGTCCTTCAAGGATTTCAGTAAATCCTTACGGACGGAATCCATCTGGTGGCTGTGAAAGGCGTAATTGACTTTAAGATAACGGCAGAATATTTCCTTTTCCTGCAGGGGTTTCAGCAATTCGTCCAGGGCTTCCGGTTCTCCGGAAACGGTGACAGAACGGGGGCTGTTCACTGCGGCCAGGGAGATTTTATTCGCGAATCCATCAAGCGCGTTGGCGGCTTTCTTTTCCGCAAAACCCAAAACCGCCATTTTTCCTTTCCCGGCCATTTTGTGAAGCAGACGACCGCGATGAAATACCACGCGAACCGCTTCTTCAAGGGAATAAATCCCCGCTACATGCGCGGCGGCGGCCTCACCGATGCTGTGACCGATGACTGCGTTGGGCTCGATGCCCCGCGATCGCCACAATGCCGCGAGACCCACCTGCAGGGCAAAAAGCGCGGGCTGGGTGATGTGCGTTTCATTGATTTTGGAGTGTTCTTCATCCGCCATCAATTCTTTCAACAAGGACCATTTGGCGTGTTGGCTGAAAAGTTCGTCGCAACGCTCAATGGTCTTCCGAAACACCGGTTCCTTCTCGATGAGTTCACGGCCCATGGCCCACCATTGAGGCCCCTGCCCGGAAAATACAAAAACGATTTTTGAGCTGGCGTCCGCATTCGTGTTATTGGAGGAAAGGTCCTCGGACTTCTTTGCCGGAATGATTTTCCCACTGGAAAGGCCGGGATGTTTTTCATTGCTCAAAAATGCCTGAAGACCTTCCACAAAACCCTGAACCGACTGGCCCGTTATGGCGAGGCGGTGATCGTGGTGATTCCTTCTCAGAGAAGCGGTGTAGCAAACGTCTGAAAGTTTTCGGTGCGTCCAATCCTCTTTGTTGGAAAAAAAGTCGATGTAGCTTTGGGCAAAATCCTTCAAGGCATCTGGACTGCGGGCGGATAAGGTTAGAAGCAAATCCCTTGAATCGGCGGAATCGACTTCGGCCTTCGACTCTATTGGGACAGGAGCTTCCTGGATAATCGCATTGGCGTTGGTGCCTCCGAATCCGAATGAATTGACTCCCACAAGCGCCGGCCCGTTGTTTTTTGGCCAGGGAGTCAGCTCGTTAGGAACTTTCAACTTCAATGCTTCGAAATCAATTTCGGGATGCGGGTGTTTGAAATGCAGGTTGGGCGGGATTTCCCGGTGTTTGAGCGCCAAAGCGGCTTTCATCAATCCGGCGATTCCGGAAGCCGACTCCAGATGACCGATGTTGCTTTTTACGGAACCCATGAAGCAAACATCTGGTGAAGGCCGGTTTTCTGACAGAACCTCTCCCTGGGCATTGGCTTCGATCGGGTCGCCCAAAGGAGTCCCGGTGCCATGGGCTTCTAAATATTGAATCTGGTTGGGCAAAATCCCGGCGCTTTTACAGGCTTGCCGCAACATGGCTTTCTGAGATTCTCCATTGGGAACCGGCATGGCCCAGGTATGCCCGTCCTGATTGGACGTGGTCGATAGAACGACCGCATAAACCGGATCCTTTTCCTGCAATGCTTGTTCTAACGGCTTTAAAATGGCAATTCCCGCTCCTTCGCCGCGGACATAACCGTTTCCCGCCGCGTCAAAGGACTTGCACCGTCCATCTGGCGACAGCATACCGCCCTTTCCCAGTCCAATGGTCACGTCCGGAACAAGGATGGCGTTCACGCCGCCGGTCACCGCCATGCTCGACTCGCCCTTCCATATACTCTGGCAGGCCAGGTGAAACGCCACCAGCGAAGAGGAGCAGGCCGTGTCGACCACAAAACTGGGGCCTTTAAAGTCAAAAATATAGGAAATTCGATTGGCCGCTATGCTGAGAGCCACACCCGAAACGGTCTGGCCTTCCACGCGATGCAGGTCCGGCTGGATGTGACTTTGATACTCCCATCCTGAAATTCCCAAAAAAACACCCACCGCAGTTCCGGCGAGATGGTCGGGAACCTGCCCCCCGTCCTCCATAGCCTGCCACACGCATTCCAGGAGAATCCTCTGCTGAGGGTCCATTTGCGTGGCTTCCCTGGGGGAGATGCCAAAAAAGCGCGCATCGAACATTTCGATGGAGTCAATAAAACCGCCGTACCGGGAAACGGTTTTGCCGGGCGCTTTGGGGTTGGGACTGTAATAGTTTTCTATATTCCACCGGTCGTGTGGAACACCGACGATGGCATCTTTACCCTGCCGGAGAAGATCCCAATATTCCTTCGGGCTGTTCGATCCGCCGGGAAACCGGCAACCGAATCCGACGATGGCAATGGGTCCAGTGTTATTTGAACTCATTTAACTTTCAACTCTATTGCTTTTGCTGACGTTTTGGTAGAAAGTCCTGACATGGAATCCTTTTTGCGATTTATAACGACGAGGAAGGTATTTTAAGTTGTAGGGCACATGGAATCAAATGATTTATTGATCGTTTTACTTCTATACCTTTAATAAAAACTAACACAGAGACTTTCAGTCCGGAGTTATTTTCATGGTGATCGTTAAGCAGGTGGATGGTGATAAAAAAGGGATGCGGGATTTTCTAGAACTCCCCTATTCTATTTACAAGGATGAGAAAAACTGGTGCCCACCTTTGAGGTTTGAAAGAAAAACGTTTTTCAGCCGCAAAAACCCGTTCATGAAACACAGCGAAGTCGCGTTTTTTGTCGCCTATCAAGGTGACCTCCCGGTTGGCCGGGTCACCGCCCACAGGGACGATATTTATGACAAATTCTATAATACCCGGCAAGGGTTTTTCGGTTTTTATGAATCGGTGAAGGAGGATGAGGTTGCGGAGCAATTAATGCTTTCCTGCGAAGAGTGGATCCGGTCCAAGGGGATCGATTCTTTGATGGGGCCATTTAATTTTTCGACCAACCACGAAGTCGGCTTTTTAATCAAAGGGTTCGACAGACCCCCCGTGATCATGATGCCGTACACCAAACCGTATTACCCGGAGCAGTTAAATAAACTGGGGTATCAAAAGGAAAAAGAGCTCCTTGCTTTCTGGATCGATAAGAACACAGAAAAACCGGAACTTTTTACCGTCATGGCCAAAAGAATCGCCCGGGAACTGGAAGATTCGTATGAAATCAGAACATTAAACATGGCCCAACTGAAATCGGAATTGAAAATTATTTTGGACATTTACAATGAGGCGTGGAACAAAAACTGGGGATTCGTGCCCATGACGGAGGAAGAAATCGACGACATGGCGAAACAGCTCAAATATATTGCCCAGCCCGACTATATTTATCTTTTGTATAAAGAGGGAGACCCGGCAGCCTTTTTACTCGGTCTGCCGGATATAAATAACGTGCTGATGCATATTAAATCCGGGAAGCTTTTTCCTACCGGAATCTTCAAACTGCTCTCTTTCCGGAAATACATCCAGACTGGGAGGGTTCTTCTCATGGGGGTCAAAAGTCAGTTCCGCAATCAAGGGCTCGATGTCCTTCTCTACAACCGCGTGATTGAGGACATTTTTTCCAAACTGCCTAAACAGGTGAAGAACGCGGAACTCTCCTGGATTCTGGAAGACAACCAGGTGATGGTCAATATTCTAAAAAGCATGAACTCCGACCCTTATAAAAGATACCTCATCGTAAAGAAAAACCTGGATAAAATAGAGTAGCTTTGCGGCGCCATTTTCTGAAAACCGTTTTTCACAAAATCCGCACAATGGAAACCTCATTTGAGCGAAAATCCAGCCTTTAAGCCGGGGCGAATACAACCCGCGCTTCCCAAGCTCCCCATAAAATATAACCTTCAGCAATTTTGAATTCTTCCGCGATTCGGCACATTTTGTGCTCTATCCCTTAGATACGTCTATGGCCCTGGTTGGCCAATCGCATTATATGGATACTATTCATTGAAGGGGAAACGGGTTATGAAAAGCCGGATGGGGAAATTTAACGCCCTGAGTTTAAAAGTAAAAGTATATGGAATTCTTACCATTTTGTTTCTGGTGATGGTCGCTTCCGGTTTTATCATCACCCATTCTCTCAATGAAGCCGAAAAAGACACCGAACTCACCAATGCTTTGGGCCGCCAGCGGATGCTGACTCAGGCCATGAGCAAATCCGTTTTGGGATATGCCATGGCCAAAAGCCGGATTAAAACCATTGAGCATCAGACAGAATCCTTGAATAACTACATCACGCAAATGCGGGGAGCTTATACTCAGGCAATTATTAAAACCGCGAAAAAAACCAAGCTGGGAATCAGCATGGACCCGGCCAGTGAGCCTCATCCGGCAGTGCCCTACCCTGCTACTTTCACTCGCATGGTCAACCAGAGGGTCGGCGAGAACCAGGATTTTTCAATCGACATTCTTTCGGAAACGCCCATCAACCCCGCCAAAGCCCTTAAAACGAAAATGGACCGGGACGCTTCTGAGTTTTTAAAAAACCCTTCCAACAACATTTTCAGCAAAACGTTTCAGGAAAACGGGCAACTCTATATAGGCCTCTACACCGCGGACAGAGCAACCGTTCCAGCGTGCGCCTCCTGTCACTCCGCTCTCATGGGCAGAAAATTTCAAGTGGGCGATATGCTGGGAATTCGCCAATTCCGTTTGGTGTTCTCCAAAAACATCGCCGTCGGAAATTCGGAGCTGGACGCCAATCTGGAGGAGTATGAAACCGCGAAAAAGGTTTTCGGTCTGACTTTGAAGGCCGTAAAATCGGGCGGCGAATATCCGGAAGATCTGGCGGGAAAAAATTTACGAACAATCGATGCGGTCTCCGACCCTATTGCCCGGCAAAAAATTGCCGAAGTTGAAAACAAATTCAACGAGTTTACCCAAACGGTCGCCCTCTTGGTTGATTCTGTGGTCAACTCCGAACCTTACCGGGAAGCGCAGTTTCACATTCTCCAGCGATCCAATGATTTGCGCCAGTTGAGCGGTGACCTGGTCCAGATATACTCGGGGATCGCGGAACAAAATCAAAAAAATATACGCTGGGCAGTCAATTCATCGACGGTGATTGTTCTGCTTCTGCTCATCGGGACCGCTTATTTTCTATCCACCGTGGTCATCAAACCTATCCGAACCGTATCGGCAATTTTGAGTGAAACCGCACAAGGAAACTTAAAACAGGATCAATTGCCGGTGACCTCAGGGGACGAGGTGGGAACGCTTTGTCTGTCCTTTAATAATTTGCTGACGGGGCTGCAAAATTTTATTAAATTTTCGGAAGAAATTTTAAATGGATCGAATCAAAGCGAAAAGTTTGGTCTCAAAGGAGATTTCCAGCGTTCGTTGAACCGCATGCTGGGTCAGGCCAAGGAAAAACAAAAAACCGACGCTAAAATGGCGCAGGTTCAATCGATGATGGAAAACTCTCCCACCAATGTCATTTTCACGGGGACGGACTTAAAAGTTCAATACCTCAATCCCGCATCGACCAGAACCTTAAAAACCATCGAGCAATATCTTCCGATTCCGGTGGAATCCATTTTTGGAAGCTCTATTGATGTTTTCCACAAGGACCCGGATCGCGTGCGCCGGATTGTGTCTGATCCCAAAAATCTACCGCACAAGGCTCTGATTCAGGTCGGACCGGAAACACTCGACCTGCTCGTCAGCGCCATCTATGATCAGAACAATCACTATCTTGGCCCCATGCTCACCTGGGAAGTGGTGACGCAAAAATTACAAGGGGAACGGGAAATGGCGCGCGTGATGTCGATGATGGAAAATGCTCCGGCCAATGTCATTTACGCGGACCTGGATTTAAAGGTTCAGTATATGAACCCTGCCTCCACGAAAACTCTAAAAACTTTGGAACAACACCTGCCGGACCGGGTGGACAATCTGGTGGGACAGTCGATCGACATTTTCCACAAGAATCCCGCGCACCAGCGGAAAATCCTTTCCGATCCCAAAAACCTTCCGCATCGCGCGCAAATTCAACTGGGTCCGGAAAAACTGGACCTCCTGGTCAGCGCCATTTACGACCAGGACCAAAATTATATGGGGTCGATGGTCACCTGGGAGGTGATCACGCAAAAACTGGCCAATGAAGAACGCGCGGTCGAATTGCAGGAACGGGAAAGGAGTCAGGCGGTCGAATTGCAGGATAAGGTGGACAGCATGCTGGAAGTGGTCAATGCCGCCGCTGAAGGCGACCTCACTCAGGAAATTCCGGTCAAGGGCAATGACGCCATCGGGCAAATGGGCGAAGGCCTGGCCAAATTTCTCTCCAAACTACGGGCAAGCATGTCAGAGCTTGGGGCAACCGCGCAAACTCTGGGATCTTCTTCCGACCAATTGAACAGCACCAGTGGACAGATGATGAAAAATGCCGAGGACACCTCGGCGCAGGTGGGGGTGGCGTCCTCTGCGGCGACTGAAGTGAGCCGAAATATTCAGACGGTTGCAACCGCCGCCGAAGAAATGGGCGCCAGCATCAAGGAAATCGCACAAAACGCCAATGAAGCGGCCAGGGTTGGAGAATCCGCCGTTCAGGTCACTGAGGAAACCAATCAAACCATTGCAGAACTGGGGGACAGCAGTTCTGAAATCGGCGAGGTGGTCAAGGTCATCACATCCATCGCGGAGCAAACCAATCTTCTGGCCTTAAACGCTACGATCGAAGCGGCCCGAGCGGGCGAAGCCGGAAAAGGATTCGCGGTGGTCGCCAATGAGGTCAAGGAACTCGCCAACCAAACCGCCAAAGCGACTGAGGATATCAGCAAAAAAATCCAGGCGATCCAAACGGGCACCCAGGGCGCCGTCGAGGCCATCGGCGACATCTCAAAAATCATCGTCAAGATCAACGACTTTCAGGGAACCATCGCCAGCGCCGTCGAAGAACAAACGGCCACAACCGGTGAAATCAGCAGAAACGTCAGTGACGCCGCAAGGGGAAGCAATGAGATCGCCCAGAATATCGACGGGGTGGCCGCGACCGCTCATAACGCCTCGGAAGGGGCCACTGAAACTAAAAATGCCGCCGAGGGCCTCACGAGCATTGCCACACAAATACAAAACCTGGTCAGTCAGTTTAAATATGAAGGCAATGGAATTCAAAATGAATCTTCCGAATCCCTGTTTTCAAGAATCGGAGGACACCAAGCGGTAGACGCCGCGGTGGACGTTTTTTACCGGAAAGTGCTCGCTGACGACCGGGTCAATCACTTTTTTAAAGGGGTGAGCATGGAACATCAAAGGAAGAAGCAGAAGGTGTTTCTGACGTTTGCCTTCGGCGGAGCGCCCAATTATTCCGGAAAAAATATGCGCGAGGCACACAAGCACCTCAAACAACAAGGACTGAGTGAATCTCATTTTTATGCGGTTCTGGATAATCTGGAGGCGACTCTCAAGGAATTGAGCGTTCCGGAAGATTTAATTCAGGAGGCGTTGGCGATCGCGAAGTCCACCCGAAAAGACGTCCTGAATTTGTAAGCGGCGATCAATAGTCCCGAATTTCGCCGCCTGAAATGCGGCGGGCTTTTTTATCCAGATCCACGGGATGGTCGTAACCGGGAAGAATGGTGCCGTCCATGGAATATGGGCCGATCTTACTCCACGTGCCGGCTTTAACGTCGTCAACGTATTCCATGATTAAAATGGCTTTGGGATTTTTGTATCCGTATTTGAACGGAACGATCACCCGCAAGGGGAACCCGTGCTCGTCCGTCAAAGGTTTTCCATCCATATTGTAAGCTAAGAGAGTTTCCTCACGCATCAGGCTTTCTCTGGGAAGATACTCCTGATAAGTGTCGGCGCAGTGGAACAACACTCCGGCGGCTTGGGGATGAGGTGCAACCTTTTCTTCCAAATCCTGTATTGAAAACCCCTGCCATCTGGCGCGCGCCGACCAGCACTCCACGCATTTCAAACGCGAGGTCCGGGTTTTCACAGGCAGAGATTTGATGTCTTCTATAGAAAACGTTCCTGGGTTTTTGCAGAGCCCTCGAACCTCCAGCTTCCACTTTTCCGGTTTGATGCGCCGCATCGGCTTCCAGTAATTGATGTAAAACGTTTCATATTTTCCTGCACGGGTTTTGCCGACGAAATCGGTCCCGGTAAAATGATCGGTGTCCGCCCTTCCCATTAAGGGACGCAGAAACATTTCCGTGCAAACGACCGACATCGCCCCCAACCAGCGGGAAAGAAAATTTCTTCTGGAAATCATTTCGACCTCGCGCAACGAAATCCCAAAAAGATGAATCTGGCTTTCGGTTCGATTAAATTGCGCTCGAAGGTTTTGCTGTATTCGTAATCGAGGTGATAATTCCACAAGCCTCCGCGCACCGCCATTTTTCCACCCACCCGATCCGCCGTCCATTCCCAGACCGAGCCTGCCATGTCCCGGCCTCCATAAAAAGAAACATCTTTTCGATTGAGCCCCACACTGCGTTTGACGAGTCCTGAATAAAAGGGATGCGGTTTTCTCTTGGGAGCCTTGTCGCCCCACGGATACAACCGGCCATCGGTGCCGCGCGCGGCTTTTTCCCATTCGGCTTCCGAAGGCAGGCGCTTGCCAACCCGACTGCAATAGGTCTGTGCTTCCTGCCAGGTCACATAGCTCACGGGATGTTTTTCGGCGCCCTTACGAAAAGGACGCTCAGGAAATTGTTCGAAAAATTCCTGGTTGGTGACTTCGTGCGAATCGATAAAAAATGTTTTTAAGGAAGCTCCCCTTTTTTCATCGGAGGGGGTGTCGGATGGATTTCCCTGAATGAAGGAGCCGCCGGGAATTTTGATCATCGAAGGGATTGATGGCCGTGCCTGCGCCAGGGAAGGGCCTGGGATAAAACCACAGCCCACAACAAGCACTAAGGAATTTCTAATAATTCTTCTGATCAGCGTTGGCCTGGAAGAATCCGTCATCGCTCTCACCCGATCATTGCGATTATTTCTTAAAAACCTGTTGCAAAAGATCGGTCACTCTTGCGGAAGGGTTGTTTCTAATCTTCTTTTCTTCCTCACCGACCATCAAAAACAAACCTTTCAGAGCTTGATCGGTCACGTAGTGATCCAAATCCAGGGATTGGGCGGATGCAAACGGAAGGGAGGAAAACGATCCCATCATGTCTTTATACGCTTTGGTTCCACCCACTTGATCCAGGCTGGATGAAACCGTGGGCTTGAAAGCCTCGTAAATCTTTTGATGGGTTTTAGAATTCAGATACTCGGTCGCCGCGGTGTCACCGCCATTCAAGATTTTTTTGGCGTCATCGAATGTCATTTCTTTAATGGCGTCCATGAAATATTCCTTGGCCTTGGGAGCCGCAGTTTCAGCCGCGCGGTTCATGGTCAGCACAAAGGTATCCACCTGTTGTTCAAATCCTACTTTTTTGAGCATGTCGGCGACATTTTGAATTTTCTCAGGCATGAGAATTTTGGTCACTTCATTGCCAAAATAGCCGTCATTTTTAGAAAGCAGGGATACGGCGCTTCCCGTTCCAACGGACAAAGCCTCCTTGAGCCCGGAAATGGTTTTTTCCAGGCTCAGGGCATTGTCCATCCCTTCCCCTTGAAGAGCGGGGCTGACTTTTTCCATGAGATCGTCGAAAATTCCTGAACTTGCAGGTGACGCACTTAATAGTAAAAATAATAAAATGAACCCGAATTTAATATTCATAAAATCTCACCTGGTTAGAATGGAAGTTTGAGCCCCTCAGGAAGTTTGAGTTTATCTTTAATCGGCAGTTTATCCTTGAGCGGAGCCGGCGTTGCCCCCTCTTTCGCTTCACTCAACAACCCCTTCCAGGCTGAGGAGTTTTTCCCAAGATGGTCTTCAAGCTTTAAAAAACCTCCCAGAGAATCGCCCGCTCCTGCCAGAGGCCCGCTGGTGGCGGAGAAAATTGAGCTTTTTAAAGATTTTTCAAAATCCTGAAGCTTGCCGGACACGGCTCCGGTGATCGCTTTGGAAATGATCTTGTTCAGATCGGAGTCAATTTTCACGTCGTAGTTTTCCTGAGATCCATCGATTGCAATTTTTATGAAAAACTTTTCCGTGGATGCCAGCGTGTCCGCGATGGCCTTCATGATCTCATTGTTCTGTTGATTGGGAATTTTTAAGGACAAGCCTCCGAGATTCGCCTGAATGCTGCCGGACAATTGTTTTTCGTCGACGATCTTGAAAGAACTTTGAAGGTCGGCGAAACCTTTTTCGATTCTGGCGCCTTCGCCGGCCTCAACGTTGTTGAGCTTGAGGCCCTTCACGTTCAAATCGATGCCATCGTCGGCAACGGCTTTGGTCCGGTCTAATTTGATATTCAGATCAAAACGATCGAACTTTTCATCTTTATCGGAGCTGAAGCTTAGCAACGCAGGTTTTCCATAGATTCTCTGGTTATCGGAAAAATCCTTTAAGTCGCCTGCAATTTTTGTGTCCATGAGATCCAATGAAAGGCTGGCGTGCCGGATGAGAAAATCCGGAAAGGGAACGGCTTCTTTGAACTTGACGAAAACCCCCTTGCCTCTTACATACGGTTCCTCTTCTTCCCTGGGTTTTGTATCCCCTCCCTTATTTAAATAAGGGCTGACCATTTCATAATACTTCCAGAACAGGTCTATCTTTTCTTTAATTTCCCCACCCAGCAATGCCCCCAGAAGATTGCCTCCGCCTTTGACATCGAGGGAATATTTTTTCTTCAACCGTTCAAAATCTTTTTGCGGAAGATTTTTCAACGCCGCCACCCTCTTTTTAATCCGCTGGGTGTCCGCCTGCATTTCGGCTTTCAAGTTCTTTATGTTTTCCAGATTCCCTTGTATCGTTTCCTGAACGTTTTTTAAATCCTGAACGGCGGCCGCGATCCCGGCAATATCTCCCGTTCCCTTGGTTTTTTTCTGGAGGTCTTCTATTTTTTTCCTGGTCTCCTCAAGGGCTTGAGGACTGAGTTCGGTTTCCAGTTTCTTTTGCCATTTATCCTTCAACTGCTGGATCTCCATTTTGGTGGCCTCCACCGCCTCCAAGGTTTCCAGCTTTTCGGATTTCAGGATTTCTTCTGGTGATTTGGGGTTCATGATCTTGCCGAAACCAAAGAGGTCTTCACTTCCCTCTTTCTTCCCTCCCTCAGTGACAGGATCACCTTTTGCATCTGCAGGGGGTTTGTAGGCTCTGGCAGGGGTTTCCCGTTTTTGATTCAGACGGATGCCTTCCACCGACATTTCATCGATCACCACCTTCTGGACCACTGCCTTGCCGGCATCTACATTAAAGGATACCGAGTCGATTTCGACGGCGTTTTCCATGAGATTGTCGGGATTGGCGACCGCCAACCGCTTGAGACCGGCGGATTGCGACGGCAGGGACGTTGCCACCGAAGCCACTTCGATCTGGGTTTGAATGATCTTCGAGCCTTCTTCCTCCAGAGCCCGCTTGATCAACCCATCCAGATAAAACGAAAAAAAGGCCCACATCAGGAGAAAAAGAACCGCAAAAACAAGCACTCCCTGCCAGCGAAATATTTTCATCCTTTCTCCCCCATCAATGTCTGGTAAACTTTTAATATCTTGAGAGATTTGAAAATAGGGAATCTTTCCATATAAGTGAGAAATACTTCCCGGTATTTTTTAACAAAGAGGTTGAAGAAGAAAAAAAGCGGCACAGCCAAAAGTATCGAAATGACCAGGCTTCCCATGACGATGGAATTGTTCAATTTCGCCACCAGGGCGATCGGACTGCTGAAAACGTTTTCCCAAAAACCTGTGAGAGAGCCTGACTTTAAAATGGCCAATCCGGCGCTATGAAACACGGGGTCCATCAAATAAGCGATTCCCGAAAACACGACCGCGCTCAATATCATGATCCCGATGTTCATGTTGATAACCAGCGCCAGGAATAAGAGAGCGAGGTTATGCAGGCTTGCCAGGGGCGTGAGACCTATCACCGCCCCAAAGCACACGCCCAGACTGAGTTGCCAGGGCTTGGCATTGGAGTTTAAGGCTTTCAATACTTTGAGAATCTGACGAAGCATGGCGCGTTCCTTATATTAATGGACCCGGCAAAATGATGACTTTTATTTACTTCTGTTTTCCTGGTATCAGAATACCTTTTCTTATCCTGCGCAACCACTTTTTCTTTCGGCTGATCTGTTTAATATTGATCGGGGTGACACTAACGGGATGCAGCAGGACACAAATCGCCTACCATTTTTCAGATTGGTTTCTTCTTAAAAAAGTGGACGACTATTTTCAGATCAAAAATTCTCAGGAAAGATTTCTCAAAAAAAAACTGGAACATTTAATGGCGTGGCACCGCAGCCACGAGTTGCCGGCAATCATTCTCACACTCAGCGAATTCCAGACAAGGTACCGGGATGGTCTGGACCCGGAGGATCTGGCATGGCTTCAGGAAGATGAACGCCGCTATATCAAACGGTTTTTAATTCAGGCCGCTCCAGATTTTTCCAGGTTTTTATCCACTCTGGATGAACGCCAAATTCGACACTTTAAAGGTCAATCGCCTAAGTTGAACGATTTTTTAATCAAACAAATTGAAATGACCGATGAAGAACTTGTGGAGGATACGCAACGATGGTTTTTGGAACTTCTGGAAGATTGGTTCGGTCCTTTGGATTCCGGCCAGGAAGCGACCCTTCGGATCTGGGTGACTGTTGAGAGAGGTTGGATCATCAGCAAACTGAAAAACCGTCGCAATTTTCAGACAGCCTTTGCCGATTTGTTGAAAGCGCAAAAATCAGAAAGGGAAATTGAAGCGCAATTGGTTCGCTGGATCAAGCAACCGGAAACCCTGTGGGCTCCCAAATTCCAGATTCAGTGGGAGGAAAAAAAGAGTCAATGGATGAACATCCTATTCAAAATTGATTCTATGATAACGCCTGCGCAAAGGACCCGGGCCCTGGAAAAAGTCCAGGGGTACATCGACGATTTTAAATCCCTCGTCATATAATCTTGAGGACACTTCATGGGCGATGAAATTTCCAGCACCGAATTTTCCGATGAGGACTTTCGCGAATTTAAGCTCCGGCTGAGGGATGAGTCGCGCATCCTCATGAACTGGTTTAAGGACAGCAATTTCGAAGCCACGGAAGGAAAATGTGGGTTTGAATTGGAAGCCTGGCTGGTCGACAAAGACTACCTTCCGTCACCGGTCAATGAAACCTTTCTAAAAAATGTAGACGACCCCCTCGTCGTCCCGGAACTATCCAAGTTCAATTTTGAAATCAACAGCGTCCCCTGTCATATTGAAGGGAATGTTTTAAGCAAATTGGAATCGGAATTGCTTCATATTTGGGAAAAGTGCGCCTCACATGCAGAGGATCTGGGTTCAAATATCCTGACTATAGGAATCCTTCCCACGATTCGCGATGAAATGCTGACTATCGACAAAATGTCTTCTCTAAAACGGTATTACGCCCTAAACCAACAGGTCATCCGGTTGCGTCGAGGCAAACCGCTGGAACTCAACATTGAAGGAAAGGACTCGCTGCACGTCACGCATCACAATGTCATGCTTGAAGCGGTGGCTACCTCTTTGCAAATTCATTGTCAGGTGAACCCAAAGGATGCGGTCAAACATTACAATCTCTCCCAAATCCTGTCCGCTCCAATGGTGGCGGCAACGGCCAATTCCCCTTTTTTGTTCGGCAAAGAACTTTGGGATGAAACACGCATTCCTGCTTTCGAGCAATCCGTTGCGGTTGCCAGTTTCCTCGACCGCCAGGGACAAAGTGTTGGACGAGTCACCTTTGGCACGGGTTACGCCAAACATTCCATCATGGAACCGTTTCTGGAAAATCTGAACGGCTTCCCTGTCCTTTTACCCGCCGTCTACGACGATGACCCCTCCTGGCTGAGCCATCTTCGCCTGCAAAATGGAACCGTCTGGCGGTGGACGCGCCCCTTGATCGGCCTCAGTAAGGGTGGAAGACCGCACCTTCGGCTTGAGCACCGGGTACCTGCCGCCGGCCCGAGTATCACCGACACCATCGCCAATATTGCTTTTTTTATTGGGTTGATGACATATTATAGTTGCAGTGAAGAAACCCGGCTGGATTGTGAACTCCCGTTTGAAGACGCCAGGGACAATTTTTATCACGCCGCCAAACACGGCCTGCGGGCGACGGTCAGATGGTCCGGCGGGAAAAGTCTGCCCTTACAATCACTTTTTGAGCAGTCGCTTCTGCCTGCGGCAAAAAAAGGACTGCAGATGGCCGGTTTGCACCCAGAGGACATCGACTACTATATAGTAGAGGTTATGGGCAAACGGGTGACGACCGGACAAAACGGCGCCGCCTGGCAAAAGGCTTTTATCTCAAAATACGGGGTGAACTTTCAGGGAATGATGCACGCGTACTTTGAAAATCAACAACGGAATTTACCCGTTTTTAATTGGACGGTCTGAAGATGAAATTAAACGTATTCGAATCCGTTCCCGACGGTTTTCTGGATTTGCTTCCCAATGAATTGTTCAAGATCCTTCCCGGTCCTTCCCTGATCCGGTTCAAGGGTAAAGAAGGGCCGCCGCTTTTTCTGGCGACGCTCCTGCACGGCAATGAACCGACGGGGGTTCAGGCCATTCAGAAATTGATCAAGAAATACCAAACCGAAGACGGAATTTTACCAAGACGCCTGGACGTTTTTGTGGGTAATGTTGAAGCCGCAAGAGACAGTGAACGGCGGTTTTCCAATCAACCCGATTACAACCGAATCTGGGGCGGCGGAAGTTTGCCTGAAAACAATCTGGCACGTGAGGTGATTTCCACTGTAAAAAAAACCGGGGTCTTTGCCTCCGTCGACATTCACAACACTTCCGGCAGAAACCCTCATTACGCCTGTATCAACCGGCTGGAGGCTCCATTCATCAATCTGGCGCGGCTGTTCAGCCAAACCCTGGTTTACTTCACGCGGCCCAAGGGAGTGTTGGCCAGCGCCATGGCGGAGTTTTGCCCTTCGATAACCATTGAAAGCGGCCTTCCGGGAGACCCTTACGGCGTTCAACACGTGTTTGAGTTTCTGGAAAAATGTATCCACTTGAAAGAAATCCCACCGGATCTGAACGGAAAAGAGAGCCTCTATGCCTACCACACGATCGCCCGAATCCATGTGCCGCAAAACAGCCGTATAGGATTTGACGCAGATTCAAAGGGCAAGGATTTCTGTTTTATCGACGATCTCGATCAGCAGAATTTCGCAGAACTTCCAGAAAACACCCTCGTGGGTTGGCGGTACAACCCCAAATTAAAGCTATCCGTCATTGACGAGAAGGATCAGGAAGTGGCCGCCCAATTCATAGAATACAACGATAAGGAAATCCGCTTGAAACGCCCCGTCGTGCCTTCCATGTTCAGCACGAAAGAGAAGATCGTGCATCAGGACTGCCTGGGCTACCTGATGGAGCGGTTCCCCCTTTCCGCCACCGCCGACTCCTGATATGCTTAACTCCCTATCTGGGAAACGGTACCTTACGCCTTATTTGTTTTGCCAAAAGGCTCCAGCATATTGCACAGCTTGACAAACGCATGCAAAATATCCGTTGCGGTGATGATGCCGACCAGTTTATTTTTGTGAACCACCGGCAACGCTCCAATTTTTCTTTTCGCCATGATGGCCGCCGCATCAGCGGCTCTTTGTTCGGGCTCGATGGTGATGAGCTTTCGATTCATGAGAGTCCGCACCTGCCGGGATACAATGGTGACGGTGGTTCCATCCGGTTTTTCTACAAACTTTTTGACGGGACCCAGTACTTTTTTTAAATCCCTGTCAGACAACATGCCGACAAGCCTCCCTTTGTCCACCACGGGAACGTGGCGGATGTTTTCAAAGTTCATCAGAAAAAATACGCGGTCAATTTTATCTGTGGGAGCGACCGTCAAAACCGCTTTTGTCATCAATTCTTTAACTTTCATGATCTCCTCAAATTAGAGTCTCCTCGCTCAGCCATCAAAAACTACCCCTCAATAGATTGCGTCCCACGTGGAATATTCCCTTCCCATTGAAATTTTTATTCATTGGTTCCAGACCGTAGGTATTTTAAGGACCGGTCGAGATTGGCGTGCCGTCCGAACAATATAATAATGTCCCCACCCTGGAAACGTAAGTCCGGATCGGGGTTGGCTTGCAAATCGTTGTTGCGAACCACGGCGATCAATTTTACGCTGGAATCTTTATGCAACTTCAGTTCCTTTATGGATTGGTTGTGACACCAGGAATCTTCCAGAACGTGAAAAGATTCCGTCAAACTGGCGGTCATGTAGGCCGAAAACTTCTTCATGCTTTCCATATTCAGCGATAATCCGCGAAACATTCCGTAGCCTTCCAATCGCGCCAGTTCCACCTGCTGTTCAATAACGTTGTTGGAAATGTGGTATTCCCTGAGCACCCTGGAAAAAATTTCAATGGATGTTTCAAATTCCTCGGGGATCACCTGATCGGCTCCGGCGGCATTGAGTTCATCGACCTGTGCCGCATAACGAACACGGACCAGAATATAAATGTCCGGGTTCATTTGACGGGCAAGCCGCACCGCCTGAACGGCGGCCATGGGATCGGAAGAAACGGCAAAAACCATCATTTTAGCATGATTGATCCCCGCCCTGAGCAGGGTGTCGCGATGCGTCGAATCTCCAAAACGCGCCTGAACATCCTCTTTCAGGGCCTCCTTGATTCGTTCTCCATCCAGTTCAAGCACAACAAACGGGGTGTGTGTTTCTTTCAAAACTCTGGATAGGTTTCTACCCACCAATCCGTAGCCGGTGATGATCACATGTCCTGATAGTTTTTCCGGTTCAAGAGGTTCCGGTTCTTTGTAGGGAACCGCTCCGAAAAGGGAGTTGATTTTGATCGAGAGACCTGCCGAAACCTGAATCAAAATAGGGGCCGCCAACATGCTGAGAATGGAAACGATCAGAAACGATTGGTACTGGCCCGGCAAAAACAAATCGCTTTCCAAAGCAAGACTGGCAAGAAGCAGGGAAAACTCCCCCACCTGCGCCAGGCGGATGCCGACAATGAAAGACACCCGAAATGTATTCCTCAACAAGAAACAGGCCAAAAATGCCAACACCGCTTTCAAGGCGATGACTCCCGCCGTCAACCCCAGATACCACAGGGCCGACTCATAGAATACCTGGACCTGCAGGAGCATTCCGACGGATATAAAAAATATACTGCCGAAATAATCTTTCAGCGGAAGAATATCGAGGATGATCTGATGGCTGTATTCGGAATCTGAAATGATGATTCCAGCGATAAAAGCGCCCATTGCGAGAGACAATCCCATCGACTCTGAAACCCATCCGGTTCCCAATATGATCAAAATCACGAACAGCGTCAGGTGCTCTTTACTGCCCATACGAGCAATCGCTCCCAGTGACCGAGGAACGAGCATCCGGGAAAATAAAACAATGGCCGACACAGCGGCAATGGATTTCAGCACCGCCATGCCGAAGTCCAGGGGAGACAAATCGTCCGTCTGAGAAAGCAGAGGAATGATGAGCATCATGGGAACCACGCATAGATCCTGAAACAACAGGGTTCCGATACAGATTCCGCCGTGTTTTGTGTCGATTTCCGCCCGGTCGGTGATCATTTTCAGGACAATGGCGGTACTGCTGAGAGCGATCAACAATCCGAACAAAACTCCTTGATTCGCCGAATACCCAAAAGATATAAAAATGAAAAATATCAAAGCTCCCGTGAGACCGAGCTGAAGCCCTCCCACTCCAAGAACCACCCCTAAATCCTTCAACATGCGCTTTATGGAAAATTCCAGGCCAATTACAAAGAGAAGCAATATCACCCCGATCTCCGCCAGGTGCTTGACGCGATCGGAATCCTGAATCAGCTGCAAACCGTAGGGACCGATGATCACGCCAGCCAATAAAAACCCCATCACCGAGGGGAGCTTGATGCGGTGAAAAACAATATTGATGGGCAGGGAAACGAGTAAAAGAATGGCTAAATCTTTTATTAAATCATCCATACTTTAAACTCGCCTCTTAAAATATTGAAAATGGGGATCGCTTGATAATCTTGGCGTTTTTAATTGTACAGCAAAAAAGCGAACGAATGGCGAAAAAATTTTAGCCCATTGAGGCGCGATTTTAGTGAAACAACCACAAAAACCCGTTTTTTTCTGAATCTGATCTTTTTGTCGCAATTTGTTTCTTTGCCTATTGACAAATCCGCCTGGAAGAACAAGATTTTTAAGTATGGATGTCAAGGATTGAACTGCCTTGTATCCGAGAGATTAAACCTTTTTCCCATCAACAGGGAGGGCCCATCTAGTGAATGAGTTAGACACTAAAGAAGGGTTTAGTATGGAGTGGATTGATTTTGGAGGGGATGTCAATGCAATGTTCATTGTGGTGGCCGTTGCGGTGATTGGGTTGGGAATATTCTTCTTCACCCGAAAATACATCGAGTAAAAAGCTCTAATTTCAATAAAACCCAAAACTCGTGGGGCCATCCAGAGGGTGGCCCTTCCTTTTTTCAGGATCTTTCAAACGACGGCAAAGTCCGGCATACAATGGTTGTCCCTATGAATTGAACTCCAAGGAAATGACATGATAAACCACCCGCTCCCGTTACGATTGCTCCTGATCTTGTTGATTGGTTTTTCATCCTCCGTTACCTGGGCCGACACTGAACCTGAGAAAAATCTAAAAAAAGGCATCTCCCCTGAAGCGGCGGCCAATTATATCCATTCAGTCATCGAAGCGGGCCGGACCATATATTCAGAAGTTATTGTCGAGCGCCTGGGAGTCACCATCGACCTGAAAGCCACGGAAAACTGGAAGGAAGAAGACACCCTGCCTCTTCCAGCACAGTTTCTTTTGCTTTCTTCCCGTAAATCCAATGCCAGGCAAGTGGGCATGACCTACCGCCTGATGAGTTTATGGCCCATCAATGAACAAAACGGACCCAAAACCCAATTTGAGAAAACCGGGTTGGAAGAAATCTTAAAAACCCCGGGAAAGCCTTTCACCAGGGTGGTTTCCATCCAGGGCAAACCGTTTTTTAAGGCCATTTACCCCGACAAGGCCGTCACCAAGACCTGCATCCTGTGCCACAATAACCACCCCAAAAGTCCCAAAAAGAATTTTAAACTGGGCGATGTCCTGGGTGGCATTTCCATCGCGTTGCCCCTTAACAGCAACGGCTCAAATAAAGGAAAACATTTGATTCCCGCCGAGGTGGTCGCAGACTACATTCATTCCGTTCTGGAATCGGACCGGCAGGTCTACTCTGAGCATGTGGTGAACCGCCTTCAATTGAAAAACATCGTTTTTGCTTCCGAAAACTGGTGGGAAGACAACGCTTTGCTCCTTCCCGCACAATTTTTATTGAACGCTTCCGATTTGATACTCAATAAAAACATCGACCTGGACTTCAAACTGATCAGCCCCTGGCCCATCAACAGCCACAACGGCCCTGCCAACGAATTTGAGCAAAGAGGCTTGAAATACATCATCCGCCATCCGGTCCGTCCTTTCATTGAATACCGGGAAATTGGCGGGAGAAACTATTTTCAAGCCGTTTATCCGGATTTTGCCGTGAGCCCTGCTTGCGTGTCCTGCCACAATAATCACCCTGAAAGCCCAAAACGAGATTTCAAACTGAACGATGTCATGGGTGGAATCGTCATGACCCTGCCCCTGGAATAAATACCAAGCTTCCCATCTCTTAAAAATGCAAAAGGTGTTCTATTGCGAAGATGAATCGCCATCATCCCCGCCAACTTTAGTAATATGCTCTGGGAACAACGGTCGAATGAAAAACCCTAGCGTCAATCGTTCCTAGCCATTAAGTCTTTTATTGAGGAAAAAATGAGCGATTCCAATCCAACTTCGTTTTCCGGAAAACCCATCTCCGACATCGCCTCATCATTGGGATTGACAGCCGATGATATCATCCCCTATGGGGACACGAAGGCAAAGGTCCGCTTGAGCGTTTTAGAAAAAAACCCTCAACGCGGGAAACTGATTCTGGTTTCCGCCATCACGCCGACCCCGGCCGGGGAAGGCAAAACCACGACCACCATTGGATTGGGACAGGCATTGGCTCAACTGGGAAATTCGGTCTGTCTGGCGCTACGCGAACCTTCCATGGGCCCCTGCATGGGCATGAAAGGCGGAGCGACGGGAGGCGGACTCAGCCAGGTGATTCCGGCAGAGGAGATCAACCTGCATTTCACCGGAGACTTTCACGCCATCACCTCGGCGAACAACCTTCTTTCGGCGATGCTCGACAACCGCATCTATCACGACAAACCCATGAGCATCGACCCCAGGCGCATCACCTGGAGACGGGTGATGGACATGAATGACCGGGCGCTCAGAAACATCATTCTCGGGTTGGGCGGCGCCCTGCAGGGCGTCCCGCGGGAAGGCGGGTTCGACATCACCGCCGCATCGGAGGTCATGGCCATTCTCTGCCTCGCGGAAAGTTACGAAGACCTCAAGACCAGGCTGGACCGGGTTTTGGTGGCTTTCACCCGGGATGAAGAACCCGTCACCGCCGGTCAACTGAAAGCTGCAGGGGCGATGACCGCTCTCCTCAAAGACGCCCTGCTTCCCAATCTGGTGCAGACCCTGGAAGGGGTACCGGCATTTATTCACGGCGGGCCTTTCGCCAACATCGCGCATGGATGCAATTCGGTGCTGGCTACCAAAATGGCGTTGTCCCTGTCCGATTGGGCGATCACCGAAGCCGGGTTCGGGTTTGATCTCGGGGCCGAAAAGTTTTTTGACATCAAATGCCAAAGCGCGAATCTCGACACCGCCGCGGTGGTTCTCGTCGCTTCCTGCCGGGCTTTGAAAATGCACGGAGGTGTGGGGCTGAAGGAACTGTCCGGTCACAATCCAGAAGCATTGGAAAAAGGATTAGGCAACCTGGACAAACACGTGGATAACATCACCAAATTTGGCGAAAAGCCCATCGTCTGTCTCAACCGCTTCGCAGGCGATCACGACAAGGAGATTGACCGCATCCGCAATCATTGCGAAACCAATCTCAAGGTCCCTTTCGCGGTCAGCAATGTGTTCGAAGAGGGCGGCAAGGGCGGTCTCGACCTTGCGCGAACGGTCATGGAACATGCGGAAAAGGTAGCTTCGCCGTTTCACCCTCTTTACGACTGGAACGACCCTGTAATAACCAAAATAGAAACCGTGGCCCGCGAAATGTATGGCGCGAAAAAAATCATCTTAAACAAAAAAGCGGAACGCGATTTAGCATCGATAGAAAAACTAGGCTACAACAACCTGCCGGTGTGTATCGCCAAAACGCCTACCTCGCTCACCGACGATCCTAAAATCTTTGGCCGTCCGGAAAATTTTTCCGTTACCGTAAGGGAAATTCTGATCGCCGCCGGTGCGGGTTTTTTGATCCCCATCACAGGCGACATCATGCGCATGCCGGGACTTCCTAAAATTCCTCAAGCGGAAAACATTGATGTTGTAGGAGGAACCATTCGGGGTATTAAATAAAATCCCGGATCAAAATCATGATATAGCCCAAATAAAGGATGATGAGAATCCCACCCTCGATTCTTGAAATAATATATCCAGACTTTAAAATCGGTAGGGCCAGTAAAGATGCTCCGACCATTATTGGAATATCGCGAAAGAAAAGGCTGTCACTTATCGTCAGTGGAAAAACCAGTGCAGATATTCCAAGGATGAAAAGGATATTAAAAATATTGCTGCCTGTTACATTGCCGACCGCGATATCATCTTTTCCTCGAACGGATGCCATCACAGACGTGGCTAACTCTGGAAAGGAAGTTCCGGCCGCCACAATGGTAAGGCCAATCACAATTTCGCTGAATCCCATGAGACGAGCCAAACCTGTAGCACCTGAAAGCAATAGCCTGGCTCCCACCACCAAAACAATCAAGCTTACAACGATCTTAAAAATTTGCACTCCCTTGCCGCTGCGCGAAACCGGTTCCGTAACCGATTCATTCTGGTTCGGTGGATTTTTCCTGAAGCACCACCATAAAAATAGGACAAAAATAATAAGAAAAAGAACCCCATCCATACGGCTTATTTCCCGGTCATAGGCAAGCGCCCAGACCAAAAAAGCAGTCCCGATCACGAATGGAACTTCCCGCTTTAATGAACTGACTTCTACCTTCAGGGGACGGATAACTGCCGCTGTTCCGAGGATAAAGAGGAGGTTGAATATATTACTGCCAACCACGTTGGCCACAGCTATATCCGGTTGCCGATCAAAGGACGCAAAAGCGCTCACAAAGGCTTCCGGCATGGAGGTGCCAAAAGAAACGACGGTCAGCCCGATAATAATTTGCCTGACCCCAAAGGCGGTTGCCAACCTGGAAGCGCTTAAGGTAAGAAGTTCCCCCCCGATCGCAAGTAAGACCAGACCGATTAAACATAAAACTCCAAAACTTAAAGGTTCCATAGATTTTAAGGACTCCGGAGCGGTAGGATAGCCTTTAGAATTGGGCGGATCATGCTGCGGGGGGTTAAGCTTTCATGGTAATAAAAACAGGTTGCATCCTATTTTATCAGATGATCTCACCCTATTTTTCGTAATATGCGGCGCCGCAGTCTTCCATCTCGCGAATCTCCACGCGTTTGACGCGGGTGGTTTCTGTTTTGATATCGGCGTTCAACTCTTGAAACAGCCACCGGGCGATGTTTTCCGCTGAAGGGTTCTGCTTGTCAAACGGCGGAACTTCATTGATGTTCTGGTAATCGAGTTTCGACAATATGGCGTCCACCTTTTTCTTGAGCACCACGAAGTCGATGCCTACACCCATGGCGTCCAACCCTTCGGCTTCGACCAGCACGGTAGCCCCCCAGTTGTGGCCGTGCAGGTTTTCGTATTTTCCGTCGTACAAGCGCAACTGGTGAGCGGCGGAAAATCTGGTGATTATTTTAACTTCGTACATGATTTTATTTTTTTGTTTAAAGGTTTTGTTTAGTCGTAATCGTTTTCTGTACTTTAGCTGTTCCCTTCACAGAGGAGAGATTTGCGTCAGCTAGAATCTTCATGGAGTTTACCGTGAGCCCATCCCATACGTTATCGCGAGCTGCAAAGCGGCGTGGCGATCCAGATATTCTGGATTGCTTCGTCGCCGTTGGCTTCTCGCAAAGACGAGTTATGTAGAGGTCTCTTCGCGGAAGGGGGAGCATTTCCATCGTTGTCTATCCTTTCAATCCTATCATTTGTTTTTTTCTTTGCGTTCTCTGCGCCTTTGCGGTGAAAAAGGGGTTGGGTCCATCGAGTCTCAGTTACTTTCAATCCAGAACAGCGCGGATGCAATCATAGGCCGTGTCGATCATCATTTGTATTTCATTCGTCGAAATGACCAATGGCGGGATGAAATAGATCACGTTGCCCAAAGGCCGCATGAGCACGCCGCGTTTCAACCCCTCCAGATAAATCCGATACCCCACTCGTTTTTCAAAGGGAAATTCTTCTTGGGTCTCGCGGTCCGCAACCAGTTCCACCGCCGCGATCATTCCCGTTTGCCGGAACTCGCCGCAGCATTTCAACGTTTGCAGTTTGTTTCCACCCTCTCGTAATGCCTGAATTTTCGGTTTCAGTTCATCGAAAAACTCATCCTCCGTCAACATCGCCAACGATTCATTGGCCACCGCGCAGGCCAGCGGATTGGCGGAATAACTGTGGCTGTGGATGAATAATTTCATCTCAGAAATTTCGCCATAGAATGCGGAATAAATCGCATCTTCCGTGAGGGTCGCCGCCAGCGGCAGGTAACCGGAGGTGATTCCTTTGGAGAGGCACAAAAAAGTCGGATTCAATTCATGCCCGCCGCAAACAAAGAGCGAACCGGTTCGCCCAAACCCGACGGCAATTTCATCGTAAATCGTATGAACGTCATTCGCCTTGCACGCCTCTTGAAGCTTTTCCAAATAGAGCGGCGGGTACATCTTCATCCCTGCCGCCCCCTGCACCAAGGGTTCGACGATCACTCCCGCCAACGTATCTTTATGCACCGCCAATGTCTGTTCCATGGGCGCAAAACATTCGGCGCCGCAGGATTCCGGCTTCAGCCCATAAGGACAGCGAAAGCAGTCCGGCCCCTGAACCTCGATATTGGGCATGAGATTTTGTTCAAATTTGTCCCGGAACAGGTCGATCCCGCACAAGGACAAAGCTCCCAGCGTCTCCCCATGATATGCGCCTTTTAAATAAGCAAATTTGCGCTTTTTCTCGTAGCCGGTCTGTTGCCAGTATTGCAGGCTCATTTTAACGGCCACTTCCACCGCCGTGGAGCCGTTGTCGGAAAAAAATACCTTTTGCAATTTTTCAGGGGTCAATGCAATCAGACGATCGGCTAAATCGATGGCGGGTTGGTGGGTGACGCCGGCAAACATGACGTGGGCCACTTTCTCCAGCTGTCGGTTGATTGCCGCATTGAGGCGTGGGTGGTTGTGGCCCAAAAGATTCACCCACCACGAAGAGATCACATCGAGGTATTTATTCCCGTCCCGGTCAAACAGGAAAACTCCCTCGCCACGTTCGATCAAAAGCGGCGGAACGGTCTCATGGTCTTTCATCTGCGTGCACGGATGCCACACGTTGTGAAAATCCCGGATCAGATCCGCATCGGGTTTATGATTCAATTTATTCATTGTTTACCGGATAAAAGTGAATTCCATAGATGAAGTGCGCGATTTCGTTATAGTTGGTACCGGCCGGGAGAAAATTCCACAATTTCCTCCTCCAGGTTTCCCAGTAGAATGCCTGTTATATAGTCCGCCTGATTGGGCGTTTGCAAGATTCCGTTTCGATAATGACCGGTCGAATAGTAAAGGTTATCATAGCGAACGCTTTTTCCCATGACAGGCATCAGGTCGTCCGCCGCCGGACGCAAACCAGTCCACGACTCGATCAGCGGGGCCTCCCGCAGGCAGGGAAGAATGGCCGACGCCCGCTCGATCAGCCCCTGAATGACTTCGTCTTCCACAGAGGCGTCAAAGCCCCTGTCTTCCATAGTGGAGCCGATGACAAAACCGTGCCCTCCACGCCAGGGAGCGATGTAGGTCATTAACCCGTGCACGGTGTAGTCCAGGCGGTTGTTTTCCACCTGCAGCCGGCACATTTGCCCCTTGATGGGTTTCATCGGCATGGAAACGCCGAGAATTTTTCCCAGTTGCTGCGACCAACTGCCGGACGCCAATACAAACTTTTTGCTTTTTATATTTCCTGAATCGGTCACCGCCTGCTCAATGGCGGCGGCATCCCTTATAAAGCCGGTGACGTTTTGTTCGAGAATGACAACTCCCAGTTTATGAGCCGCAGCAACCAGGGAGTCGTGCAACTGACGATTGTTGACCTGGCCCTCCCCGACCCACAAAACCTCTCCGCACTGTTCCGAAAGGTAAGGGGCCTTTTGACGAACTTTCGCTGTTGGCCAGACTTCATGCGGAATCTTTTCTTCCTTAAAAAAACGCTTTCGTTCATCCCACGCCTTCTCATAAAAAGACGAGGGCAGGAGCGACCCTTCCATGGAAAAAAAAACCGGTACCCCGCTGACTGAAATCAAGTCCTCAATAAATTCGGGATACTTGTCCAGCGATTTCCGGCAAAACCTGAAAAACCGGTCGGCCCGTTCGCACTCGCCAAACGGCGCTAACATGCCCGCCGCCGCCCGGGAGGCCATCAGCGAATTCATGGGATCGCCCAGAACCGCGATTTTCAAATCGGGACGGCTGCGTTTTAAGCGGAACGCAATGCTGAATCCGATGACTCCCGCTCCGATGATGATGATGTCAAACTCGTGATAATCCATAATATTTTAAACTTGCGGGAGTGAGCCCTTCCCGCAGTTGGTGTCGTCTCAAAATAGGCCGGAATTTGCCAACTCATTGTAATTAAGATTATTCCGGTTCACCAGCCCCAAGGACATTTTTAAGGGATTTAATATAAGGATGTGATCCCTGGCCGGTTATTTCCCAGGCTTGATCCGTCGCTTGAGATTGTGCTATTTTAAAAGCCAAAAGCCTGAAATAAAACAAGTTGGATAATAGCCACACGGCCCCATTTAATTTTTGAAGGTTGAACATGAACGAAAAAGTAGACAGCGCACCCGCCGCAGATGAATCAAAAATTGGAGATCGTGTCGATCCCATTCTGGACCATCTGAGTGTTGAGGGGGCGGAATTCGACAAAACTAAAATCCGAAACCTTTTCATCGACCTCTGGAAATACGAAGACGGGGACAACCTGCCGCCTGAAAAGCAGTTTCTAACCACCATTGCTCTATTCATTTATACGACCCATAATATTCTGGATGATCACAATGTCCGCATGGATCGCGCCCGGAAAGCCATCACCCTTGCTTTGGAGACCTGGCAAAAGCCGGAGCTGGAAAAAATGGTGGCCCAGGAACGCGCTTCGGATGATCCTTTTAAAGCGTTTGTCGATTCCAACCTGCCAAAGGTCGATGAAATTTACACCTGGGAAAGTTTTAAACTGGATCACAAACAAGCGGACGAGAAGCAGTGGACCTATAAAATGAAACGATGCTGGTTCGCCGAGTTCTTTATCCGCTTCGGACGGGTGGATTACATTGAAACCGCCTGCATGTTTGACCAGATCCCCTGGAATGCCAGAAAAGATTACGTGGATCTCAAGCTCAACAACATGTTTCGCAAATTAGGCACGGTCTGCCAGTTCAATTACAAACCCGTCAAGTCCGATAAAAAAGATTCCTGACAGGTGACATTTCCTTTTTTTCCGACCCCCTGATTCGCAGGTAATAAAATCAAACGGATCGCTTATTATATCAGTTCCCACGGTTATGGGCACGCCGCCCGGTCCACCGTTATCCTTGAAAAACTCGCCCCGAATTACAAGATTCATATAAAGTCGGAAATTCCGGCTTCCTATTTTCACCTGTTTTTGAACGGCGACTGTTCTCCCATACCGGCCCAGGTGGATGCCGGGTGCGTTCAAGAAGATTTTATTAACATCAATTTTGAAAAATCCTTTCGAAAGCTGGAAAATTTCCTTAGCCAGTCAGATAAACGAATGACGGAGGAAGTAGAATGGCTGAGAGAAAATAAGATCGACCTCATTCTATCAGACGCATCCAGCCTGCCCCTCAAAGCGGGCCACCTGCTGGGAATTCCATCTCTGTTGATCTGCAATTTCATCTGGCACGATATCTATAGTCATTTCCCCGGTGCGGAGAAACGGCAGGGACTACTCGATACCCTGAAAGAGGAATACGCCCTCGCATCTTTGCAAGTCCTTCCCCAATGCCATGTCGTCAACGACGTCATCAAAAACCAGAAAGAGGTGGGCTTCATTGCCCGAAAGGGCAAAGATGTAAAAAACCGGTTGCAACAGTTTCTCGAAATCCCATTCGAGAATAAAACCGTCGTCTTTATCTACCTGGGTGATATCGGGGCCAAGTCGGTGCTATGGGAAAATTTGAGCACGCTGAAAGATGTGATTTTCATAACGCGGGACCCTCTTCCGAAAACCGTTGGCAATTTATTTGTGCTGGACGAGCGTTTTCTTTATCAGGATCTGATCGCAAGCTCGGACATCGTTTGCACTAAAGCCGGGTACTCCACGCTGGCCACGGCATTTGCCCACGGGAAACCGGTGCTCTCCTGTTCCCGGGAGAGCTTTCACGAATTTGAGGCAATGCGGGATTATATGACAAAGAAGCAGGTGGGATGGATCATGGATTCTCAAAAATTCTTTTCCTGCGACTGGGCGGAAGGTATCCAGAAAGCGCTGACGTTATCCGTTGAAGGGAAAGTGCCTTTAAAGGGTGAAGATGAAATCATAAAAATCATTGATCGCTTTTTACAAACATAGGATTTTATGAAACCGGATGTCACCCTCATCATCACTAACTGGAATGGCCGGGAGCTGTTGAGAGAATGTCTGCCTTCGGTTCTTGCCGCGGTGGAGTATGACACGGCTCATTCGTATGAGGTGCTGGTCATCGACGATTGCAGTGCCGACGACAGCCTGGAAATTCTCGCGAAGGAATTTCCCAGCGTCCGGCGGGAAAAAACGCCGCACAATCTCGGCTTTCAAGGAGCCAACAATTACGCGGTGGAACTCGCCGGGTCCTCCATCGTGATGCCGATGAACAACGACATCAAACTGGACGAAAAAGCTCTGTTTCATCTTGCGCGGCATTTTGACGCCAGCGATGTGTTTGCGGTGAGCGGAAAAATCTTTGCTTTTGATCAGACCACCTTCCTTTACGGCAACCGGGGAGGCTATTTCAAAAACGGGCATTTTTATCTTTATGAAAAAAGTCCTGACGACACCAGCCAGACGCTGTTCGCCTGCGGCGGCGCCTTCATGGTGGACCGCAAACGTTATCTGGAACTGGGCGGGTTCGATCTTTTGTACCACCCTTTGTATTACGAAGAGATCGACCTGTCTTACCGGGCCTTGAAACGCGGCTGGAAGGTGGCTTATGAACCGGCCTCAATCGCCTATCACAAAGTCCAATCCACCATCAAGCGCCAGGAAAAACGCCGTCAGATCGGTTTGATCTCGGCGCGTAACAACTATCTGTTCGTGTGGAAGAATATTCTGGACGGCAAGATGACCTTCGAGTTTATGGTTTTCATTCCCCTGTTTCTGCTTCGCGATCTGTTTCGTCTCAAATCACGATTCTGGGTGGCGTTTTTCATGGCTTTGAAACGTCTGCCGGCGGCGCTGGCGGGAAGAAAAATGGAAAAGTCCGCCGTCCGGTTTTCGGACCGTGAAATTCTAAAGCGAATCAATGTCCACCGCGTCTTTTGATCTTCAATGACTGAAATCGCGATACGCTGTAAGGCATCCTTCACAAGCGGAATGGGGCATGTCTATCGGCAACTTCACCTGGCGAAAGTTCTGCGCAACCGAGGGATGAAAATCCGGTTTTTCATTTCGGATCATGCCCCTTCAATCGATCTTTTAAAATCGGAAGGTTTTTCCCCACATAACGTGGATCAAAAAGAAGGTCTGCCGGAGGGAAGTGGCACCGATTTCGATTTGATCATTCTGGATCTTCAGGACACGACAAAAGAATTCATTGCCTCTTTGCGGCATCAAGTCAAAAAAATTGTGAGTTTTGAAAACCTGGGGAAAGGCAGAGATGGTGTCGACCTGTTGATCGATTGCAATCTTGAGCCTAAAGAGAGCAGGCAAGTGAAGCCGGGAGTGCAATCGCTTTTCGGTCTGGCTTATTCCGTTCTGGCTGAGGAGTTCGGGGAATATCACGAACGGGAGAAAACCTTCTCTCCGGCTCTGGAATCCCTTTTGGTCACAATGGGTGGAACCGACCCTAATCATTTATCCCTGAAACTCGCTGAAGTTCTCCGGCAATGGCCCAATGAACTATCCATCACCTTCGTCGTCGGTCCGGGATTCAAAGAAATTGAAACGCTGCAGGCCCTCACGGCTTCGATGCCATCGGTTAAAATTTTGCGCAATGCCGGCAATATGGCGGAACTGCTCTTCAACCACGATGCGGTTTTTTGCAGCGGCGGCGTCACTCTGCACGAATCGCTGGCCGTCGGCACACCGGCGTTTGTTATCAACCAGGTCTCGCATCAGCGGGAGAAATCCCTGCCACTCGACCGCCTGGGAGCGGCTGTGGATTTGGGGCTGCCGGAGGATTTTGACCCGAATATAATTTTAGAAACGCTGGAGGTCTCGAGAACTCAACTGGAAAGCATGAGCCGTAGGGGAAAAGAGCTGGTCGATGGCCAGGGAATCTATCGGGTGGCCGATGCCATCGAATCTATGCTCTGACAGCAAACTTAATATCATAATTCGATCAAATCGGTCACTTCTTTGACGACCCGCTTGATTTGCGCCTCTTTCAAGGAAATTTCCCTCAGCAGGTTCGGGTTGTCCAAGATCTCATGGCAAAGCACGACATTATTTTTTAAAAGCTTGTTCTTCTGATTTCTCTTGAGCGTTGTCAGGCAGGTGATGGGGTGGACTTCCTCTTTTTCGATCATCAGTTTCAAGCTCCGGCCCTCGGGATAATCCCAGCTCAATAAATTGAGACCGACGCAACTGCCGTACCTGACGGCATCGGCGGTGAATTTGGTATTGGTGACCAGCCAGAACTCGTTGACCAGTTCACTGGGGGAGTTGTTTTTAAGGTCCAGCGACCGGGCGTAGACATAAAGCGGCACTTTAACGTCGCATTTTATCCCTTCGTGATTATGGTATTTGCACTCCACCAGACGCCGGTGATTTTTTTTTATGGCAACGACATCCACCTCATGAGTTGTGCAGGCACCTTCAAGAATGACACCGACCTGGGTTTCGTAGCCCTGCTTTTGCATCAATGCGCCGACAAACTTTTCAAAGGGATAGCCGCTGGGCCCCAGGCTCATGACCGCGCGTTTCAAACTGTAGCGGGCCGCCAGATAGCGTGCTTCTTTTTGTAACAGCTGAAACGCCATTCGGAAAAGCTTTTGCGTCGATATGCCGGAACTGACTTTCTTTGCCACGCGATCGATCACTCGTTCGACGAGTACTCGGGAGGCACCGGTCATGGAGAGGGATCGTTCCAGTTTTTCCCTGGAAAAGGGTTCTATTTCACCGGAGGCTTTTTTTATGAGGAAAGGTTTTTTCTTCTGATGCCGGGAGGGAGTCATGAAGGTGAGGTCATTCCTTAAATAGCAGGGATAAAATGTGCCATGCAAAGGACACACCCGCCAAAAGGACACCGAAGATCAGCAGATAAATATTAAGTACTTTTCGTTTGGTTTGTTTTTCGGATTCGCTCTTGCCTTCCTCATCCATGCCTTTGCCCCGCAGGTCGTGATCCGCAGTCATTATTTTGCATCCAGATAAAGCACCTGGTAAGCCGCCACCGCTTTTTTTACCCCCGTGGTGATCGCCCTGACGGAAAGGGTCGCTCCGGTGATGGAATTGATTTCCCTGAAATCGGATTGTGCATTTCTGCCAAAAAACTGGCTCATGAACGTAGGATACCTCACCTCCCACCCGCGTGGCTCCCGGTAAACCATGACTTCCACATCGCGGACCGTCCCGTCGACGTTGAGAACGGTCATGAAGGTGATGGGAAACGATTTTCCAATGATGTGGTCGATCACCATATAGCCCATTGGCTTTCCTGCCTTTTTCCCCACATAATAGGTGAACCGGTTTTCCCTGATCTTCATGAGGGCAATTTTTCCGATGGCCTGCTTTTGCTCTTCGGTCAGCCATTGGCGTTCTTTATCGATTTTATCCGCTCCCGGAAAGGCAATTTCCAATGCCTGCTTTTTGGTGAGATACACCTGCGGGTCAAACTCCTTTTCCACAGCCAGGGAAGAGGATGCAGGAAAAATGAGACCTGCTCCCAAAAGCCCGATCAAAACCAGGGAGGACATGAAAAACCCGCCCCTCGTCTTAAAGGAGCTTGCCAGGTGATTTGCCATAATTATCTATTTCTATTGGATTAACTCAGTTTCAATAAGGCTGAAAGAGTATTATAAAACCATTTCATTGAGGAAGGAAAAAAATTCCTGACGCTTTGAACCCTTTGGAGGAGAGACAGATGTTCAGAGCGCCAGGAATTGTGGGCGAGATTCAAATAAAAGATCAATACATGTAAGCGATTCCCAAATTAAACTGGCTTTTGTATTGACCTACACTGCCTGGAGAAAAATTGGCGTTTTCAAAATCGAAAAGCTGAAAATCGGCTTTGATCGCAACCGAAGGAGCGGGCAAATAAGCCAATCCGAACGTATAAACATCAAAGTTGACGCCCGGTGTTTGAGCGGTCGATGTCGGAACGGTGTCCTGCGGTCGGATATGCTCGAACATGAACCAGGGAACCAGGTCATGCGAGGTGTTCATTCCCAACAACTGAGGAAGGTGGACACCCGCCTGAACGTTCCAGCCGAATATATTGTCTCCAATGTCAGCCGTACATGTGCCTGCAGTGATGGCATTTTGACTCGTACAAAAAGCATTCAAAGCGTTGGCGTCATCGACATCGATATTGACAATGGTGGCGTTCATATCGAACCACTGCCATCGGTATTTAACATCGCCTTCTACCAGGAAAGTAAACCCGCCTTCATCGTTGGGGAGCAGGTCATGCGTGGTGTTGCCTGCATAAAAAGAAAACCCGAGTTGCAGACCGGGGAACAACTTGGTCAATTCCAGCCGTCCTGTCGCCGCAAAGTCTTCGGCAATGAGGGAATTGATCTGCTGACGTCCGCTTCTGATACCGCTTGAAGACCGGAACCGTCCGGCTTGACCGCCACTGCCCCCGGAACCCGATCCGGTCGAAAACCCTGCCTGACGAACGGACTGCACGGAATTGACCGCATAAAGACGGTAATTCACGCCTTCGATGGGCGTCCCGAAAATCCCCGCTCCCGCTCCGGACCAGGTGGTCGGAATGATTTTATTCTGCAATTCCGGACGTTCGACGCTCCAGAACAGATTGGGCTCGTGAAATTCGTTTAAAAAACCAACCGGAATCAGCATCACACCTGCCCGGGCATTGATTTTGGGATCGAGAAGAAAATCCAGGTAGGCGAATTCAAATTCCAACTCCTGAGCCGCATGCTCAAAATCGATTTCGGCATTCAGATGAATCCAATCCGTCAACAGAGCATGCACTCCGATGACAAAGCGATGCTGGTCGATTTCCGTCCGCCCGGCATCCGCCTCGGGGCGATGGTTGAAATGCAATTCGCCATAACCGTGAACCTTTACGCGGTCATGTTCGGTTCCCGCTCCGCCTCCGCCAAGTTTCATTCGGTCAAGTTCATCGGTAAGAACGTTGATTTGACGCTGAAGCGAATCCAAATCCACCGCGAATGCCGGTGCGCACCAGATCATGGCCGAAAGAGCCATCACGGCGGTTATTAAAAGTTTTTTCCGCATTTATTCTTTCTCCTCTTCTTTAAAGGTTTAAAGCAAATCCACGAACTTGAAATTAGAACAATCTTATTGAAAATGGTTATCATTTATATTAAAAAAGAAAGACAATCTATATAAAAGAACGACTTCTGTCAACTAAAAATTTTGTTTTATCGCTGTATTTAAAGAATATAGCAACCAAAAAACGCTGAAAACTCATTGAAAGGTAAAATTTAAATAAGCATTTCAATAACTTATTGAAACTCTGCGCATACGTGAAAATTTTCAACTTTTAAGAAACAGGAGCGATAAATTTGAGGACAATTATCATTTTCATATTCTTTCCTCTTTTTTATGCTCAATGCGAATGGCCTGGCGGAAAAAATGACCTTGAAAAGACAGAGGGGGCGCAACTCCCCTCTGTCCTCCAGACCCAGGAGTCAAATTACCAACCCCCGGTTTTTCTCTGCCTCATTGTTATTTTTTCCCAAAAAAGGTAATGAGAATCTTCAAGACCTCGAAAGTATTCCGCCATTCAAGAGCACGCGCTGGAGTTAATTTGATACTCCGCAAGATTTTCGATAAAGAAGTCGCAAACGATAACAGCAAACTGGACAGGACTGATGGGTTTTCGAACGTATTCAAAGGCCCCCAGATTGACGACCTGAATGAACTCTTCAATACTCCCTTTATCGGAGAGATAGATAACTTTGGCATTATTATCTTTTTTACTTTGACCTAAAAATTTCATCCCCGACATGTCTCCCAGGACATGGTTCACAATGGTTAAGTCAAAAACCTCCGACTGCAGACAATCCCACGCTTCTTTTCCATAGGTAACCATCCGCACCTTATAGCCAAATCGAGTCAACATGACAGCGATCGGTAAACGCTCCTTCTTATTTCCATCAATTAACAATATGTTTTTTTGATTGGCGTCCATTTTTCAACTCCTGGCAAGAGAGATATCGGAAAGACACCTTTTGAAAGCCGATACACTGCTGGACTGGGTCCGGCCTATGGGAATATTGTGCTTGCGAGCCACCCGCCGGGCGTCCTCGACCATGTGGTGGGCAACCGTTCCGGTAAAAATCACGATCCCATGCACCCCGGTCAAGCGCTGCGCCATATTGGGGACCCTTTGGCTGAACACCTTGACGCTGTAGCCGAGATCTCTCCCCTTCTGTTCATAGGATTTTTTCAGCCGGTCCAACCCACCCAGAATTGCAATGCTCATGAAACCCTCCTGTTAATCAGGGGTAAGCTCTGCGCCAGCTGACCCGCCTGTTGGTTACCGATACCTTCCGTTAATTTTTTTAAAATGAAATTCATTATCAATAGTGAAAGAAAAAAATATAAAGTGGCTGGTTTTTAAGAAAAGACTGGGGGCAGTAAAGACGGGATCTCTCTAATCAAGACGTCAATCGCTTCATCCGGATCACGCATTTTGAGCAACTCCCCGGAACTTAATGCCTGCACCGTTGCTCCGCCTCCACACTTTTTCATGCAGGCCACCCGGCAAACCCTGTACCCTTCCATTTCCAAACCCTCCAACTCCCTGGCTATCCTCTCAGAGGACCAGGCTTTGCACCCGGCTCCCGAGCAAACTTTTATATCCCTGGAAATCGATTGCTTTTTCATCTCGTCGCCACCCATAAAGTTGATAACGATTTTCAATATAATATAAAGCAACAAAGCCTTTCTTGTCAAACAGTTTTTTTCGATCTTTCAATAATTTTTTAAATGCTTTATTAACAATAATTTACTGATTTCCCAGCCTCATTAACCTCCCCTGCTCCCGTCGCAAGACATTTTTTATTTGATTTTTTCAATAAAATAACAAGAATGATTATCATTTTAATTTACCACTAAATTTACCGCAACGGATTCTATGTTTAATGAGTATGAAATTCTAAAAAGCTATTTGCGCGAGAGCAACCTTCGCTTCACTCCGCAACGCCAGACGATTTTAGAGGTCTTTTTGGAGAGCGAAGGGCATGTTGAGGTGGAGAGCTTGTTTCTGGAAGTGCAGAAAAAAGACGCATCCATAGGCATCGCTACGGTGTATCGAACCATGAATCTATTTGTGGAATGCGGATTGGCCAGGGAAAATATTCTTGGGGCGGGGCAAAAAACTTTTGAGCAGTTATATCGTCAGGGCCACCACGATCATCTCATTTGCCTGCAGTGCCGGGAAATCGTTGAGTTCGAACATCCGCTGATTGAAAAATATCAGCTCGAAATTTGTCAGTCTTACGGATTCACCCTGAATCAACATCGGATGGAAATTTACGGGACTTGTTCCAAATGCCAAAAAAAAAGGAGGGAAGGTTCTCTATGACCTCCCCTCCTTTTCCCGTAGCGCTGATTTTTCCAATTTAAAAAAAGCGGACGTTCACCTCACTCATGCATGTGTTCGGTGAGATAATTTTCAATACCGATGTCCTTGATGCGTTGAAACTGGGTTTCCAGCCAATCGCAGCTTTCTTCAGTATCTTCCAGAATGCCGTCCAGAATTTCCTTACTTCCAAAGTCGCTCTTCTGAATACAAAGGGCTATGTGTTTTTGTAAGCGGGCCACATGCTTTGTTTCCAGGGTGTACTGGTTTTTTAATTGCTCTTCGCAGGTGCCGCCCACCAGGATGGTATCGTATTTCGCCATATCGGGCGTTCCGTCCAGATACAAAATGCGTTCGATCATTTTGTCGGCGTGTTTCATCTCTCCCATGGTTTCTTCTTTCGCATGGTGCGCCAGTTTGTTATAGCCCCAGTTTTCCTGCATTTTGTAATGAATATAATACATATTGATGGCGGTGAGTTCCGCCATCAAAACATCGTTCAGCGCATCGATGACGCTTTTGTCGCCTTGCATAATGCCCCCTTTTTTATAAATTCATCATCGAATTTTTGTGACAACACAGTCAACCAGAGATCATTTTAGCAACCGGAAAAAATCTTGCAAGACATTATTTTTTCAAAGGTTACGACCAACCCCAAGAATGAAAACTGATATCAATTGCATTCCACCGGTTTGTTTGAAAAAAAAGCCGCCGTCTTGCAACAGGCTTAAATCCAAGGGGAATTCGGGTTTGGAAACGGAGGCCGAACGGGTATCGAAAACCCGTATCAATAGTAAGAAGAATTTTTTTTTAAAGATTTTTTAAAAGACCGTTTTCCCATCAAGGCGGGTGAGCACTTCAACGCCGTTTTCCCCGACGTGCAGGGTGTGTTCAAACTGCGCGGACAGGGAACCGTCCTGGGTGACTGCCGTCCATTTGTCGGAGAGAATTCTTAAGTCGGCGCCCCCCTGGTTGATCATGGGTTCGATGGTGAACACCATGCCCTTTTTTATTTCCACGCCATCTCCGGGGTTGCCAAAGTGGAGGATCTGCGGTTCTTCATGGAAATTTTTGCCGATGCCGTGACCGCAAAACTCACGCACCACCGAATATCCAAGGGGTTCGACAAATTCCTGGATCGCGTGGCCGATATCTCCTGTTCTTCCGCCAAGCCGCACCGCCTGAATCCCCCTTTGCAAAGCTTCCCGGCAGGTTTCCACTAATTTGCTGGTTCGTTTCCTTGGAGAGCCGACAAAAAAGGTCCGGCTGGTGTCGCCGTGAAACTCCTTAAAGTAGGTGGTGATATCCAGATTCACGATGTCCCCGTTTCTAAGCTTGCGGCTGGAGGGAATGCCGTGGCAGATTTCCTCATTGACCGACGAGCAGATACTCTTCGGAAATCCTCTGTAATTCAGCGGAGAGGGAATCGCACCGTGGCTAACGATGTAGTCATGGCAGATATCGTTCAAGCGATCAGTTGTCACTCCCGGCTTGACGTAAGGCTCGATCATCACGAGAACCTCCGCCGCCAGCTGGCAGGATTCCCGCATGACGTCAACTTCTTCCTGGGTTTTCAGATTAATCATGCAAGTAACCAAATTCCTTTATATACCGCTCATCTTCGCGCCAATGGGTTTTTACTTTTACGAATAGATTTAGATACACTTTGACGGCAAAACGTTTCTCGATTTCTTTACGGGCCAGACTTCCCACTTTTTTCAGCATGGACCCTTTCTCTCCGATCAATATCTTTTTTTGCGAAGCTTTCTCGGCATAGACGGTAGCATCAATGACCAATCCGCCCTTTTCCGTTTCTTCAACTTGTTCCACAACCACGGCAACGGAATAAGGAACCTCAAAATGCGTCTGGTTGATAATTTTTTCCCTGATGATTTCCGCGATCAAAAATTCCTCGGGAGAATCGGTGATCATGCTTTCCGGGAAATATTGCGGGCCGTCGGGCAAATACTTGAGAATCAACGTGATGAGAAGCTCCAGCCCGTCTCTTTTGAGGGCGGAAATGGGAATGATTTCCATAAATGCCGCCGTTTCATGCATCCGCTGGATCAATCCCAGAAGCTCAGGTTTTGCGACCAGATCGATTTTGTTGATAATCAGAATTTTCGGCGTTTCCACCCCGCGCATGGATTCCAGGACATATTCGTCCTCCGGGCTGAAACCCTTGCTGGCGTCGACCAGCAGCAGGATCAAATCGACATCCCCATAGGTGCTCAAACTGGCCTTCACCATGGCCTGATTGAGTTTGGTGGTGGACTGGTGGATTCCCGGCGTGTCCACGAGAATGATCTGGCCGCCGGGAAGATGCACGACACCGGTGATTTTGTTGCGGGTGGTCTGCGGCTTGGCAGACATCGCCGCGATCTTTTGGGCAACCAAGCGGTTCAAAAGGGTGGATTTTCCGACATTGGGCCTGCCGATGAGGCTCGCGTATCCGGATTTGAATGGCGTTTTAACTTTCAATCAAGTAATCCATAGGTGTCGGGGTGGTTCCGCGGATAGATTTTCCCGTATAATGGGTGATCGCTGGCGGAGCAGGGATTTTTTAGTCCGTTTCATACCAACACCCCATTTTATCATGAACTTCGGTTTATACATTCATATTCCTTATTGCCTGCACAAATGCGGCTATTGCGATTTTAACTCCCACAATATCAATACGGAAGAAATGGAGTCGTACGCAAACGCCCTGATCCGGGAAATGCGGCATTACGCCCAGGGTCCAGCGGCTGAGAAGGAAGTCACCACCCTTTTTTTTGGCGGCGGCACCCCCACCACCCTGCCGGTTCATCTGCTGGAAGATTTATTGGCAAAACTCCGAACCCTATTTAATGTCTCCGGCGATTGCGAGATCACTTTTGAGGCCAACCCGGCCACAGTCGCCCTCGAGCCGCTTCAGCGCATGCGGTCCGCCGGTTATAACCGAATCAGTATCGGGGTGCAATCGTTTCATGAGGACGAGCTGAAATTGCTCGACCGGATACACAGCATCGATGAGATCCACCTGACCGTCGAACGGGCCCGAGAAGCGGGATTCGACAATCTGTCGCTGGATTTGATGTTCGCCCTGCCCGGCCAAACGATGGAACTCTGGGAAGACAATCTGGCTCAGGCTCTCGGCAAACATCCTCAGCACCTGTCCACTTACAATTTGACCATCGAACCGGAAACCGCCTTTCACAAATTACACGCCCGCGGAAAACTGGTCATGCCGCCGGACGATTTTCAACTGGAGTTTTACAAGAAAACCATTCAAACCTTGACGGACGCCGGTTACCGGCACTACGAGATATCCAATTTCTGCAAACCGGGAAAGGAATGCCGGCACAATCTGATCTACTGGAACAACGGAGACAGCCTGGGGCTGGGCGCCGGCGCATCCTCTTACATGAACGGCGCAAGATTCAAAAACTGCAATCTGCCTTCCCGCTACATCCGGGAAATTGAAAATAAAGGAAACGCCGTCGAGTTTTCGGAACAGCTCGAGCCGCGCCGGGCGATGGGCGAAACCCTCATGCTCGGTTTGCGACTGCTTCAGGGCATGGCCATCCAACCGTTTGAAGAGCGGTTTCAAACCTCGTTCGAAAATGTGTTCGATGATGTACTGCCCCCGCTTCTGGAAAAAAACCTCATCACCCTGGATAAAAACCGGATCGCGTTGTCACCCAAGGGGTTGTTCCTGGCGGATTCTGTGATTCTCGAATTTATGAATTAACCAGCGTGACGCTGGACCCCATAGGAGAACGAATGAACGACCCTGGTACCGCTTTTAAAAAACTGACCGCAATCGTCGACACGCTGATGAGCGAAAACGGCTGTCCGTGGGATAAGGTGCAGACCCACGACACGCTCAAACCCTATCTGGTGGAAGAGGTTTACGAAACCCTCGAAGCCCTCGATGCAGGCAATCCACAGGACATCAAAGATGAGCTGGGCGACCTGTTGTATCAGATTTTATTCCACGCCAAAATTTCAGCGCAAAATAAAGAATTCGATATCTCCGATGTCATCGACTCGATCAGCGAAAAAATGGTGCGCCGGCACCCGCACGTTTTCAAGGATGGAAAACTGGACACCCCCGATGAGGTGGTCGACCAATGGGAGGAAATCAAAAAGACCGAAGACAATCATTCCAAACGTGAATCGGTGCTCGACGGCATTCCCAAACACCTTCCCGGATTATTGCGCGCGCAGAAACTGCAGAAAAAAGCCGCGAAGAACGGATTCGACTGGGATCAGATCACGGCGGTGTTCGACAAACTCGATGAAGAAATCGCCGAGTTCAAGGAAGCCGTGTTGTCAGGCAAAGATGACGACATCGCCAGTGAACTGGGCGACATCCTGTTCGTCCTGGTCAACATCGCCCGCCACAAAAAAATCGACGCCGAGGAAGCCCTGAGAAAAACCAACAATAAATTCATCCAGCGGTTTCAACATATCGAACGGGAAGTGGCCAAAAAGGGCAAAGTGTTAAAGGACACGCCACTCGATGAAATGGAGAAATATTGGCAGGATGCTAAGAAGAAATAAGAAAAGTACACTAAGTGGTAGTAGTTGACTCCAATATAAAAGACAGTGTCAGACGTTCTCGGGTCCTGAAAGACCGCAGCCAATAGCGGACATTCGGCTGCAGAAAGAATCTCTTAGCTTTTTACTTTAAATGCTACACCTTGAAATTATTCAATACTTTTAATCGATGCAAGCATTGCCTTGAAAAACCCAATGTGTTTAAGGAATAATTTTTCTTCCTCAACCTCAAATTGAATCAAAAAAAGTTTTTCATCAATTACCATTCCTGCGACCAAACTCCTAACATTCTTCCCTTTTTTATTCATTTTAACTTCAAACATAAACCCATCAAAAGGCCCTATCTTACTCGGTTCAATTTTGGAAACTTCATTTTCAAAACCAGTAATTGCCATTGCATCTGAATACAATAAGGCTATCTGTTTGTTGGTCATATTTTTTCTAAAATTATTTCCTTTAGTCCAATAATACAATGGTTTACCGTCCTCTAGCCCAGAAAAAAATTCCATCTTAAACTCTGATTTTCCATCGGCACTTGTCAGCAAAAGATAATCACTCTTGGGGTCGTGTGGAGATTTCCAAGTATTTTCAAAGTCAATACTGAATGTATCCTTAATATCAATTCTTCCAGGCCCATAGGAAGTTGCACAATTGGAAATAAATAATAAAAAAATTGTTAAAATAAAAAATTTACTCTTCACCATTTTTAGTTCCTCTTCTGAAAGAGCTATCAATATTTGTATGTGATTCTACTTTAAATCACAGCAATGCTAAAATTAGGAGAATTTGTTTGATACACTTGGTATTTGGGCGATTTATGTTGGCTTATGGCGAGGGTTTTGGTGGCAAAACCTTCCATATGGAGTGGGATTTTGAAAGGTGGAATTTCCCTTGTATTTATTTCGGACTTCTTTTTCACTTTTTACTATTTGCTCCGCTTCTTTAAGTTTGCCTAATGAGCTTAGAACTGCCGCAAATTCTGCAAGAAAATTGGCGAAATCAATAGGAAACATATTAAGTGTGGCGGGATTTTTTTCTAACGCTTCTTTAGCTAAATGAAAAAATTCCTCAGACTTATTTAGGTCTCCATGGGCATGATACATTCTTGCCAACTCTACCAAAGTAGGACTATGAGTATTTTTGTGGAATTTATAGGACTCCAGGAGGCCTCTTTCTGCTTCTTCCCAATCACAAATCACGCCTGATGTACGACCATATTCGTAGGCAACCGCTGCAATCGCTTCATCTCCACCATGTGCCAGGGTAACATTTGTCCAAGCGCGCGCGAATCCCTTTCGGGCTTCAAACCAATTTCCCTCTTTTTCACTCTGGACCGCATAAGAATAATATCTATTGGCGTGGCTTTTATTAAGTGTTTGAGCGAAGCATCCAGAAAGAAGAAGTGCGATTAAAAGTGGTGAGAGAATATTCATTATAAAAACCTCAAATATTTTCATTTAAATTATTAAAATCAGATTTTTCACAATTTAAAAGCCTAATAGTTTAGGCATGGGTGATACCCTAATGAGTGGTTATTCGTAGACAACATTCTATAGATGCCATTGGTATAAACTATGATTCTATTCCTCGTAACCAACCAACGTCCGCTTTGGGTTGTGACTTCAACCGGTCAACGCAACACTTTAATCAGATAAAGTCCGAATTATTACAACTGTCTTGTTACAGCAACCGCTTTCCGAGCCCACATTGCGAGTTGCTCGTCATCCTCCAGAATCTCCGCGGGCACTTCGTAATAATTCTTCAGGGTCTGCTTGGAATTGGGTTGAAAGGGTTTCATGTCCCGGTCGAGGTAGTCGGAAACGGTGGCTTCACCCGTCTTAAAATAAAGCCGGCCATCGGCGATGATCGCGAAGAATGCACCGGCTTGATAAAGACCGTAGCCGCCGAACATGGCCTTGCAGTCGACCCGCTCCAACAGATGCAATTGATCGAGAACGAATTCCTTGAAAGATTCTTTTTCCACCGCTCTACCCTTTTGCAATTCTGAAAGGCTTTTCTACCGGAAAGGAATCACAAATAAAACAGATGAGTGAAAATGCTACCCTGATCGTCATCGCGAGCCGCAAAGCGGCGCGGCGATCCAGTGGTTTCTGGATTAAGCTCGCAATGACAAACATATGCCCCCTCTCCCCCTTGGGGGAGAGGATTAAGGTGAGGGGGGATTTTTCGCCCTGTTAATCCTGTCAGATTTGTTTTCTGGTTTTCTCTGCAATCACCTGGTTGATCTCGTTGAGAATGAGACCGGGATCGATGTTGTGCATGTGGGCGGTTTCCTGGACGGTCTCAAACACCTGACCGGGGCAGGAGAAACAGCCTTCGCCGTAATGTTTTTCAAAAACGGGCTTGGTTTCGGGATAGGCTTTGATCAAGCTTCCTACCCTCGTGTCCGCCTGGCAGGTTTCGCCTTTCTGAATCTCTTTACCGGCGGGTTTATCCCTCTGCGCAGGGGCGGGGGTGGCGGGAGACGGCGATTGCGGCTTGCCGGAGAGGACCGCGTTTATCTTAGTTAAAAACTCGGCGCAATCGACATCGTGTTTCTCGCAGGCTTTTTCGATGCTGACGACTTTGGCGAACGTCCTTCTTGCGGCGGGGTTGGCGAGCGACGTGAACCCGTTTTGCATGAACACGGGCATGGTCTGCGGGAATTGATCGAGTACCGCCGCCACTTTCATGTCTTTGGTGATTTCGCCAGGCGGCTCCGAAGATTTGGCGGGTGAAAGAACAAAATAAAGGTTGTAGAACATGAAAAAGATGGCGATTCCCGCGGAAACCGCGAACAGGATAAAAAGCGCACGGAACCCGCCGCCTTTCCACGCCACGCCTGAGACATGCATTGCCATCATCCCGATCAGCCCGATGTTTTGCAGGTAGAACTGGTATTTGACGCCTTCCGGCCAGGGAACGGGACGGGCGTTGAAACGGGGCAGAACATGAAACGCGACACCGGCCACAAACATGGTCATGAACCCCAGGAGATTCAGGTGGATGTGGACGAAGCGGATTCGGCCCGAAAGAGAAGGTTCGATGGCCATCGCCATCCCCAGAACCGCACCGATCAGAGCGTAGATCAGTCCGGCTTTAATGAATAAACGCGGGTAATTTTCCATAAGGACCATTCAGGCGGGGTAATTTCTCCCCCGCCATTCGGTTTGCTTGTTAAAAAGAACTTGAAACATGGAGTTCAGCATGATCGCTGTCATTATAAAAGCGCCCAGGGGGAAAAGAAACGCGTTCCAACGCTCAAGCCGGATTTCATCGCACAAGTGGATGGAAGTTCCCGCCATCATCAGGAAGGAAATCAGGGCCATTCCGGAAGCTATGATCCCCGTTGCCTCAAAAATATTCCATAGTAAAACCAGATTCGGGGTCACCAAGAACCCGAGGATCATGCAAATATAGTACAGGGTGCGTAAAACTGACTTTTTCATGGCGATGAAAATATTTTTTCGCCACCCGGTCCAGATTTCCCGCAAACTATGATACATGCGGATCGAAAAAATCGATTTGGCATCTGCCGCCAGCAGTTTGCACCCTGCCCTTTTTGCGGTTTTGGCCAGCATGACATCTTCCAACACCTCTCCCTTAACGCTCTCATGACCGCCGATGCGTTCGTAAACTTTCTTGTTGACCATGATGAACGCACCAAAGCCCATGGCGCTGGTGGAATTCGGGCTGTTGATCTTTTTAAAGCGGCTGAGCGCGGCGATGAAAGCGAATACCACCGGCTGAACCGCCCGCTCCCAGAACGACACGAACTCCGTTCCCGGCATCAGCGTCATCATATCGAGATCTTTCGTGGTCATGGCATGAACCGCGCTGGTCAGGGCATGAGGCTGAAAAACAGGATCGGCGTCGGTGAAAATCAAAACCTCTCCCTTGGCTTTCCGAACCGCCTGATGCAGGGCGAAGGGCTTTCCCAGCCAACCGGAGGGCAATGCCTGACCTTCAAGGTGAATTAGATTGGGAAACTCAGTGGCGAGAGACTCAATGATGTCTCCCGTACCGTCGGTCGAATGGTCGTCTACGACAATCACTTCAAAATGGGGGTACTCCTGGTTCAGCAGAGAGGTGAGGCAGGCTTTGATGTCACGCGCTTCGTCGCGGGCCGGGACACATACTGAAAGAAAGGGGGATGAACGCAACGGTCCGCGCACCGATTCCACTCGAACCAGATGAATGAGATTAAGGGTCAAATATAGGACCACGCCGGAAACCAAAATTAACTGAAGCCCCGTGATCAGGAAAATCAAAATGCCACCTTTTCATTCCTTTTTTTGTATTGGCGGAAGGATTCCATGCTGGTATGACATAAGTAACACCCGTGATATAATTTAGGAAAAGCGGCTCAAAAAGAAAACGGGATTTCCCTGGAAATATTTGATATAATTGACTAAGTTAAATAATTTAAAGTTTTTCTTCTGGTTTTTCAAACTTAAAATCCTGAAATAAAGCCCGTCACTTTCCTCGATTCTGACTTCAAGCATTATTAGATACTCCTGTTGTTCTCCGGGCTTTTTTCAGAAGTTTTTTAATCCATCGTTTTGCATCGGCAACCTTTTCTCTTAAATTCCAAAAAAATGACCAAATCGTTCCCCATTATTTTTTTCATTCTATTTTCGGGCCTTTTTCTTTTTCCACAATCCAAGGCGGAAGCTCTATGCATTAACAACAACACCGCCAACCTCAGGCAAGGACCCGGCACCCATTATGAAAAACTGTGGCAGGTTTTTAAATACATGCCCTTCAAGGAACTCAAGAAAAAGGGAGACTGGTACCGGGTTCAGGATGTCGATGGGGATATTTACTGGGTGCATAAAAAACTGACCACCAAAAAATTCAAATGCGCGGTCATCAAGGATAACAAAACCAATTTGCGAAAAGGCCCCGGAACCAAACACGAGCAACTCTCGTGGAGTCCCGTGGACAAATACTTTTCCATGAAGGTCCTGCAAACTAAAGGGAAATGGGTCCAAATAGAGGATAGCGCCGGCGACCGCGGCTGGGTTCACCTTCCTCTGGTATGGATTCAATAATTTCCCGCGAGAGAGCAAAACCCGCCAACCCCGCTTTCGCGCCAACATCCTTGCCTTCTTTATAAACTTCCAATCATTCAAACCCCGTCCTCTTCACCCGGATCAGCGGGCAATCCAATCAGCGACTCTTTTTGTCTCACTTTATATTAGCCTGTCTGATTTTTCGCAACTCGAAACAAAATCTGCCATTCCTGAAAAGTAAAACCTTTGAATTCCCGGGGCACTGAATTGGTGCAAATTTTGCATTTATTTAATGATTAAAGTTCATTTTTTGTGACCAAAATCACAGGATATTAATTTTATTTTTGGTTCATCTGGGCGTAAAGTTTAAAGCAATCAACACCGTCCTAAAATGTCCCAAACCCGGGGGTTGTTATGAAACGACCGACGCTTCAAGCTTTATCCATTTTTGTTTTTACGTTATTTGTTTGTGGCCATCCTGTTTTGGTTCCAACCGCTGAAGGCCAGAGCGCAGACGACATTCCCGCCAAGGTGGCAACGGATTATATCCACTCGGTGATCGTTGCCAGCCGCGAGTTTTATTCCAAACAAATTGTCGGACGTCTGAATAAAGCGATTTCATTAAAAACCTCAGAAAACTGGGAAAAGGAGAACGCTCTTCCGCTCCCGGCGCAATTTCTAAAGCTTTCCGCCCAGCACTCCAACGATCTGGGGATAGGATTAAAAATCCGGCTGGTGAGCTTGACGCCGATCAACACCCGGAATTTACCGCGATCGGACCTGGAGACACTGGGGCTTCGCAGCCTCACCAATGACACGAAAAAACCGTTCACGTGGGTGGAAAAAAAGCGCGGGAGATGGAATTTTAAGGCGCTTTACCCGGACACAGCCACTGCGGAATCCTGCTTTCAATGTCACAACGCCCATCCAAAGTCGCCCAAAAAAGATTTCAAAATGGGAAGCGTGCTGGGAGGAATTTTAATCAATATTCCGCTCAGCCACGTGCCACTGAATGAGCAGGGAATCTCAACGGAAAACGATGTATTTGCGGTTCCTTCGCCGATCGTGTCTGACTACCTGCATGCGGTTTTAGAATCCGACCGTTTCGTTTACACCAAATTCATCGTAAAACGCATGAAGACTCTTAATAAGGTTGAAACCAAGGAAGCCTGGGCGGACGAAAACGCGCTTCCTTTACCGGCGCAATATTTATTGAATACGGGCCTTTTGGCGAGAAAAAATAAGGCGGGATTGAATTTGAGACTGATCAGCCTCTGGCCGATCAGTTTCAATAACAGCGCCGCAAATGAGTTTGAACGCAACGCCCTGGTGGCTGTAAACATCGACCCACTGCGGCCTTATATGGGCAAATTGAAGCGCGGAAGATCGACCTATTTTCAGGCGGTTTATCCGGATTTTGCTGTGAGTAAGGCGTGTGTGGACTGCCACAACGCCCATCCCAAAAGCCCTAAACGGGATTTTCAACTGGATGATTTAATGGGAGGCATGATCGTCTCCTTTCCGTTGAATAAAAATTAACACCGGAAAGGAGCTTGATCTGGTTTGCTATTTTGAAACGATAAACAATGAACAAATACGCAAAGAAAAAATGGGTCCCTTCAAAAAATTATGAGGCAGAACCCGCCATGAAAAAAATGGGCGACCCGATGGAAAAGAAGCAATATCTACCGCCACCGCCTGAAAAGGAAGGGTTTAGTTTTGCCTTTTTGGACTTATTCATAGTCACCCTGTGTTTCGTTTTTGGAGCCGCCCTTACTTTGGGATATTTAACGTACTCAGATTTCTTGAATCATAAAGTTGAAAAAGCGCTCCAAAGTGAAATCCAATCCATATCAAAAAAACAACAAACCGCCAACAAAAATCCAAAAATCGATGCGAAAACCGTAAATGCCGCTCTAACGGAAATGATTTCCAAGGGGCAAATCAAAGGATTGCCTGGCCCCAAGGGCGATAAAGGCGACCCAGGCGAACCAGGAATTCCCGGACCCATGGGCCCGCGGGGATTGCAAGGGCCGATCGGCCTCAAGGGCCCTCCCGGAAAGCAGATCGCCGGCAAATCGTCCGCTCTCAATGGAGTGTCGGGCTGGGAAATGCTGGAGAGTAAAAGTTTCAAAATCGCCCCTGGGCAAAAGAGATCCGTGTTGATGAGCTGTTCGCCCGGAAAAATTTTGCTGGGCGGAGGGTACAAATCCACAGGATGTTCAGGATGTTCCGTTGAGAGCAATTATCCATCGAACATCAATTCATGGGAAACCTCCCTGGTCAACAACAAGAGCTCCAAACCCATCGATTTGAAAGTTTATGTGACCTGCGCCGAACCCACCCTTCCCAAATAGCCCGGTCAACCATTCCCCTTGGATGGCCTGCATTTTCAAAAACTCCAGACACAATCACCCTTTTCATTCTGGCGAATTTGATCTGGCCTGAATTTCGGGTTTTGCCTATAATATGGGTACCTGTTTTCGTTTTTTTAAATCCATGACTTTGGGGATCATTTCATGAATGATTCTCTGGAAGCATTTGTCCTTTTTTGGCTAACAAAGGGAGATCCATCATGACCAGCGCCACCATGCAGGAACCGTCCAGCGCCACTCAAACATTTTTAGGCACTCCGCAAAAGTTGTTGATCGACGGAAAACGCGTCGATGCGGCCAGCGGTGAAACCTTTGAAACTGTCGACCCCTCAAACAATGCGGTGTTATGCCGGGTACCGAAAGGCGGGAAGGAAGATATCGATCGTGCCGTGAGCGCCGCCCGCAAGGCTTTTGACTCCGGGCCCTGGAGAAAAATCACCGCCTCGGAACGCGGAAAACTGCTTTGGAAACTGGCGGACCTCATCGAAGAGAGAACCGAGGAGTTTGCCCAGCTGGAAACTCTGGACAACGGCAAACCTCTGAAAATAGCCACTGTTGCGGACGTGCCGCTCACCATCGATCATTTCCGTTATTATGCCGGGCTGGCCACAAAAATACACGGCGAGACCATCGACCTTTCGGTTCCCTACGCTCCCGGCGGCCATTTCTTTGATTTCACGTTGAGGGAGCCGATGGGTGTGGTCGGGCAAATCATCCCGTGGAATTTTCCCCTGCTCATGGCCGCATGGAAACTGGGCGTCGCCCTGGCGGCGGGAAACTGCGTGGTCCTGAAACCGGCGGAGCAAACGCCTCTTTCCGCATTGATGCTGGCGGGCCTGTTTTCAGAAGCCGGGTTTCCGGATGGCGTGGTCAACGTGGTGACGGGATTTGGCGACGCCGGGGCACACCTCGCGCAACATCTACAGGTCGACAAGGTGGCTTTTACTGGAAGTACGGAAGTCGGCCACGAAATCGTCAAGGCCTCTGTGGGAAATTTGAAGCGCGTCTCTTTGGAGTTGGGTGGAAAGTCTCCGAGCATCGTTTTTCCAGACGCCGATCTGGAAACGGCGGCCCTCGGCGTTTCCGGCGCGATTTTCTTCAACCACGGCCAATGCTGCGCAGCGGGATCGCGGCTTATGGTGCATCAAAAAGTCTACCAGGAACTGGTGGAGCGCGTTTCGGACCATGCAAAGAACATCAAACTCGGGCCTGGAATGCATCCCGATGTCGACATGGGTCCTTTGGTATCCCGAGAACAACAGGACCGGGTGTTAAATTACATTCGTTCCGGAGAGTCCCAGGGAGCCAAAGCCATGGCCGGCGGCAAGGCTCCGGGTGGAGATATGGAGAGTGGCTGTTATGTGGAGCCTACCGTTTTCTCGGATATAGAAACCAGCATGAAAATCGTTCAGGAGGAAATATTCGGTCCGGTGGTCGTCGCCTCTCCCTTTGACGATATTGAGGAGGTCATCGCCCGCGGCAACGACACCATCTATGGGCTGGCCGCAAGCGTGTGGACGCAGGACATCAACAAAGTCCATAAAGTGGCGCAGGGACTCAAAGCCGGAACCGTGTGGGTCAACTGCCACAACATTTTCGACGCCGCCGCCCCGTTTGGCGGGTACAAGCAAAGCGGATACGGACGGGAAATGGGAGTGCACGCCCTGGAATCTTACACCCAGGTCAAAAACGTGATTGTGCAGATTCATTGAAGTGAATTCGCACCTCCGGCCTTTGAATGAAAAGTCAGGCTTTTGAAGATTTCAGAGTGGAAATCTTGGGGAGGCGGATTTTGAATTTGGTGCCGGCGCCGACTTTACTTTCGACCTCAATGTGGCCTTTATGGGCTTCGACGATGTGTTTGCAGATACTCAATCCCAGTCCGCTCCCCCCCTCCTGACGTGACCGGGCTTTATCGACCCGGAAAAACCGATTGAAGATATGGGGAAGGTCTTCCTCGGGAATGCCAAGGCCGGTATCCTGAATGGTCAAAAAAGCGGAGTCCTCCTGGTCTTCCAGGGAAATCTTTATCTGGCCGCCCGGTTGCGTGTATTTGATCGCATTGTGCAAAATATTCCAGACCATCTGCCTGAGCCGCACCGGGTCGCCGTTGATTTCGACCGGCTCCAGGAAAGCGACGGTGATGGTAATATTTTTGTCGTTCGCCAGGGCTTGTGCGTGGTTGAAGACCTCGTCGATCACCTCTCTTAAGTTTATGGGTTTGCATTCCAGCTGAACCTGATTTTCATCGGACCGCGACAACACAAACAGGTCTTCCAGAACTTTCGACATGTAATTGATTTCCTCAAGATTGCTGGATATGACCTCCTGATACTCCTTGGCTTGCCGTTCTTTGTTGAGAATCAGTTCATTCTGCCCCTGAAGCACGGTGAGTGGCGTTCTGAGCTCATGAGAAGCGTCACTGCTGAACTGCCGGATCTGGGAAAAGGAACTTTCCAGACGGTCCATCATGTCGTTGAACGTTCTGGCCAGTTGTCCGATTTCGTCCTGCAATTCGGGGACGGGAATGCGTTTGCTGAGATCGGCGCCGCCGCCAACATCCCGGGCGGTCTGAATGATTCTTGAAACCGGTTTCAACGCGCGCCGCGCTATGAACCGTCCAAATAAGGTGGCCGCCAAAAGCACCAGGGGAACGGCGGTGAGCAGGAAAATTTTCAGATTTTTCAAGGTTTCGCGCACTGATTCGAGAGATGTACCGACCTGCACCAGATTCACCAGGTCCTTGCCCCGCAAAACAGGTTGGGTGATCACCCGGATCGGATGAATCCCGTCGATATTGAAGGTCTCGTAGGTGGTCTGGCCTTTTAAGGCATCTGAATAGGCGAGTTGGGTGAGGGGAAATTTCGAAGCATCGACATTTTTGGAACGGGAACCGACGTTGCCGGAACCGTCGTAGATCCGGTAAAACTTGTTCAGATTGCCATAACCCAGAAACTGCTCAAAGAACTGCTCGAGACCCGGCAAGGGCGGTTGGGTGAATTTCATTGTCGCCGAGCGGGCCACAACGGTTGCAGATACTTTGAGGGAATTGTCGACGCTTTCGTAAAGGCGTTGTGAGAGAAAATAATATAGAAAGAAGCTGAACAGGATCAGAACGATCCCCAGCAAAACCACATACCATGCCGTCAACCGGGTCTGGATGGAGTTTAAGGCCATAACTATTCTTTCATGATGTATCCGACGCCCCGAAGGGTATGCAGAAGCTTGTCCGGGTAATTTTTATCGATCTTTTTCCGCAAGTGATTCACATAAACATCGATCACATTGGTGAACGTATCGAAATTATAATCCCAGACGTGCTCGGCGATCATGGTTCGAGTCAACACCTTTCCCTGATTGCGCATGAAGTATTCCAACAGGCTGTATTCTTTTCCGGTCAGCTCAATTTCTTCTCCATCGCGGTTCACTTTGTGACTCACCAGATCCAGAGTCAGCCCGTCGATCTGCAGGACCGTCTTGGTTTCGGCTTTACCACGGCGCAATAACACCCGGATACGAGCCAGAAGTTCGGAAAATGCAAACGGCTTGGTCAGATAATCATCGGCGCCGGTGTTCAATCCGGTCACCTTGTCTTCAACTGAATCCTTCGCGGTGAGCAAAAGAATCGGTGTGTCCACCTTTTTTTCCCGAAGCCTGGAGAGCACCTCCATCCCATCGATGGCGGGAAGCATCAAGTCCAATATGATCAGGTCGTATTTGTTCTCCAGACCTAAAAACAGGCCTTCTTCTCCGTCATAAGCCACATCGACGGCGTAAGTCTCTTCTTCCAGCCCTTTTTTTATAAAAGCGGCTACTTTTTTCTCGTCTTCAACGATCAAAATACGCATTTATGAATCCCACTTTTTTTGCACCTTGTGCAGATCCATTTCGTCTTTAAGCATCGCGACGTGCTTTTCACAGTCCTTCAATATGGCCTGGTACATGGCCCGGCAACTATCGTCATTGGCATCGACCATCGCCTGTTTACAGATCTTGACGGCTTCCTGAGTGGCCTCCATCGCCTTGACTAAATTTTCGTTAAACTTTTTCGGCATTCTTACTTTCCATATTATTGTCCAGACAAAGCCCGTTGATTATTTTACCATTTAAAATCGAGCCGCGGAAAAACGGGATTCAGTCGCGTCTTTGATCCAGTTCATTTCCGAATAAAAGCTTGACCATGATGATTCCCAATGCCAATCCGAAGAAGGGCAAGGCATTGAGCATTTCCAAAAGAAACCGGCCAAAGGCCCCGTAATTTTGTATCAGATTTTCCGCAAATTTGACCCCGGATTGGTCCAGCCAGTAAAAAATCAGATTAATGATGCTACCGCAAACAAATCCAATAAAAGCTCCAAAAATATAATAAATAATCTTCATCGTATCCATAATCCAACCCTTTGATTAGATGAAAGAAAATCCATCGGGTTTTTTTTCGGGCGGGTGGATTATCATGTTATATTCTGCCTCCTGGGTCCGGGGAATTTTCAATCGATCCATGTAAACATTATACATACGTTGCAACAGAGATCAAAAACTAAGGAAGACCCTATGCGGCTGGAAAATAAAACGGCAGTCATCACCGGGGGCGGCAGTGGAATCGGATTGAGCTGTGCCCGGCTTTTTTGCCGTGAAGGCGCGCGGTCGGTGATTTTTGGCCGAAGAAAAGCCCGGTTGGACGAAGCCGTCCAAGAAATAGGCGACCGGGCTCTGGCGGTTTCAGGGGATATCACCTGCGATGAAGATATCCAACGGCTGGTCAAGACCGCTGTCGACGCCTATGGGAAGATCGATATTCTAGTCAACAACGCCGGAGTGTTCACCGGGTCCCCGGTGCACGAAACTAAAGACGGGGACTGGGACAGCGTCCTCAAGGTGAACTTGACTTGTGTGTTTAAACTGACCCGGGAAGTGCTTCCCCACATGATCCGGCAGAAATCCGGAAGTCTCATTCACATCAGCTCGATCCTGGGTCTCGTCGGCACTCCAAATGTGGCGGCATACAATACGTCGAAAGGAGCGTTGAACCAGTTCAGCCGTTCGCTCGCGGTCGAGTATGGCCCGTCCCAAATCCGCTCCAATGCCATTTGCCCCGGTTTGATCGCCACGGAAATGACCGAAGATCTCATGCACGACGAGGCATTGATGAAAGAGTGGAGCAAAAATTATCCGATTGGCCGATTCGGCCAGCCGGAGGACGTGGCCCAGGCCTGTCTCTTTTTGGCGAGCGATGAATCGACGTTCATTACCGGGACCGTTCTTCCCGTCGATGGCGGTTATACAGCCATGTGACCGCGGGTTTTTATCGGGGTTGACTGCTCCTTTGGGGGCATTTACAATAGCTGGACGCACATTAACCACTTTAAAATTATAAATTTCCGCACTTTCCGGCCGCGCAAACCGCCGGTGGCTGTAAAAATTTCAAAAATTCGCATCCATGAAGTATGAAACCGTGATTGGGTTGGAAGTGCACGCCCAATTGAAGACGCAAACGAAAATTTTTTGCTCCTGTTCTACGGAGTTTGGCCGCCCGGCCAACGAAAACACCTGCCCGATTTGCCTGGGGATGCCAGGGGTTCTGCCGGTGCTGAACAAGCAGGCGGTCGAATACGCCATGAAAGCCTGCCTGGCGACGCATTGCCAAATCAACCCGCAAAACTTTTTTGACCGGAAAAATTATTTCTATCCGGATCTGCCCAAGGGCTATCAAATTTCCCAGTTCAACCTTCCCATCGGAGTGGACGGCCACATCAACATTGAAGTGGACGGGAATAAAAAGCGCATCGGCCTGACCCGTATCCATATGGAAGAGGACGCAGGAAAATTGATTCACGGGGAAAACATGGACTCGCCGGGAAAAAGCTATGTGGATTTAAACCGCACCGGAACGCCTCTCATAGAAATCGTCAGCGAACCAGAACTCCGGTCTCCGGAAGAGGCCAGGGAGTATCTGACGCAGTTGAAGGCCATCCTCGAATACACCGACGTGAGCGATTGCAATATGGAGGAAGGCAGTTTACGGTGCGACGCCAATATCTCGCTTCGTCCCGCAGGACAAAAAGAATTTGGTACCCGGACGGAACTTAAAAACCTGAACTCGTTCCGATTCGTGCAAAAAGCCATCGAATATGAAGTCGACCGCCAGACCCAGGTTCTGGACCAGGGAGACAAGGTGATCCAGGAAACCCGGCTTTACGATTCCGATAAGGGAGTGACACGCTCGATGCGCAGTAAGGAAGAGGCGCACGACTACCGGTATTTTCCGGAGCCGGATCTGGTGCGGCTGGCGATGGACCCTGAGTGGGTCGACCGGATCCGGCAAACCATCCCCGAACTCCCGGAACAAAAAAGGCAACGGTTTGTTCAAGAATATGAAATCCCGGAATACGACGCGGGTGTGCTGACATCTTCACTCGCTCTTGCAAATTACTATGAAGAATGCATCTCTCTATTTGCCCAACCCAAGGCCATCAGTAACTGGATCATGGGAGATCTGCTCAGGGAGTTAAAAAATGACGACCGGGACATCGAAAATTGCCCGGTGGCTCCCAAAGCTTTGACCGATCTTTTAAAATTGATCGACAAGGGCACCATCAGCGGCAAAATGGCAAAAACGGTTTTTGAGGAGATGTACCAGTCCGGAAAACCTGCGGAAGCCATCGTCAAACAAAAGGGCTTGACGCAAATTTCAGACAGTTCAGCGATCGGCAAAATGATCGATGAAATTCTGGCCGCAAACCCGGAACAACTGGAAGGTTACCGGAACGGCAAAGACAAACTGTTTGGATATTTCGTCGGCCAGGTCATGAAAGCCAGCAAGGGTCAGGCGAACCCGGCTCTGGTCAACCAGTTGCTAAAAGACAAACTCGCTCCCAGATAACCCGCTTCCATATGGATGAATTAGATTCTTAAGAGCTGCCGATGAACACAGATAAATACAGATGGATATTATCCAAAATTCCTGATCTGCGATTTCCCTTAATTTATCTATTGAGTCTGATAATTTTGGGAACGGTTTCTGCCGGACTGGTTTCAGCGGCCCCTTTGAAATATTCCAAGGATAAGCGATTCATCGATAACGGCGACAAGACCATCACCGATACGAAGACCGGGCTTCAATGGATGAAAGAAGACTCTTACCAGTATAAAGGCCACTGGTTGAACTGGTTCCAGGCGTTTGACTATATCGAAGAGCTGAATCAGGAACGGTTCGCCGATTATCTGGACTGGCGACTGCCAACGATTGCAGAGCTGACCACCTTGTTTGAACCGGAAAAGTTTAACGGCAAGCAAGTGGGCCGTGAAATGAATCTGCGGATGGACCCTATTTTTGCCAAGGAAGGAAGCGGCACGCTTTGGACAGGCGAAAACAACGGCAATTATAATGCCTTCGGCGTGGTTTTCAATACCGGGCAGAAGTTCAACAGCTCTAAAAGAAAAAAAGCCCGTCGTGCGGTGCGAGCCGTCCGAAACTTAAACCCATAGAAAAACCTGTATATTGAGAAAGCCCTATACCCTATGAAACGCAACTGTTTGATGACAATTTTTGGCTTGATCGCCTTTGTTTATTTTTTGCCAGTGGCAGAAGCTACGTTTCCCGGAAAAGCCATTTCGCATTGGTACCTGGAAGGGACCAAAGACCACGAAGATCCCGATTATGAAAAAGTACGCGAACTGGTGCGTGAGAAAAAACTCAAGGAGGCGATGGCTATTCTCGATGAAAAAATCAAAAACTCTCCCAGGGAAACAACAGCCGTCATATTAAAAGGCTTACTGCACAACGAAATGGGGGACTACGTCAAAGCTCTCAATCTGGTCATGGAAGGAAGCCGGCAACAGCAGAAACATCCGGCGGTGCATTTTGGCTTTTGCCAAATCTACCGAAGTCTGGGAAATATCGAGTTGTCTGAACGGGCTTGCCTCATTTCCGTCAACCAGCATCACCAGACTCCAGAAGCCCATTACGAATACGCCCAGACTCTTGCGATTCAGGGAAAAATGCCAATGGCCCTCAAAGAATTGCAAACCACCGCAAAGCTCGAACCGAACAACCCGCAATACCCTCTTGAGATGGGGATGATTTCTTTATACCTGGATCAAAACGCCGAGGCTGAAAAATACTTCCTGCAAGCCTTGTCCCTTGATCCGGAGAATCTGGATGCGGCTTATGAAATAGCCTATTTATATGCGACACAGAGAAAACCGGAGCTGGCTAAAAAATACATTTTTCAAATCCTGGAAACCCGGCGGGAGCACCCCAAGGTGGCTTCAGCAAACCTCCTTCTGGACTACGTCAATAAAAACGCCGAGGACAAACTCAACCCTAAAATCACGCCGCACTTGTACCACCTGAGCAGGTCGCAATCCTTTTATCAATCGGGGGAATACGGGTTGTCCCTGATTGAAGTGCAAACCGCCGCCCGTCTCAAACCGGACGACTTGAAAGTTCAGGAAATCCTGATCGGCATGTGCAGTGTCCTGTTTCGCCTCGATCTCGGTGAAAAAGTTATCCACAACTTCATTGAACTGGTTAAAGACAAGGATGATTTAAAGGGAAAAGCTTTTCAGGAACTGGGAGACATCCGCGTCATTCAGGGGAAACTGCAGGAAGCGCGTGATTTCTACGAAAAGGCTCAATCTTTAGGCGATCCAGGAGATATTTCAAAAATCACCCTGGCGCAATTTCCCGATGCCGCGGCTGGCGACCCTTCCCTGCAGAACCCGAATGAACTCTTCATCAAACCCACACATGCCCTCAACCGCAAGGGGGAGATTTTTGCCCATTACAAAATGTACGACCGCGCGATCGCCATCTATTCCATGGTGACCCGAATGGACCCTCAGTATCTCGACAGCATCCTGAATTCAGCGACGGCTTATTACCAATCGGGAAATAACGAACGCGCCATATCCATTTTGGAGCGGTTGCTGGTCACCCATCCGGCTCACAACCACATTGTCGCGCATCGTTTTCTCCTCGCGCAGGCTTATGTCAAAAAAGGCGATTTGCGCGGCGGCTTAAAAAACATCGAATGGATCGTCCGGCGGAACCCGGAGATGAAAACTCAGATCAAAGCCCACCCGGTTTTTGAAATCCTTCGAGAAAACAAGGATTTTCAGGAGTTGGTGCCGTAGAAATCCTTTGAAAAACCCATATCGAATGGCCGAATTTTAGTAAAGCCCCATACGCTGGATTTTACCCCCTCCGCGTCCTCCGTCCCCACTCCTTATTTAAGTTTGACTTTATTTTTCCTTTCCTGTTAGTCTTGAACACATATTGACTTCCCACGACCCAAAATTCCCTGTCAGATAGGGGGAAATTCAGCCAAGGAGCGCAACATATGTTTTCTCACAACATATTCCCCCGACCTAGATTTTTGCCCAAAAAGCCACGGTTTATAGTTTTGATGCTCTGTGTTTTCTCGATCTATGGGTTCGCAACCGCTTTCGCGGCTGACATATGCAAAGAAGGAAAAAAAAGTTTAATAGGAAGTTATAATGTTATTCAGGGAAAAGGTGGATTGTGGGGATTCATGGAGCAAACCTCTGGACTGAAAGAAAAGTCTGTTCTCGGGTTGCAAACCGATGGTAAAATAAGGCGGGCCATCAGTATCTTTGAGGAAATGTGCGAGGATGGCAAAACTCCCACCCCTGCCTTTTTCGATGAAATCCAGGAATTGATCGGCCAGGGACGAATGGTGTTCAACATGAACCCCGACCGGAGCCCCCCCAAAAAAATACTGGAACGAGTCACCGCGGTGAACGAGAAAGCCACCGCCCTGCTAGCTAAACTCGGCGAATAATCCAAGGAGCGTAAAATACATTCATGCTTAAAGAGGGCAACAAGGCACCGGACTTCACCGCCATAGACCAAAACGAAAAGAAGGTAAAATTAAGTTCTTTTAAGGGTAAAAAAAATGTGGTCTTGTATTTTTATCCGAAAGACATGACACCAGGATGCACCACCGAAGCCTGTGATTTTAAAGACAATCTCAAAAAATTTAAAAACACGGTTGTTCTGGGAGTCAGTATCGACTCGCCTGAAAGACATCAAAAATTCATTGCCAAGCACGATCTACCTTTCGACCTGATTTCAGACGTGGACCAAAAAGTGGTTAATAAGTATGGCGTCTGGCAGGAAAAAAGCATGTATGGGAAAAAATTTATGGGGATCGTCCGCAGTACCTTCGTTATAGACAAACAAGGCGTGATCCGAAAGATTTACCCAAAAGTGAAAGTGAAAGGCCACGTCGAAGAAGTTCTGGAAACCCTCAAGGAAATTTGATCACAAGCTTGCCCCTGTAGCAGTTGCCCTTCTGTATTCGTCCCCATCCAATCTAAAAACGTTCTAAAGCACTGAAAGACCGTCATCGAACAATAACGGTCATTTACGGATACAAGTTTGATATGTATTTCGAAATTTTCCAGGCGCTGAACTTCTTTAAGGAAAGTTCTGTCAAACTATCCTTAAACTTTTCGCCTTAATAAACCCACTATTTGCACACGTAGAACACATACTAAGTTTTAGCTAAGTTGGTTAGTTTAATCTCCATTATAAGCAAACTTAAATGCTTACCTAGTTAACGATCTTCCTGGAGGCACATTATGAAGCACTTGAAAACAATCACTATTGCAATATTAATTGTCAGCTCCTTTGCAGGAACTGCTTATATCGTTCAGGCAAAAAATTCCGAGTCTGAAAATGTTGAGGCGGTTACTCAGGCTAAAGTTTCATTGAACAAGGCCATTGAAATAGCCTTGCAGCAGATTCCTGGCAATGTTGTGAGTGTTGAATTTGAGAATGACGATGGACAAACGGTGTGGGAAGTGGAAGTTCTGGCCAAAAACAGCGAGGTGAATGAGCTTAAGATTGATGCAAACTCTGGAGAAATTCTGAAGCACGAAAAAGAAGATAATGATGACGATGAGGATGACGACAAATAGGAAAAAGATGATGATCGGAACCAGGTTGCTCCGATGCATCGGATACCTTTATTTTTCATCTTGGCCATCCGGAAATACCAGATGGCCTGCCCTTGAGAAAAATTATGATAAAGCCTATTAAACTAAACCATAGCCGTGCGGCGCTCCACAGCGTTATAAACACGATTGATATCACCTTTAAAGCCGTTCAAATTTCTCCATTTCATTCCAGGAAAATAAATAATTTCTGTATAACACTTGTTTTTCTATCCCTCCTTGTTCCGTCAATGGCATACACCGAACCTGATACAGACTTTCAAGCTGGTGTTGAAGCCTATATCAAGGGAGATATTAAAACTGCCGTCCAAAAATTTAAGATTGCCGCTGAACAGGAAGAAGCTTTAGCCCAATTTAACCTGGGGTTGATATATTCCCATGGACATGGAATCCGTCCGGATTACAAGGAAGCTCTTAAGTGGTATCGACTGGCGGCAGACCAGGGGCAGGCAGAGGCCCAATCCAACCTTGGCTGGATGTACCGCAATGGACTGGGGGTTCAAAAGGATTACAAGGAAGCACTCAGGTGGTACAAATTAGCAGCGGATCAAGGACAAACCGAAGCTCAATGGAATCTGGGACTGATGCATCTCAATGGACTGGGAACTCCGCAAGACTACGTTCAAGCCTATATGTGGTTCAATCTTTCCGGAGTGACGGGAAATAGGAATGCTGTTCGAAACAGGGTCTCTGTTGAGAAGCGCATGACGCCTTTGGAAACTGCAGAAGCTCAGAGGCTGGCGCGAGAATGGAGGCCGAAAAGGTAAAAGTGACCGGGTAATCCGTTTCATGTCTTTTCAGATGACCCCAGCAATGCGGAGCGCCTAAGCTTCATCGACGCGAGTTTTGAGGAGATGGCTGGAGCTTTAACGCTATCGCCCAGGGTTTTTTATCCATTTGCTATTTGTGATAATATCCTTGGTACAGGTTTCATTCAGCAACCGTCCCCCAGACCGTACGACTCTATGGGCCCATTATGCGCCAGAGTATTTATGTTGAAAATACTTTAATTGATGAATAGGCCATGCGCATTCTTCTCGTTGAGGATGACCCGCTAATTGGCAATGCTGTGAAGCAGGCACTGAAGGACGCCGCTTTTGCCGTCGACTGGGTGCAGGACGGTGCTACCGCATTGTCTTCAACCCAGACCCAGAATTATGGCCTGGTATTGCTGGATCTTGGCCTGCCACGTAAAGACGGAATGGACGTTTTACGTGAATTGCGTCAAAAGAAAAATGCTGTTCCCACCATCATCATAACCGCACGCGATTCTGTAAAAGACAGAATCATGGGGCTGGATTACGGTGCGGATGATTACCTGGTCAAGCCTTTCTCCATCGAAGAATTACTGGCGCGCATGCGGGCCGTTGTGCGCCGCAACCATGGGCTGGCGGACCCACTGCTATCCAATGGCGATATCTCTCTCAATCCCGCTACGCGGGAGGCCACTCGAGATAAACAGTCGCACGTATTATCCGCAAGAGAGTATGCCCTGTTGGACGCATTACTGCTTCGACCTGGAGCTATTCTGGCCAGGGACGTTCTGGAGGAACGTATCTATGGATGGAATGAAGAAGTGGCCAGCAATGCCGTAGAGTTCATTATTCATGGCTTACGAAAAAAACTTGGAAAAGACGTCATTAAGAATGTCCGCGGGTTGGGATGGATGGTGAGCAAGTGAAAACCCGCCAATCTTTGCAACGCGACCTCAGTGGCTGGATTATTTGGACGGCTTTGGCTTTTGCACTTGTCGCCGGCCTGGTCGCCAGTGGTATCACATTTCATGAAGCCCGCGAACATCAGGACGGTACCCTCCGGGAAATAGCGATTCTGGTTAAAACCGGCCAACTTAATGAAAACACACCGTCACCTCCTGATGCAGAAGATGTAGAGGATGAAGCGGTTCTTATTCGCAGGCTGGATGTGAATTCCCCACAAGCATTGCCACAATTACCGGCAAATCTCAGGAACGGGCTGCAAACAATCACTCTGGATGACGAGCAGTACCGGGTTTTTACCTTCAAGCTGACATCCAGCGGCCAGCGTTATGCCATTGCGCAGAAAACCGAGTTACGCGATGATATTGCCTTAATCAGCAGTCTCAATGTCTTTTTGCCAATTGTGTTATTGGTAATTGTGATGCTTGTCATAATCCATTTAATCATTCGAAACAGACTCAATCCCTTAAAGTCACTAGCAGCAAGCCTGGATCAGCAGGATGTCACCGGGCTTAAGCCATTGCCAGAAACGGCTATCCCTGTAGAAATTTTCCCGTTCGTTTCGTCAATCAATGTATTGCTGGAAAGAATCCAGCAAGCGATGCAAAAACAGTATCGATTCATTGCCGATGCGGCTCACGAATTGCGGACCCCGGTAACGGCGTTATCCCTGCTTGTGGAAAATACCGAGAAAGCCAATTCCGAGACGGATCGCATGGAACGACAGAAACTTTTGCGACAGGGTTTGGACCGTGTCAGTGGGTTGGTCAGTCAGTTGCTTGATCTCGCTCGCTTACAAAGCGATCATGAGGGTCCGACGGAAGTTGTGTCACTTAACAAGGTGGTGCAAGATGCCATCGCAGATCTTTACCCGATGGCAGAATCCGCAAAAGTTGATCTGGGGGTGACGAGACAGGACTCCATTGATCTGCTGGATCAGGAAGGACGGCTCGGTCAATTGGTCCGCAATGCCATTGACAATGCGATCCGCTACACTCCTGAAGGCGGCAAGGTCGATATCAGTCTGTTTGCCGAGCAAGGAAAAGCAATATTTTGTGTCGACGACACCGGTAGCGGGATACCCGAAAATGAGTTGCAACAGGTGATGGAACCCTTTTACCGCACCCGGGGAAATCCACGGCCTGGCAATGGACTTGGACTGGCCATCAGTCAGGAAATCGCGCAACGGCTCGGAGGAACCATCACGCTATCCAACCGCCCGGAAGGGGGCATCCGCTTCAGGTACGCGCAACGCCTGATTATCGATCCTTCAATAAATCATGACGATTAGGAAACTTCGGAAGGAATTTCGAATATACTGACATTACATCCTCTACTTTCCCGTCATCAATCGTTCGATTTCTGCGACGGACTTGGGAATTTTCCGCGACATGTTTCTGCAACCCGTTTCGGTGATCAACAGGTTGTCCTCAATGCGGATGCCGATTTCTTCATCGTATGTCCTGCCATTCAGCTTGATCTTGAACTCTCCATATAGCCCCGGTTCGTTGCTGATCAGCCAGCCGGCTTTCATCGGCTCCGACAAATAGTTGCGAAAGGGATCGCCATCGTGTTCCTGCTCCCCCATCAGGTGGCTGACGCCGTGGGGCCGGTCGTAATATTTGAGTTTGAATTTTCCTCCGGCTTTGCGAAACACGTTTTCCAGATCGCCATTGACCGACCCCCAGCAACAATCGTTCAAGGTATCGATGGTCACGCCCATTTTTGCCGTTTTTTGCACGGTCTTTTGCGCCTTCAAAACGATCTCATAGAGCATTTTCTGCAGGGGGTTGAACTTTCCGGAGGCGGGGACCGTCCGGGAAATATCGGCATGCATCGTCATCCAACGAACTCCAAAGTCGATTAACACAAGTTCATCACGGGAAAATTCATCGTCGTTTTTCATGTAATGCAGAACCGTGGCATTGCGCCCGGACGCCACGATGGATGGGAAACTCAGGCCGTAGGGGGAGTTCATCAGCATCTGCCCTTCCAGAAAACCCTGAACCTGATATTCGTTCCTGAACTTTTTAAAGTTTTTCAGTGTGGTCTTGAAAGCGGTTCCGGTAATATCGCTGGCTTTTTGCGTGTTGTCCACATCGTAAGAGTCGAGGGGCAGTCTCAGGTCAAAGTGGCTTTTCATGATGTTGACCAATCCATTGCCGGAGGCGTTCCACGAACCGACCCAACGGGACACCTGGGTCTTGAAGTCCCAGTTGTGATCTGTCTTCACCTCCGTCTTTTTACCGTTTTTGACGCCTTCCATCCACAGGGTCCCCAATTGTTTGTTTTTCTGCTTCAGGAACCGTTCTTTAAGAACATTCTTTAATTCGCGAATGTCACGGACATCTTTTATGCCTGTGACGCTTTGGACTTCTCTCACACTTTTTATATCGCCCACTCCAAAGCGAATGCCGTTCCAAAACTCATGGGTCGGGTCTTTTTCGGCCACAAAAAGAATCTCATCCGATTCTTTGGAATCCGGGTCGAGGACCAAAACCACGTTGGGCTGGTTGATCCCGGTCAAATACATCATGGCGGGTTCCTGATAGGTCGGGCAATAGGCATAGGACCACACCGTCTCACCTTCCGGTCCATAGGGAACCCCGGTGATCACCATCAATTTGCGCTCCCGGTTCATCAATTTTTTGCGCCGGTCGCGGAAGCGGCGTTTGGCAAGCTTCCCTGCTCCGCCATCTCTGAAAATTCCTGTATAGGTTTTCTTATCGACTTTCATATTTATACTTAATCAATGATAACGTTTTTAAAAAATAAGCTATTATTATATCCATAGTACCGGGTTTAAGCGGTTTTTCCAATACATCAACCTTTTTATTGGATTATGTGCGGACGCTACACTTTAACGAAAACTGCCAAAGCAATAAAATCCCACTTTGGTCAAATGGAAATAAAATTCGACCACAAGGCGCGCTACAACATCGCCCCCACTCAGAAATGCCCGGTTGTCACGGTCCAGGAAGAAAATCGGGAGCTTGCAGCCATGCACTGGGGGTTGATCCCATCGTGGGCCAAAGATGACAAAATGGCATCGCGACTGATCAACGCCCGGGCGGAAACTGTTCATGAAAAACCCAGTTTCAAAGAATCTTTCAAAACCAAAAGATGCCTCGTTCCCGCCGATGGGTTCATCGAATGGAAAAAAAACGAATCCGGAAAACAACCCCACTATTTTACTCTGCGTGATGAGGCTCTATTCGCGTTTGCGGGAATCTGGTCGGAATGGAAAAAGGACGGCGGTTCTCTTCGAACGTTTTCAATCATCACTACCGACTGCAATTCACTGGTGCAACCCATTCACCATCGCATGCCGGTCATCCTGGCACCCGGTGATTATAAAGTCTGGCTCGCGCCCGCTTCGGATTTGAAGACCCTGCAATCCCTGCTGGCGCCCTTCCCTGCTGATCTCATGAAGAGGGTTGCGGTTTCGCCGGAAATCAACTCGCCTAAAAATGACAGGATGGAATGCCTGCAACGAACGGTTCCACCAAAAACGCAGACATCACTTTTTCCTGAGTAAGCCCAGCCATTCTTTATCTTTTCTTTTTTCTACGGAATCGGGAGTTTTTTCCAGAGCCTCAATATGAAACTCATCGGAAAAGTGTTCGAGGATATCCGCCGGAGTGGTATTGAAAGGCGGACCGCCTTCCTCGTTGGTTTCGTAAAACAAAGCAGCAAGCAACCCACCTTTTTTCAAAATCCTGGTCGCGGTTTCAACATACGTAGAGCGTTGTGAGGGAACAATGGCGCAAAAAAACGCCTGCTCCAGCATGAGATCATATTGCGAGTGATGTTTTTCATCCAACTCAAAAAAATCCTGCTGGAGGATCTCGGCGCTCAGCCCTTTTTCTTTCAGCGACCGGGAAAGCAGATCCACCGCACCGGGAGCATAATCCAACCCGGTGACCTGAAATCCCTTCGCCGCCAGAAACAGGACTTCATGACCTTGGCCACAACCGGGGATGATCGCCCTTCCCTGCCCGAGTTTTTTCTCTTCCCACAAGCGGACAAATGGCGGAGCCACCTGGCCTAAATCCCAACGCAGGTCATCCTCTGCGTAATGTTTCTGCCAGTCTTCTCTGCTGTACCCATCTTCTAAATTTTGCGAGTTATCCATAGCCAACCATTTCATCAAGATTACAGATGGGTTCGAAAACCGCATAAAACCCTTTGAGAGTTTACTCAACTGCAATAATTGTACATAGGTCTATTTTAATAATAAACCCTGATAAAGACTCGAGGTTTCGCGCAAAAAAAAAGGGGCAATGAAACCATTGCCCCTTTTTCTCAAGAAATATTTTCCCAAGTCTCTCAATCAAACCATTTGCTCTGGTTTACCGTAAAACCTTTTTCCAACCGACCGGCACTTTCGTATCGATTGAATCCATGGTCCTTTATAGATCAACCCGTCTGGGCCATTTTTTGAGCTGATTTTTTCGAAGCCTTTGATTTTTTCTTAATTTCTATCATTCCATTTAACGTCTTTTGATTTTTTATTGTCCCACTTCCAGCTTCTTGATCACAATTCGATTTCCCTCATCTACAATCAGGGAAGATTTCACTGTGCTTCCTACAATCAGGGTTGTGAGAAGTAAAAGGGTTTTTCTGTCCCTTTGGCCTCTTTAAACTTTAAACTGACTGATCAAATTTTGCAGTTCCGATGCCATTTTCGAAAGCTCGCGGGAAGCTGATTGCGTATCGGTTGCGCCCTGGGTCGTGCTTTCCGCCGCTTGCGCCACCCCCGTGATATTTTGCGCGATTTCCGATGTGCCTCTTGCGGCCTCAGACACATTGCGGCCGATTTCAGCTGTGGTCGCTGTCTGCTCTTCAACGGCGCTGGCTATGGTGTTGGAAATATCGTTGATCTTGTTGATCACCTCGGATATCTCTGCAATCGCGGTGACCGAGTTCTGCGTGTCGGACTGAATGGCGCTGATCTTGCCGCTGATCTCCTCCGTCGCCTTGGCCGTCTGATTGGCCAGGTCCTTCACCTCGTTGGCCACCACCGCAAATCCTTTACCGGCTTCGCCCGCTCTCGCCGCTTCAATCGTGGCGTTCAACGCCAGAAGATTGGTCTGCTCCGCGATGGATGTGATGACCTTGACCACCTGCCCGATCTCCGCCGAACTCTCGCCCAGTTTGCTGATGGTTGCATTCGTTGTTTCCGCCACTTTTACCGCTTCACTGGCTACGCGCGACGCTTCACTGGCATTCTGCGCAATCTCCTTAATGCTGGCACTCATTTCCTCGGCGCCGGTGGCCACGGTCTGCACGTTCTTACTGACCTGCTCGGAAGCGGCGGACACCACACCCGATTGCGCCGCTGTCTCCTCCGCGTTCCCCGCCATTTGCTGACTGACCGCTGTCAACTCTTCCGAAGAGGATGCCAGAGAATCGGATTGAGTTGCAAAGCTGACAATCATTTTTTTCAAATTGGCGAGGAGTTTAGACAACCCTTCTCCAATCTGACCCGCATCATCGGTGCCGGCTACTTTTAACTCCCGGGTCAAATCCCCTTCGCTGGCGGCATTGACAACTTCCAGGATTTGAGCCACTTTTTGGACTTTTTCACTGATGTTCGTCGCAAATTTGACCACTTTAAAGGGTTTGCCGTTCATGTCTATAATCGGGTTATAGGACGCCTGAATCCAGGCTTCCGCACCGCCCTTGCCCAACCTCCTGTATTCCCCCGTATCGTATTCTCCACGGTTCAGTTTCTCCCAGAACGCCTTGTATTCCTGGCTGTTGGCGTAGTCCGGCTCACAAAACATGCGGTGATGCTGGCCCTTGATCTCTTCCAGAGAATAACCCACCACATTTAAAAAATTCTCGTTGGCGGTGATGATCGTGCCGTCCATATTAAACTCGATCACGGCCTGGGCTTTCCCAATGGCGTCCACCTTTCCCTGATACTCGGCGTTCATCAGTTTTTGCTGGGTCACATTGCTGGCAAATTTCACCACCTTAAAGGGTTTGCCGTTCATGTCCATAATCGGATTGTAAGTCGCCTGAATCCAGGCTTCCGCACCGCCCTTGCCCAACCTCCTGTATTCCCCCGTATCGTATTCTCCACGGTTCAGTTTCTCCCAGAACGCCTTGTATTCCTGGCTGTTGGCGTAGGAGGGTTCACAGAACATGCGGTGATGCTGGCCCTTGATCTCTTCCAGAGAATAACCCACCACGTTTAAAAAGTTTTCGTTGGCGGTGATGATCGTGCCGTCCATATTAAACTCGATCACGGCCTGGGCTTTCCCAATGGCGTCCACCTTTCCCTGATACTCGGCGTTCATCAGTTTTTGCTGGGTCACATTGCTGGCGAACTTCACCACCTTATAGGGTCTGCCTTTAGAGTCCATGATGGGATTATAAGATGCTTGAATCCAGGCTTCCACACCGCCTTTGCCCAACCTCCTGTATTCTCCGGTATCGTATTCTCCGCGGTTCAGCTTTTCCCAGAACGCCCTGTAGGCTGGGCTGTTCGCGTAGGAGGGTTCACAGAACATGCGGTGATGCTGGCCCTTGATCTCTTCCAGAGAATAACCCACCACGTTTAAAAAATTTTCGTTGGCGGTGATGATCGTGCCGTCCATATTAAACTCGATCACGGCCTGGGATTTATCGATCGCATCTATCTTGCTCTGAAGTTCCCTGGGATTGGTTTTACCGTTGCCCCCATTCTTAAAAATCCGAAAAATAAAAGGGGTTTGAGATCCGCTTTTCCCCATCACATGTTCCATTTATTGGGTCTCCTTGAAGAAGAAGGTGTGACTTTAATCAAATATCGCTCAAGGGATTGCTAAATACTAATCCTGGTGAAGCAATATAATAATTTATATAGAATTACATGGAAACATGCATAAAGTAAACAAAATTAATTAGTTAGCCCAAAGAAATATTCGGACTACCATCAATAAAGGTTTTATTTGCAAGCCATTTCAGAAATGGGCGAGGCAAGCGGCAGGCGGGATTTTGAAGGGAAAAAGAGCGTATTCAGGGGTTTTGCGGATCAGTTATTTCTCCATTCTAAAGAAATCTTCGAGGTGGGCGATTGCGGCCCGCCCCATCGCCTCAACCGCTTCAACGGTGTTTCCACCGATATGCGGGGTTGCTATCAGGTTGGGAAGGGCCAGAAATTCGGCATCTTCTGGAGGTTCCTTAGAAAACACGTCCAACGCCGCGCCGGCAATACCGCCATTTTTTAAGCTTGCCTTTAACGCATTTTGATCGACAACCTCTCCGCGGCTGGTATTGATTAAGAAAGCTGTTGATTTCATTTGTGCCAGGGTTTTTTCGGCGACCAGGTTGCGGGTCGCATCCGTTAACGGCACGTGCAGGGTGAGAATGTCCGACTGTTCGATGACTTCATCGAGACTCGCCACCTGAGCCGCATGGTTCCGGCAAAACCCGGTTTTATCGACGATGTCGCGCACTAGAATCCGGCATTGGAACGGGGCCAACAGGCGGACGACTTCCGACCCCGCGTGGCCGCAGCCGATGATGCCCACCGTCTTCCCGGTCAATTGAGTGCCACCGTCTTTTTGCCAATCGTTCTGTTTTAAGGCGAATCCTCTGGAAAACGTGTTGTGACACAATCCGATCATGAACCCTAAGGTCAACTCCGCCACCGAAAGGCTGTTGGTCCCGCCAGTCCAACCGAATTTCACATTGTGACGACACAGGGCCTCCTGGTCGATGTTGTCGAGACCGACGCCGTATTTGGCGATGATTTTCAGGCGGGGCAAAGCCTTTATCATCTTTTCATGGACGGGGTCGCGGCCGATGATGGCGCCCTCGGCATCCTGTAAAAAAGTGATCAGCTCGGGTTCTGTCAGGTAGCGGTTTTTTTCATTAAATATGGATTGCGGAAACGATTTGCAGAGTGCGTCGCGAAGGGTTGCCGATTTACAAAACGCCGGCGGGGTGACGGCGATCCGCGGACGGGAATCGGCCATGGCCCGTCACCCGAAAATCTGTGTGACGATCGAGGCTCCGGCAACGTAAGTCCCCACTGCCGAGCCTATATTGGCAAAGAAAAAGATCATCAGAACCCGCACCACCCGGTTCTTCCACCACATCTTCATGGTGCCGATGTCCTCACGCAGGGCCTCGAAATCGCTGACTTTGGGTTTACGCAGATAAGACTCCACCAGACCGACTACCATTCCGGCGCCGATGGTCGGGTTCAGCGAGGTGAGCGGCGCGGCCACAAAAGCCGTCAATATCGACAGGGGATGCGCCAGTCCAATCGCCGCTCCGAGAGCGCTCAACCCGCCGTTCAACGCCACCCAGGTGATCACCAGTTGCAGGCCCAATTCCGGCGAACGGCTGTAACCGACGTAAAACATGCTGAGGATCAGGATGCAAATGGTCCAGCCTATATAGTAACCGACCCGGCTGGGAGGCGGTTTTTCATCCAGCTCCTGCAAGCGCTTTTCATCGGGCGGGTTGGAGAACGCCGGCATCATGCCGATCAGGTGCCCGGCCCCCACAACGGCAAGGATGTTTTTTGGCGCGTCCGGCGATTGCGTGAGCCGAAGCAAATTGCCCGTCATGTATTCGTCGCGTTCATCAATGAGGACTTGCTTGAATTGCGGCAGGGTCTCGCCAAATTCCTCGACCACGGTTTGCAGCATGTCGCCTTTTTTAAGTTCTTCAATCTGCTTTTCGCTCACTTCCTCGCCCACGAATATACCGGCCACCAATCCTGAAAAGATCTTCAATTTCTGCCAGAAGGAAACGCCGGTCACCAGGCGTTGAAGCGTGGTGGTGATGTTGCGGTCGATGACCTCCAGGCGGAGGTCTTTCTCTTTGGACAATTCAATCGCGCGCACCATTTCCTGACCGGCTTCCACCCCGACCTTTTCGGCCAACCGTTTTTGATAGGCGGACAACGCCAGGTTGATGAGCAGTAAAGTCGCCCGCTTTTGCCGGAAAATCTGGTAGATGTCCTGATTTTTCCATCCCGACCGGTTGATCAGGTTCTCAAACCGGGGCTGACAAAGCTCCACCGCCACGCAATCGTATTTTCCGCTCTGGATCTCGCTTTCCACCAGTTCGACGCTCTTTTGCGATACGTGTGCGGTGCCCACCAGCGTGATGGTGGAATCACCGGCCTGGAAGGTCTTGATTATTTCCTCGTTGGAATCCACAAATTGCCTTTCTTTCTCTTTGACCCCGAGGCGACCTTTGCATCAAGACGGTCATCCCCGATGGTGCTGGGAGGGTACAAATCCCCCCGGCTCCCTTCTTGAAGGGGGGAGCATTCGATTCCCCCTTTTTAAAGTACCCGTTCCGGGCATGAGAGCTAATGTTAAATCACAGGGGTCAGGGAAGAATTCTATTCTTAACAAAACCCATTGAATATGATTATTTCGTCCAGCGGTGCGCTGGCCTCGAAAAACGTTTCGCGTCGTGAGCAAGCTCGCCTTCCGCGAAGGAGTTGAGGAGAGAAACAGCGGATTCTGCTGATTCGCAAAGCTCCAGTTTTCTTAATTTACCACATAAATTATGTTATTTTAAAACCTTCATTTAACAACCCGAAATTTGCCATGACCCCGTTCAAATTGCACGCCGAGTTCCAGCCTGCCGGCGATCAACCCAAAGCCATCGAACAACTGGTGAAAAACTGCGATTCCGCGACCCCCCGGCAAACGCTTCTGGGGGTGACCGGGTCCGGGAAAACCTACACCATCGCCAACGTCATTCAGGAGATTCAAAAACCGACGCTGGTCCTGGCGCATAACAAAACCCTGGCGGCGCAATTGTACAGCGAATTCAAAGCCTTTTTCCCGGAAAACGCGGTGGGCTATTTTGTCAGTTATTACGATTACTATCAACCGGAAGCGTATCTCGCCAATACCGACACGTACATCGAAAAAGACGCCTCCATCAACGATGAAATCGACAAAATGCGCCACGCCGCCACGCATTCGCTGTTTGAACGGCGGGATGTGGTGATCGTCGCCAGCGTCTCCTGCATCTACGGACTGGGATCGCCGGAAGCCTATCACGGCATGCTGGTGTTTGCCGAACGGGGCATGACCATCGACCGGGAACAGGTGTTGAAAAAGCTGGTGGACATCCAGTACAAGCGCAACGATATCGACTTCCAGCGCGGCACGTTCCGGGTGCGCGGCGATGTGGTGGAAGTGCTGCCGGTCTACGAACGCAACGAAGCCGTGCGCATCGAGTTTTTTGGCGACCAGATCGACCGCATTCAGGCTTTCGACCCATTAACGGGCAAAGGCATCCGCGATCTGGACCGCATCGCCATTTACCCGGCCAGTCATTACGCGACCCCCAAGGAACTGCTGAACAAGGCCATTGCCGCCATCCGCGAGGAACTCATAGAGCGCGTGCACTATTTTGAAAGCCAGAACCTGCTGGTCGAGGCGCAACGCATCGATCAGCGGACGATGTTCGATCTGGAAATGATCAAGGAGGTGGGCTATTGCCAGGGCATCGAGAATTACTCGCGCCACCTGATGGACCGCCCGGCAGGCGAACCGCCGCCCACGCTTCTGGACTATTTTCCCGACGACTCGCTGTTCGTCATCGACGAGAGCCACGTCACCCTGCCGCAATTGCAGGGCATGTACAAGGGCGACCGCTCGCGCAAGGAAACCCTCGTGCGCTACGGATTCCGCCTGCCTTCGGCGTTCGACAACCGGCCCCTGCAATTTCATGAATTCCAGGAGCACGTCAACCAGGTGATCTATGTGTCCGCGACGCCGGGGCCTTATGAAATCGAAAAGTCAGACGGCAAGGTGGTGGAATTGATCGTGCGCCCGACCGGGCTGGTCGATCCCGAAGTCGAGATAAAACCGGTCAAAGGCCAGGTGGACGACCTGCACCATGAGATATTAAAACGGGCAGAAAAAGAGGAACGCATTCTGATCACCACGCTCACCAAACGGTTTTCGGAGGACTTGACGGAACATTATTCCGAACTGGGGCTGAAGGTGAAATACCTGCATTCCGACATCGTGACCCTGGAGCGGAGCCAGATCATCCGCGAACTGCGTCTCGGGGAATTCGACGCCTTGATCGGCATCAACCTGTTGCGCGAAGGGTTGGACATTCCGGAAGTGACCCTCGTCGCCATTCTCGATGCGGACAAGGAGGGATTTTTGCGTTCCACGACCTCGCTGATTCAAACGTCGGGCCGCGCGGCCCGTCATGTCGAGGGCAAAGTCATCATGTACGCCGACACGGTGACCCGCTCCATGCAGGCGGCGATCACCGAGATGAACCGACGGCGAACGATTCAACTGGAATACAACGAGAAACACAACATCACCCCCGCGTCGATCGTAAAATCCGTGGGCGAATCCCTGAGCCAGGCAGAGAAATTTGCCGTCGTGCCGCTGGTGGCCGAAGAGGAAGAGGAATACAACAACACCGGCAACGTCCATCAATTGATTTCGCGGCTGGAAAAACAAATGTTCGCGGCGGCCAAGAACCTGGAGTTTGAAAAAGCCGCCGAACTCCGCGACCGGATCAAACGCCTGCGTGACAAAGATCTGATGATCTCGGCTTGAGTTAAAACCTTTCCTCATGCAAAGCCGCCAGGAAAGTTAAAATATATTTCTTGAAAATATAAGTAAATACTTATATCATAAAAGGCAGTATGGATGAAGACAATCTGAAACCCGTGGTATGGGTGGGAGATGCGCGAAAACAGGTTCAATCGTTTCCACGGGAAGCGCGGCAGGACATTGGAGCCGCGCTTTTTGACGTTCAAAAAGGGACAAAACCTCCGCAAGCCAAGCCGTTTAAGGGCGTGGCCAGCGGAGTCCTGGAAATCGTCACCCGCTTCGAAACCAACACCTACCGCACAGTTTACGCGGTGCAGATTGGCAAACGGGTTTACGTTCTGCATGCATTTCAGAAGAAAGCTCCCAAGGGCCGAAAAACAGCCAAGCTGGATATCGAAATGATCGCTCGGCGTTATAAGGAAGCCGTGGCAATAGAAAAGGAAAAACAATCATGAAGAAAAATGAAAAAATAGCCTTTGAAGAAAGTTCTGGAAATGTGTTTGAAGATTTGGGACTGGATGATTCCGAAGAACTTTTAATACGGGCCAAACTCGGTCATTCCGTGCGGATGATCCTTGAAAAGAAAAAACTCAAGCAACGAGAGATCGGCAAACTCCTGGAGATCAAGCAACCGGAAGTATCGAACCTGATGAACGGTCGCTACACACTGTTCTCCCAGGAACGGTTGTTTGCATTTTTGAATAAGCTGGATCGAAAGGTAAGGGTTCAGGTCACCCGTCGAAGAAAAGGGGAATCTCCCCAAGACGTTGTATTGGCTTGAGACCCGCCAATTTCAAAGAAAAGACGAAAACGAAAATCATCAATCCTCACATTGGATTATTTGTGGATGATTTTCTTTGATTGCGCGGCTGGAGAAACAAATGTTCGCGGCGGCCAAAAATCTGGAGTTTGAAAAAGCCGCCGAACTCCGCGACCGCATCAAGCGTTTACACGATAAAGATCTGATGATTTCTGCTTGATGGAAGAACCTATATCCCTCCCACCTGTTTCGATATGACGAAAAAATTACCATGAATCTCTTGACCATGTTAATTTTTTATGTAAAAATTCACACGAATATTAACGTACGAGGTGTCTTATGGAACTGGCAAGGATATTAGAAGATAGTGATGAAGTTGGTAAAAAATTGAAGAAAATGGGTTTAGTTCGTTCCGATCTTATTAAGGTAATCCACGATGCTGTATTAGCTCGAAATAGTTGTACCGATAATGATGCAGCAAATGCCCCAGGGTCGTTAGCATATTTTGCGGGAACAAGGTCTCTGAGGGAAATCCTTCGTTCCCAAGGGTGGCAAATCAATAGAAAAGATTCTGTAGAGGGAATAGTAAATTCTATAGCAACAATAAAAATTATTTTTCAGAATGTTGATCGTGCATCCGAAAAGAATTGGGAACCAAGAGCCAGGTCAAAAAAAGGTCCAGGGTCTGAGCGGACTGTCTCTAACAATCAAGGGATTTTATTTTCTGAGGAGGAAATAAATCGAGCAATGCCTGCAAATAAAACTTCAGCTTGGTATCTGTGCGTATCTGAAAATCAAGGTATTATTTCAGCAGAGTTGTCCCTGCCGAAATCAGTTGATTGTGGTCAGTTCTCTGGATTTTTAGAAAGAATTTTTCTCCTACAAGATGGAGATGGAGATCTTCCTGAATTTTCATTGTCAAATTTTGATGATGGTGATGATGGTGATTTTAAGGAATTTGAAGTTAATATTGCACGAAAATAGGATGTCTATGTTTAACCATAAAAGATTCAGCCTGATAAGGAAGAGATGTAGGCTAACGAGTAAAGCTCTTGCAGAGTTAGTGGGAGTAACTCCGGTTCAAATAACCAGAATCGAAAGAGGAGATAATATTCCCAAAAAGGAAACAATAGAAAAAATTGCTACTGCCCTCAGATATCCTAAGGACTTTTTTTTTGGAAATGATTTAGATGAGTTAGATAAGGACTCAGCCAGTTTTAGAAGTATGGTTGCAATGACCGCTAAAGAGAGAGATGCGGCTTTAGCAGCTGGGTCACTAGCATATTTACTTTCGGATTGGGTGTCTGAACGTTTTGAGCTACCGAAGCCTGACCTATTGGATTTAGGGCAAGAAAGTGAACCAGCTGTAGCTGCCAGAATTTTACGACAACATTGGTGCTTGGGTGAGCAACCAATTGGAAATATGGTTCAGCTTTTAGAATCCAAAGGACTGCGGGTATTCTCCTTGTCAGAAAACACAAAAAATGTAGATGCGTTTTCTTGTTGGGAAAAAAATGTTCCATTTGTTTTTTTAAATACTTTTAAAACTGCGGAGCATAGTCGTTTTGACGCCGCGCATGAGTTAGGGCATTTAGTTTTACATAAGCACGGGGGGCCTAAACAAGGAAGGCAGGTCGAAATTGAAGCAAATGATTTTGCTTCATCATTCCTCATGCCTGAAGCAGATATTCTTGCAAAAATTCCCTGTATTACTTCGATTGATCAATTGATTTATGCAAAGAAAAGATGGCGGGTATCAGTTATGGCCCTTACATATAGGTTGAAAAAACTTGGAATCATTTCTGAAAGAAATTATCGTACCTTGTGTATTCAACTAAGTAGTTATGGATATCGAACAAAAGAACCCAATGAAATAGAGCGAGAAATTTCTACCGTATGGAAAAAGGTTTTTACAGATTTATGGAATGATCGAATCACAAAAAAAGATATTGCTTCTCAATTAAATATTCCAGTTTATGAAATTGAAAATCTTGTATTTGGCTTAGTTGGTTTGCCTAAACAATTAGAAGAATCTAAAAAGAAAGATAAGGACTTTCTAAAGTTAAAATTGGTCTGAAAACAAATTTACTTTTATTTAACGCGTGGAAATCTTGCCGCCACCCTTTCCATTCTCGGGCCTAAGCACAGGAAAACTACTGCGGTTCACTTCCCTCATCGGCAGGAACGGGCGCGTTTTTTGTCTCGGCTGTTTCCACCGATTCAAACGGCGGGCAATGGTTAAAATACGCTTCCATCCCTTTTTCTGCAATTGAGGGGGGTTAGCCCTCCGCCCCGCACAACTTTTTTCCGGCCTATTAGGAATTTTCCTACACTTTTTTTAGGAATTATGCTGATTGCCGCCGCCAGCGCTTCGTTTTACATTGAACGTGCCTCATTAACCTCAATGCGTGTTAACGTGAATCGACTTTTGAAAGACCCCGAACGGCAGATCGAAAACCGGGTTTTTGCTCAGTTCATCAATGAACGGTTTATTGAATTCAGTTATTGGGAACATCCCTGGACGGGGAAGTTCAATCTGAACCGGGGTACCGGGTTCAAGTCCACCACCATTTACATGAAACACGCTAGTCAACATCCGGCTCCTGTTTTCGTGTCCCCCAAATCCGGCGTCATTCTAAAAAATGACCACGAGGATTCTCTGCAGGATATTTCGTTATGCCATGTGGACAGCAACGAGGAAGTTTTCTCGTTGAAAAAACTCCCGCATAATAAAAGTATCCGGTTGGGTTTTGTCAGAAGCGGCTCTTACCGATTGCTCTACCGTCTTCTGGAATCCGGCCACGAAAATGCGGCGAGCGTGGACATTTTCGTCCGTTAAGGGTTGGACGGCTTTTCTTCCTTTTCCACCTCTTGCACTCCATTTGCAATGGATTCGGCTTTTTCCAGCAATTCATACGGCGGGTAATGTTTGAAGTAGGCCTCCATCACTTTTTTTGCCACGGGCGCCGCGCTGGCCCCGCCATGACCTCCGTGTTCGACTAAAACCGCTACCGCGATTTCCGGTTTTTCATAGGGGGCGAACGCCACGAACCAGGCGTGGTCGCGAAAGTGGTAGGGAATTTTATCTTCATCTTCGATGTCTTCGGTGACTTTTAGTTTGACCACCTGGGCGGTTCCGGTTTTTCCCGACACTTGGATGTCTTTGAGGCGCGACCGGCGGCCCGTTCCCCTGGGCTCATTCACCACGCCCAACAGAGCTTTTTTCACGAGCTCCAGGTATTCGGGATGCACTTTGATTTTGTTTTCTACTTTGGCATGAAATTCCTTGATGGTTTTGCCATCGGGGTCGATGATTTTTTTCACCAGATAGGGTTTCAGCGCCACGCCTCCATTGGCGACGGTGGCCATCATTTTCGCCTGCTGAAGGGGGGTCACCAGGTTGTAGCCCTGACCGATGGAGGCGGAAATGGTCTCGCCCAACAACCAGGGTTCGTTGCGGCTGGCGAGTTTCCATTTTGTGCTGGGGTTGATCCCGCGTTTTTCTCCCATCAACTGGATTCCGGTGTATTCGCCCAGGCCGAGCATTCTGGCGTATTCGTGCAGTTTGTCGATGCCCAGCCGGTTGCCGACGGTATAAAAATACACGTCGCAGGATTGCACGAGGGCTTTATGAAGATCCACGGTGCCGTGCCCGCCGCGTTTCCAGCAACGGTACTTCCCCCGTCCCAATCGAAAATGGCCTGGGCAGTAAAAGGTCGTTTCGGGTGTGACGATGTTTTCTTCCAGTCCCGCGAGGGCGGTGACGATTTTGTAGGTCGAGCCTGGGGGATATTGACCGCTGATGGTCCGGTGTTGCAGGGGATGGAGTTCATCTTCCACAAGCGTCTTCCAGTTGTCCCTGGAAATTCCCGCGGCGAACAGGTTGGAGTCAAAGGAGGGTTTGCTGGCGATGGCGATGATCTCGCCGGTGTGGACTTTCATCGCCACGACGGACCCGGAAATGGGATCCTCCGGCGTTCCGGTCATGACTTCTTCCAAAACTTTCTGCACGCGAAGGTCCAGCGTCAGAACCAGGGTGTTGCCGCTTTTGGGCGGAAGCTTTCTCAGGGTTTGCAGTTCGCGGCCGGAAACATCGACTTCTACTTCCTTGTACCCCTTCTTGCCGCGCAACATGGTTTCATAAATAATTTCCAATCCGTTCTTGCCTATGAAGTCTCCCTGCTCAAAGCTGGGGTCGTTCAGGCTTTCGAGTTTGGTCTTGGATATCTCTCCCAAATACCCCAGAACGTGGGTCGCCATGTCGCCATAAACGTAGCTTCTAAGAGGCTCGACTTTGATGTCGATGCCTGGGAGCCGCATCTTGCTCTCTTCCACAATGGCAACCTGCTTGCGGTCGATGTCTCTTTTGATCAATACCTGTTTGAAAGGCGGCGTTTCCTTGATCCGTTGGAACACCTGATCTTTGTCGAATTCAATGATTTCCTGCAACCATTTCAGCGTTTCGGGTAGATTTTGCGCGTCTTCCGGTGTGACGTAAAGATTGAAGGACGGGCGGATGCTGACGAGGGTTTCTTCGTTGCGGTCCTTGATGGTTCCCCGGTAAGCAGGAAGGGCAGTCAACCGGACGCGGTTGTTTTCGGATTTGGCCTGAAAGTACGCCCCCTTTAATATCTGCAGGTACCAAATCCGCATCCACAGACATAAAAAGGCAATGATGACCAGCACCACAAATATCTTGATTTTTCCCCGGACGGTTTCCGAAACATCCGCGCTATAGCGAAATACACTCATGACTGCCGTAAATAGGGGTTGGAAAATCTACGGTGAATCCATCTCCTGTTGAGATCCAGGATGTAAAACAGAATGGGGCCGACACAACCATTGTATATGGCATAAACCGGCACCGATGAAAATAGAAAGCTTCCCGAAATTTCGCCCTTGAATAAGGTGACCATGACGAGATAAAAGATCATTCCGTCCAGCATGGAAGCGAATATGATGAACAAAAAGATGGAAAGCAGTCCCTCGACCAGTATTTTATCCTTCAGGGCCGAAAAGATAAAGGCAATCAGGCTTTTGGAAAGCGTGTTGACTCCGAGAAGCCCGCCGGACAGGCAATCCTGGATGAATCCGACGGCAAACCCCATTCCCACGCCCCGGCCTCCGTGCATATTGATTCCGCAAAAAACCACGAAGATCAAAATCAGATCGGGGGTGACGCCGGCAATCGAAATATTTTCAAGAATTGTGGTCTGGGCAGAAAAAAGAACCAATAAAATGATGAACTGAATTAGAAAAGGCATTGGGGAACGTGATTTAAAGACACCCTTTAAGGTTACAACTGCCAGCCTCTCATTCCAGGGGGCTGGCTCGTGGTCCCAATTGAATTGTTTCCAGGGGCTTTTAAGGCAATAGAACCATCACTTCTTCCATGCGGGAAAAGTCGGCGCTTGGCGTGACCTTGATATCCTGGAACAACCCTTGCTTTTTTTTGACGACCTGACTCACAATCCCAATTTTCAGTCCTTTGGGAAACGTTCCCCCCAGCCCGGAGGAAAGCACGGAGTCGCCAACCTGGACTTCGGCATTCATTGGAACATACTTCATCTGCGCAACGTTTTCTCCGGTTCCCACGATGACCCCGGTAAACCGGGAATCTTGAAACAAAGAGTCCACCGCACTGCGGCTGTCGGTGATCAGCAACACTTTGGATGTGCCTCCCGAAGATTGAATGATGTGTCCGATGACTCCGGCGTTGGTCACCACGGCGAGATTTTCCTGGATGCCGTCATCCGTCCCTTTATTGATAAAAACCACATTAGACCATTGGGTCGCATCCTTACCAATGACCTTGGCGATCACCAGCCTTCTTTCCTCGGGTTCTTCATTCTGGATTAAACTGGCGACCCGTTCCTGCTCCTTGATCTTCTCGATCAAGCTGTTTTTTTCGTGAGAGAGTCGATCGATCTGCTCGCGAAGCATCTCATTTTCCTGGGAGGTGTTCACCACAAAAAAATAATGATCGAATACATTTGAAATGGAAGATACGGTCTGGGTAAAAAACGTCTGAAAAGGAGAAATCACCCAGACAACCAGGGATTCGAAAAAGAACGGGCCTTTTTCACGCTTGATGTTGAGGGTCATTAATGCCAGCGAAACCAGGAGGAGCAAGGAGAGAAGCGTGATTAACCGTTTGCCTTTGATTCCATTTCTGGGCACAGCTACAAAGTGACTTTTTTAAGGAGTTTGGGATCGTTCAAAACTTTCCCGGCCCCCAGGGCAACTGCCGACAAGGGGTCTTCCGACAACGTGATGGGCAAACCCGTCGCCTCCTTGAACAAAATGTCCAAACCTTTGATCAAGGAACCGCCACCGGCGACCACCACGCCTTTATCCACAATATCCGCCGCCAGTTCGGGGGGCGTGCGTTCCAAAGCGATTTTAACCGATTCCACGATCGTGCCAAAGGTCTCGGTCAGGGCTTCGCGGATTTCTTCATCGGAAACAACCAGGGTTTTGGGAATGCCGGCGACCAGGTCCCGGCCTTTGACTTCCATCGTCATTCGCTTTTCCATGGGGTAAGCGGAACCGATACTTATTTTCACCTCTTCCGCAGTGCGTTCGCCGATCAACAGATTGTATTTGCGTTTTATATAATTGACAATGGCTTCATCCATCTCATCGCCTGCGATGCGAATGGATTTACTGTAAACGATTCCGGACATGGAGATGATGGCCACCTCAGTGGTTCCCCCTCCAATGTCAATGATCATGTTGCCGGTCGGCTCCTGAACGGGAAGATCGACGCCGATGGCGGCGGCCATGGGTTCTTCAATCAAGAAAACTTCCCGGGCACCCGCCGATTCCGCGGAATCCCGGACAGCGCGCTTTTCGACCTGGGTGATTCCCGAAGGCACGGCAATCACCACGCGCGGACGAACCAGGGTTTTGCGATTATTATGAACTTTTTGAATGAAGTGGCGGATCATTTTTTCCGTCACCTCAAAATGAGCGATGACCCCGTCTTTCATGGGGCGAATCGCAACAATGCTTCCCGGAGCCCGGCCCAGCATCTGTTTCGCTTCCATCCCCACCGCCTGCACTTCGTTGGTTTGGCTGTTCAGCGCCACAACGGAAGGTTCGCGCAAGACGATTCCTTCGCCCCGAACGTTGACCAAGGTATTGGCTGTTCCTAAATCGATTGCCAGATCATTTGAAAATAAATCCCAAAATAAGTCGAACAAGCCCGGCTCCTCAGAAAATGACTTCCACTTTCATAACCTATTGTTTTTGATAAGCTTTTCGTTATATCAGTATGGCGAATAAATTGCAAGTCAAATAACCTGCCATTTCCATCACAAAATCCCGCTAAATGCTTACACGGTGGATGGCGAATCAGCCATTTTTGGATCGAATCAAAATCTTCTTATTTTTTTTGAAATATAAACGGTTGCGATTCATCCAATGGTTTTATTATAGTAAGTGGCTTTATAAAACAATTTCTATAATTAAGGGAGTTCCTTGAATGCTCAATCTTATCCGGCAACACGCCAATTCCTGGATGATCAAGACCATTTTATGGCTGATAATCTTTGCCTTTGTCGGCACCATTTTTTACTCATGGGGAATGGGCGGCTCCACCGGCTCGCGTGGAGGAGTGGTTGCCACGGTGGAAGGCATCGACATCCAGCACAGTGAATACGATAAAACCTTCAACAATTTAGTCAATTTTTACCGCGAGCAGTTCAAAAGCCAGTTTTCGGAAGATCTGGTTCAACGGCTGGATCTGAAAACCCAGGCGCTCGATGCGCTCATTCAACGAAAACTCCTGCTCCTTGAAGCTGACAACCTCAACATCCGGGTAAGCGATGAGGAACTGGTCGACCATATTCAAAGCTTTCCAGCCTTTCAGAAAGACAAGGTGTTCAACAAAAGCTTTTACGATAACTATCTCAAATTCAATCGATTGTCTCACCTGGATTTTGAAGAAAGCCAACGGGAAGCGCTGACGATTCAGAAGCTTGAGAAAATGATCACTTCCAACACGCTGGTTTCAAACAGCGAGGTCACCGAAGCATTCCATAGTGAAAACGAAGCGGTCAAACTGGACTACCTTGCTTTTTCAGAAGACCAGTTTAAGGACACTCAACCTGTCAATGAGGAAGACCTGAAGAAATTTTTCGAAAAGAACAAAACGCAATTTGAGGTTCCCGACCAGGTCCGGGTTGAATACGTCAAGGTGAGCCCAAAAAACTTTGAGAACGCAATAGAACCCACCGAAGAAGATCTGCAGGAATATTATGAAACAAAACTCGGCGATTTTCGAGTGAAAAAAAAGTACAAGGCCAGCCACATTCTTTTCCAATTGGAACCTTCCCAAGTTGACGAAGCCGCCAGCGAAGAAGACAGGCAAAAAGCATCCGAGGAAGCGGCCAAAACCGAAGCCGAGCAGGCATTGAAAAAAATCCGCGAAGGCGCGGACTTCGCAAAAACCGCCAAAGATTTATCCGACGACCCTTCTTCGGCCAGCAACGGAGGGAGTCTCGGAGAATTTGACCGCGGCACCATGGTTCCTGAGTTTGATGATGCCTTGGAAAAACTGAAGATAGGAGAAATCAGCGAACCGGTCAAATCCCCCTTTGGCTACCATATTATCCGCCTCGATGAAAAACAGGAAGCCAGAACCAAACCGCTTTCCGAGGTGAAAGAAGAAGTGATTAAGGGAATCAAGGAAACTAAATCGCGGCAAAAGGCGCGCCGCATCGTCAAACGGATTTACAAAGCTAACGAAAAGGGAAGCGATTTTTCCCAGGCCGCGGCCGATCAAAAAGTCGAAGTGAAAACATCGGACTTTTTCAGTCGAAAGAAACACGACATTTCAGATATCGGCATGGTTCCCGAGTTTTTCAACACCGCCTTCGCCCTGGCGGACGGGCAGGTCAGCGAACCGATCAATACGTTTGAAGCTTCTTTTATTCTTAGGATAAAAGAAAGAAAACCGGCCTTCATCCCTGAACTCGACGCGATTCGGGAAGAAGTCAAAGCAGCGGCCCAAAAGAAAGCCGATCAGGAGTTCACTGAGAAAAAATTTAAAGCTCTGTCCGCAAAACTCATCAGTGGGAGCGACCTCGATAAAATCGCCAAGGAAATGGACATGATAATCAGGCACACTCCGTTTTTCAGCCGTGTGGATTCCATTCCCGGCATTGGAGATTTTCAAAATATCAAGGACAAGGCGTTTTCTCTGGAAAAAGGACAGGCGGCCTCCGCCTCGGCTTTCAGAAAACACTACCTGTTCCGGGTTCAGGACCGTAAGCTTGCAGGCGAACCCACCGAGGAACAGATCAAAACCATCACCGCCCGCCTGAAAAGGCAAAAATCTACGACGGCTTTCAATGACTGGATCAAAAACCTGAGGGAAAAATCCAATGTGTTGATCGATCAAACTCTGCTGTAAAGCAGGTTTTTTCGATAAACTTTATTTACTCAGCCAGTGAATTTTTAAAACCTTGTCGACCAGAGATTCCACGTCTTCGCTGATCACGCGGATCATCTCTTCCTTTCCCATCCCGCCGATGTCATAAATGATGTCGGGAACAAATCCGGTTTTGCGGATCGCCGTGTCGGTTCCCCATTCAAGCGATGACCCTTCTTTGTGCCTCACCTGCTTTGGCTCATCCGCACGGTTGAAAGTGGCCGTCTTGAACTTAAGCCGCTTGCATATTTTCATGAGTTCGGGGGTGTACTTGATATTCATCACGGCGCGCTTGGCGGGATCGTAGCGCATGGCAGTCAAAACAATATTGGCGACATGCCTGGAACCTCCAAACTGCGGCGGTGAAAGGGTCACGATATCTTGTCCGTATTTCACGATTCGTCCAGGAAAGCCGATCACGTCCTGATGTTCTTTAGCTCCTGTCAGCCCCATCCCCAGATTGGACTGCACTTCCGGAACGAGGTGGCCGATTTTTTCTTCTTTTAAAACTTCCGCGGCGCGTGACACGCGTTGAAAAATATCCCACCGCTCTTCATTTTGATATAGAGGATGGAGTGGCTCCACACTGCCCTGCCCTTCCCCAGATCGAACGCCGCCTAAAATCGCCTGCCTCATGAACTCTTTGGCCTCCGACAGTACGAGAGCCAAAGGCTTCCCCAGTGCCAGCCCGGCTGTGACCGCCGCAGAAAAAACACAGCCGGTGCCGTGCAAATCTTCACGGGTCAAACGTTCGGCAACAAGTTTCACGGGACGCCCGCCGTCATAAAAAAAGTCTTCCGGGTTTCCCTTCAGGTGCCCGCCGGTGATCAAAACACTTTTGACTCCGGTTTTTAAAATGGCGCGGGCGGCTTTCAACCGGTCGGAAGGCTGAGCTATTCGTACACCGGAAAGGATTTCCGCTTCCTTTATATTTGGGGTGACCACCAAAGCCAGGGGTAAAAGGTTATCCTTAAGCGCCTGAACGCCGCGTTTGGATAGAAGCGTTTTTCCGCTGGATGAGCGAATCACCGGATCGACCACCAGTTTTTTGATTCGTGCCCGTTTGATTTGGCGGGCAACACATTCGACCACGGCTTCGTTTCCCAACATGCCGGTCTTCACGGCAAGCGGTTTTTTATCGTCCAGCAAAGCTTTCAACTGCTGCGCTACCGTGTCGGCAGGAATATCGAACGTGCCTTGCACACCCAATGTATTTTGAATCGTGAGAGAGCTGATGACCGATTGGCCAAAAGTTTTAAACGCGGCAAAGGTCTTAAGATCAGCCTGTATTCCGGCCCCGCCGCTTGGGTCCGACCCGGCAATGGTTAAAGCAGTTGGAACTGTATTCATGGTTTTATTTTCTTTTTATGAAGATGACAGGAAAGGAGAACTCTAACAGACGGGGATTATCGTTCGCAACCCTTTATTGGTTGGCTTCAGGGGATAGGGCGTTGAAGGGAAAAACCTGTAAACGATCAGCCGACCGTCACCGACTTTGCCAGGGACCGGGGCTTGTCCACATTGCGTTTGAGGCTGGTGGCGGTAAAATAAGAAAATAATTGCCCGATCACCATTTGGATGAGCGGCGCAATCAACGGCGGGACACTGGGTAGAATCAGTTCCTCACTGAAGAGATCCTTGTTCTTTCCGCGTTCGTCGAAATGAATCCCCAGAACAAATCCCGAACGGGCGCGTATCTCATCGACACTGTGAATGGTGGCTTCATAGAGCTTCTTGTCTTCCCTGGGAGGGATGAAGACGATCGAAAAAATATCCTTATCGATCATCGCCAGGGTTCCATGTTTGAGAAATCCGCCCGGCATTCCCTCGGCGTGAACATAAGCCACTTCCTTCATCTTTAAAGCGGACTCCAAAGCGATCGGGTAATAGATGCCGCGCCCGAGATAAAGCCAGTGTCTGGTTTTACAATATTTGTGAGCGATGCGGTGAATGAACCCGGAGCGTTCGTTGAGTATGCTCTGAATGATTCCGGGAAGTTCGCCCAAAGCGGCCATGGATTTTGTAAATTCCTTTTTGGTCAGGACCTTTTTTTTCACCCCCACCCGCAAGGCGACCAACGTCAAAATCAGCATCTGCGACAACGCCGCTTTGGTACTGATCACACAAATTTCCGGACCCGAGCCTTGAAGAATGGCTTTGTCGACGAACCTGGAAATGGAAGACCCCATCACATTGACGATGGCGGCTGTTTTGGCCCCCTTGGACCTGGCAAACTTGAGGGCATGCAGGGTGTCGTACGTTTCTCCCGATTGGGACAAGGCAATCACCAGACTTTTTTTATCCACGTTCGCAAGGGATGGGAACTCGTCCGAACTGATGGGCGGACAAAACTCCCCCGCCAATGATGAAAAAATATAATTTCCATAGGAAGCGACATAAAAGGTGGTCCCAACCCCGACCAGCTGGGTCTTCTCACTTTGAAAAACCATCTCCGCCAGTTCATCTAACGAATCGGTGTCCTGTTCCAAGGCATTGGTCACTACCTGCGGCTGTTCGTAAATCTCCTTGAGCATGTAGTGGGGATACCCGCCTTTTTTGGAAGTTTCGCTGTCCCAGTCGATTTTAGTGATGTTTTTCTGGATCTCCTGCCCGGTCACCGAGTCCTTGATCACATAGCTGTCCCGGGAGATGATTGCGTATTCTCCGTCATCTATGATGATGGCGTTTTTGGTTTGGTCGATGAAGGCATTGAAATCGGAGCCGACGTACTTGGTTTCGTCCCCGATTCCGAGCATGAGGGGCGATTCACGTTTGGCGCAATATATCTGACCGGGAGCCTTGGAAGAAATGAAGGCCAGAGCAAAGGTCCCTTCTAAAACATTGAGAACCTTGAGAAGGGTTTTCTCCAGGTTCTTGGTTTGCTTGTAATATTTTTCCAATAAATGCGGAATCACTTCCGAATCGGTATCGGATTCAAATTCGTGGCCCTCGCGGATCAACTTGTCCTTTAATGGGCGGAAATTGGATATGATGCCGTTGTGCACTACAGCAAAGCTGCCGTCGCAGGAAGTGAAGGGATGGGTGTTGTTTTTGGTGACGGTGCCATGGGTCGCCCAGCGGGTGTGTGCAATGCCGATTTTACTGGATATGGATAAAACATTTTCCTTGCGGAAAAACTCTTCCACGCCGCCGATGTTTTTCTTGATGATCAAGGAAGTCTTGTTCATCAAGGCCACACCACAGGAATCATAGCCGCGGTATTCCAGATTGCGGATTCCCTGGTACAACTCATCAGAAATATTGTTTAAACCGACTACGCCGCTGATTCCACACATCTATCGATACCCAATCTTATTATTTATCACTTTTAACCGAATAGCAGGCCGGCAGGACTTTGTCATGGGCAATCACCGTTCCCGGCTGAATGGAATTGCCCGCCCCAATCACCACGTTGTCGCCAACGAAAGCTCCCAGTTTAGCTCTCCCGGTGTCTATATTTTTCTGGCCGCTTTTGACCGAAATGGGTTTCCAATCGATGGAGCGGTTTACGGTCATGACCCCGGCGCCCACATCCACATTTTCACCCAGCACGCTGTCGCCAATAAAAGATAACCGTCCGATATGTGTGTTATCGAGAACGACGCAATTTTTAAGCTCCACGCCATAACCGACGGAACAATTCTGCCCAAGAGAGGTGTAACTTCTTATCAGGGAATTGTTGCCGATATAACTTCCCTTGCCGATCGAGCACGGCCCTTCCAGAATCGCCCCTGCCTTGACGACCACATCGTCTTCGATGCTCACGGTCCCCTGAATGGTCACATTTGATTCCAGCACCGCGGATTTGGCAATGGAAGAAGTTTCCCAGGAATCCATGAGGATTTTATTGGCCGTCAAAATCTCCCACGGATAAACAATGTCCAGCCACTCATCTTCCCACATCGATGCCATCAGGCCCTCGCCTTCCACCATTTTCTTTAAGGCTTTTTCCATGGAACCTTTGGTGGATTCCAGGGTCTTGAAGATAGACTCCGGTAGAATATAGGCGCCTGAAAGAACGTAATTGCCGAGATCGTTTCCCTTGGGTTTTTCGATGATCTTGGTGATTTTCATGTGCGCGTTCAAAAACACGTTACCAAACATCTGGTTTGAAGGCGGTAGACAAATCGACGCCACCGGGCATTTGAAGGAATGAAACGATTGCTGAATCTTGCTGAAAATATTAGCCGAGGTGACCGTGTCCCCATAAATCAGGAGAAAGTACTCGCCCGGAGAGATTTTATTTTTCACTTTTAAGATGGCGTTGCCGATCCCTTTGCTGGCCCCCTGTTCAATGTAATGCAGGTTCAACCCATTGTTGAGGTGCTCACCGATTCTCTCGATCATTTTTTCCTTCTGATGTTCAACCACAACAAAAATATCGCTGATGCCGGATTTTTGTAAAAGATCGAGAGAGTTGTCGAACAGAGTCCTGCCGGCAAGCCGCAACATGGGGATGGGCCGGGTTGGCGCAAAGGGAACCAGTTTGGAAGCTCGTCCGCCAGCAAGAATAACCGCTTTCATAGATATTTATCCTGAATTGGGTCGATCAAAAAATTAAAGGGAAGCATCCCCTTCCCTTAATAACTGTTCCGCTTTCTGCAAGTCTTCTGGAGAATTGATCCCGAAAATCTCGTCGGAATCTTCAGTTTGAACCGACTGGACGGAGTATTGGTTTTCGACAAAAAAACGGATGGTATCCGTCAGGTAATACTCTTTTTGCGAGTTGCGGTTGTCGACCGCAAGTAAAGCTTTATAAAATAAGCTCTTATCAAAACAATAAACGCCGGAATTGTATTCGTCAACCTTTTTCTCAGCGGGTGTGGCGTCCTTGTTTTCGACAATCCGGACGATCGATTGGTCTTTATCCCGAATGATTCGGCCAAAATCCTTGATTTTTCCCTGGTTATCTTTCAGAGTCAACAGGGTACAGGAGGCCCCGCTCTCCCGGTGTTTTTTGAGCAGATTCTTTAAGGTGGAGGCTTTGATCAAGGGCATGTCGCCGCACAAAACAAGGATATCGCCGGAAAAATCAGCGAGACAGGATTCGGTTTGCTGGGCCGCATGGCCGGTCCCAAGTTGTTCTTTTTGCTCAACAAACTCGATTCCGGGATCGGAAAAGGCAGTTTTCACCTCCTTGGATTGAAACCCGACCACCACGCTCACCCGGTCAGCACTCAGCTGTTTGACGATCTCCAGGACATAATATAAGAGTGGACGCCCGGACAACGGTTGCAGGACTTTGGCAAGCGGGGATTTCATCCGGGTCCCCTTCCCGGCGGCCAGAATGATGACGGCTAGACTTTTTTGGGGCATTTGATTTTAAAATCGGTGATTTTCTTGCGTAAGGTGTTGCGGTTGATTCCTAAAATATTGGCGGCGTGTGTCTGATTGCCATTGGTTTCCTTAAGCACAATATCAATCAGGGGTTTTTCGACTCCACCGACGATGAGATCGTACAAATCACCGTCCTGATCTTTACGCATGTGCTTGACATAGTCCTTGACCGTCATGTCCAGCCACTTCTCCAGGAAAGATCTTGTTTTTCGGCTAACGCTTTGCATTGTACGGAAGGTCCGGGAACGGGAGAATATTCGACCCTGGGAAGGATCGAACAGGAGCTTCTAACCACGAAAAATTTCTTGTGGGCCGATATTATCAAACCCCAGAGGGAGGGTCAAGCGTTTGCTTTGTTGTGAAATAATGCAGGGAAGGTGTTTTATTTTCATCGTGCGGGAAATTCGAGTTGATTCTGTAGAAATGCTTGTTCTAAGATGATAATTTGTTTGTTCTAAAATGTTTTCCATCATAAACCTTCAAATAACAGTGCTATGAAAGTCGCTTTCGCCACTCTGGGTTGCCGGACCAACCAACACGACACAGCGGAGATGCAAACCCTGATGGAACAGGAAGGGTTTTCCATCGTCGACTCCAGAGAGCTGGCGGATGTTTACGTGATCAACACCTGTTCGGTGACGCAACGCAGCGATTACAGCTCGCGCCTGGCGGTGAAAAAATCGCTGGCCATCAACGATCAGGCGCTGGTGGTTTTCACGGGTTGTTACGCGCAACTGGCCCCCGACGAAGCGGCTGAGATTCAGGGTCTGGATATCGTGCTGGGCAATGCTAACAAGCTGGACATCGCCAGGGTCATCAAGGAAAAGCTCAACCCAGAGACGCCCTGGAATAAAGAAGATAAAGCGGAAATCTTCATGTCGGACATTCACAAAAAAAGAGTGTTCCGCACCATCCCGGTGTCAAAGTTTCAGGGAAAAACCAAAGCCTTCATCAAGGTGCAGACCGGGTGCGACGAAAAATGCGCCTTCTGCACCGTTGTCCGGGCGCGGGGCAAGTCGATCAGCGATGAGCGGGAAAACATCCTCAACAACGTTAAAGAAGCCATCGATTCCGGCTTCAAGGAAATCACCCTCACCGGCATCAACCTCGGCACCTACGGCATGGAAAAGGAAAACCCGGAAACGTTTTCCTCACTGGTGCGCGAGATCGTCCGCCTGCCCGGTGACTTTCGCATCCGTTTGAGTTCCATCAACCCCATGGAAATCGACGACGACCTGATACAACTGATCGCCGATGAAGAGAAAATCTGCCCGCACCTGCACATCCCCCTGCAAAGCGGTGACGATGATATTCTCGCCAAAATGCGGCGAAACTACACTTCTGGGCAATATCTAGACACCGTGCATCGGGCGCTGGAGAAAATTCCGCGGTTGGGCCTGGGAGCGGATATCATTATTGGATTCCCCGGCGAAACGGACGAACGTTTTGAAAACACTCGAAAACTCATCGAAAGTCTGCCGTTCACCTACCTGCACGCGTTCGCCTATTCGCCGCGCAAGGGTACCGAGGCCTACGGCTTTAAAAGCAACCTCCCTAAAACCGTGAAAAAAGAACGCAATAAAATCCTGACCGACATGGCGCATGAAAAATCCATCCGCTTTCGCCGCCAGCTCAAAGGCGAGACCGTCACCGTGCTGTTCGAGAACCAGCGAGACTCCGCGACGGGGAATCTGAAAGGCCACACGGAACACTACATCCCGGTCTCGGTTCCCGGAGGCGACCGCCTGATGAACCAACTGGTTCCGGTAAAAATTGAAGACGTTTCGGAACAGCAGGTTTTAGGATGTCTGCCATCCTAACCCTGACCAGCGATTTTGGTCTTAAAGACGCCTTTATCGGGATCATGAAAGGGGTGATTCTGAACATCGCTCCCACCGCCCAAGTGATAGACATCACCCACCAAATCGAACCGCAAAACATTGTGCAGGCGGCGCTGACAATGGAAGCCGCACATTCTTACTTTCCCAAAAATACGGTGCACCTGGTCGTAGTCGACCCTGGGGTGGGCAGTGATCGACGGCCCATCGCCGTAAAAAACAAATCCGCCACGTTCGTGGGTCCCGACAACGGCGTCCTGACGCCTGTGATCAATTCTTCTTCCCGAATCTACGAGTTAAACAACGAAAAATATTTTCTGCCGGGAATTTCATCCACCTTTCACGGACGTGATGTTTTCGCTCCCGCCGCGGCATGGATCGCCAGAGGAACGCCTTTGTCCAAAATGGGCCGCAAAATCACCGATCCTCAGATTCTTCAACTCCCGCAACCGGGGATCAAGAAAAATGCGATCACCGGAGAAATCATTGATATCGACCACTTCGGAAATTGTATCTCCAACATCACTTCTGAACTATTAAACTCTACCTTTAACCTCAACGAGGCTTTAACGCTTAAAATCTCTAAAACCCGCATCCATGATTTTTCCTCGCATTACTCGCAATGCGCTAAAGGGGACATCGGTTGTCTGGTCAACAGTTGGAATAAGGTGGAAATCTTTTGCCGCGAGGGAAACGCCGCTAAAAAACTGAAATGCCGTCTCGGAACCCGGCTGACGATCAAAAAAGATTAGGCAGACTGGACAAATTCACCTTACGCCCCTAAACTGATAAGTTACGGTTTTACCTGCAAACCCTGTCAAATTATCCCAAGATAAATCATGGACGGCATCAAGGTCATCTGCCAGAACAAAAAGGCGCGGCACAACTACTTCATCGAGGAATCGGTCGAGGCCGGCATCGTTCTGCGCGGAACCGAAGTCAAATCCCTGCGCGACGGTAAAGCCAACCTGGTGGACAGCTATGCCACCGTCGAACGCGGAGAAGTCTGGCTCAACAATTGCCACATCAATCCCTACGCCCCCGCCAGCCAGTTCAGCCACCATCCCATGCGCAAAAGAAAACTGCTTCTCAACAAGCAGGAAATCGCCAAGCTGATCGGCAAAACTCAGGAAAAAGGATACAACCTCATCCCTCTTAAAATTTATTTCAAAGGCGGCCGGGCCAAGGTGGAACTGTCCCTCGCCAAAGCCAAAAAAATGCACGACAAACGCGCAACGATCAAAAAACGCGAGGCCGAACGGGAAATCGACAAAGCCATGAAATCCCGGAATCAATGAGGAAAAACCATGGAAATTGACAAGGAAATAGGAAGTTTACTGCATGGGTACCAACGAGCCTGTGTGCTCATGACCGCAAACAAGCTTCAGGTGTTTGATGAATTGAAATCTCCTGTTGCCGCTAAAGATGTGGCCAATAAATTGAACCTTTCTTTGAAGGGCACGGAACGGCTGCTCAACGGACTTGCCGCTCTTGGAATCGTGGCCAAGGAAAACCAATCGTTCCATTTACCCGAGGAATGGCAGAAATACCTGACGAAAGACGGTGGCCACTCGATGCAGCAGTGGATCAACCTTTCCGCCGACCTGTCATCGGTCTGGCTGGATCTGCCGGAATTCATCCGGTCAGGAAAAATGGTGAAAAGCATCATGGAGGTGTTGGGCAACCAGCCCAAGGAAATGCGCGCCTTTATCGACGCCATGCACGATAAGGGATTGAAGGCCACCTGGATGCTGGCCCGCGAGCTTCCCATCGGCGATGCCCGTAAGATGCTGGATGTCGGCGGCGGACCGGGAACTTATTCGCTGGAATGGGCGAAGCTTCACAATCACCTGCGCGCCACGATCTTCGACATTCCTCCCGTGCTGACGGTCGCGCAGGATTACATCCAGCGTTATGGTCTGGCGGACCGGGTCAACACCCTGCCAGGTGATTTCAACAAAGACGACTTTGGAGAGGGATACGATTTGATCCTGATGGCCAACGTCATTCATATGTATGGGGAAGATGTGGGGCAGAATCTAATCCGCAAAGCCTATGGTTCATTGGTACCCGGCGGCCGCCTGGTGATCCATGGTTTTTGTACCGACGCGGAAGAAACCGCACCGGTTGAAGACGCTTTATTCAACCTGAATATGGGGATGCTCACGGAAAACGGAAAAGCCCATCCTGTAAAAGAGAAAACGCGCTGGATGGAAAAGGACGGGTTTTCAGAGATTAAGCATTTTCGTGTCGAGGCCGTTCCAACCGGGGTCCTCACCGGTATCAAGCCGGGATAAATCCATCTTATCCTAACCTGAAAAAACGGTTATTTCTTGAGAATCACCAGGACCACTCCGACAACCGCCACCACCGCCCCTATATAGCCTTCCAGTCCGATGATTTCCGGAACAAGGGCGCCAGCGCTGAACTGCGGCAGAATAAGCATTGCTGACAAGGTGATCATTGGATTCATCGTGATGATGGGGCTGATGATTGTCAGCGGAATGTATTTCACTGCTTCCGCCAAAGCCCCGTAGGCCAGCAGGGTGTTCATTCCCAAAACAACCAGCAACAGCCAATCCACCCAGCCGATTCCCAGGAATTCCGACCACTCGACTTTGGCCACCAGAACCATGGCCGCCACTCCATACACCATCAAATTCAATAATTGAGCGCCATAGGAACGGCTGAGGATTTTCTGGCAGGAAATGTAAAGAACCCACACCGCGGCGGCGAAAACGATGTAAACGGTGGCTGAGGAATAAATTTCCATATCCTTCACGTTCGCCATCTGATCGCGATAAAACAGGCCAAACCCGATCGCCGCAATGGCAAATCCAAACAACTGTTGCCAGGTCACCTGCTCTTTAAAAAACATCACTCCGACGACCACCATGAGGACCGGAGCCAGTTGAATGAGAATCGCGGCGTTGGATGGACTGCTGAGGTTGACGCTCTGGGTCATGGTAAAATAATTTGCCGCCAGCCCCACCCCCGCCAAAATGCCCAGCAGAGGGGGTCTGCGTAAAAACCGGTACGGTTGGGACCCTTTGAGAGAAAGGATGAGATAAAGAATTATAAATGCAAAAATAAATCGAAAACAGGCAATCGTTCCGGCGGAAAAAGTGTTCAGGGCAACTTTCAGAATGACCGGCAAAAATCCCCACAACAGGGTGGTGACCAAAGCCATAAATATTCCCCGCAGGTAGTTACGGCTTTGTTCTGAAACGGTCGATTCCAATGGGCGATCCATCATGAAATTGTCTAAAGGTTGGACAGGATAACACAGGGAAATGGATCGAACCATTGGCGAAGGACTGCAGTGGGAATCGAGGGTCTATTTCAGTTCGGAGAAATTTTTCAAAATCACCAACCCCAGCTTTTGACTTTTTTCGGGGTGGAACTGAAAGGCATAAATGTTATCGCGATGAATGCTGGAAACGAACTCGATTCCATATTGAGTGGTGGTGGCGATATCATCCGGTTGACGGGGAACCACATAATAGGAATGGACAAAGTAAAAATAGGACTCGTCTGGAATCGACTGAAACAGGGGATTGTTTTTTTTTATCTGAATGGTATTCCACCCCATGTGTGGAACTTTAAGAGCTGAGTCGTTTGACTCTCCGGGAACCCTTGCGGTAAAACCCACCACATCGCCGGATAGAACCTCCAGGCCTGGAACCTGCCCAAATTCTTCGCTTTGATGAAACAACAACTGCAACCCCAGACAGATCCCCAGGAAAGGTTTGCCGCTTTGAATCGATTTGTGGACAACATCGACCAGATCGAACCGCTTGAGATTATCCATGCAGTCCTTGAACGCCCCGACTCCCGGCAGAACCACGGACGAAGCGGAGAGAATCTCAGAGGCTTTTCGGGTCACCACGGCCCTGGCCCCCACGGCTTCAAAGGCTTTTTGAACTGACCGCAGGTTTCCCATGCCGTAGTCAATAACGGCAATCATTTAAAGTGTCCCTTTGGTGGAAGGAACCTCGCTGGATCGCGGGTCGAGAGTGCAGGCCTGGTCCAATGCGCGCGCAAAGGATTTGAACATGGCCTCAATGATGTGATGCAGGTTGGTCCAGCAGTCGGAGCTTAAATGAAGGGTGATGCCGCTGTTGGCGGAAAACGCCTGGAAAAACTCCGGCACCAGCTCCACGTCGAACTGGCCGATTTTGGACTTCGGAAGGTCACAATTAAAAACAAAAAAAGCCCGGCCCGAAATATCGATGACGCAATTCGCCAGGGCTTCATTGAGCGGCACGGAAGCCTGGGAAAAACGGCGTATTCCTTTGAGGTCACCCATCGCCTGACTGAATGCCTGGCCCAGGGTGATTCCCATATCTTCGACCGTATGGTGAAAATCGATTTCGATATCGCCCTTGGCACGGACGGTCAGGTCAAAATACCCGTGGCGGGCCAGTTGGGTGAGCATGTGGTCGAGAAAGGGGATGGGCGTCTGAATATCGTGTTTTCCAGTCCCATCGATGTTGAGCTCGACTTCGATTTCTGTTTCCCGGGTAGCGCGCCGGACTTTTGCCGTTCTAGCCATTCACAGAGTGCTTGATTTTCAGGTGGCTCTTATCACGTTTGCCAAAATACGCGTTTTTCCCGTTGCCATGCAACACTTTCTTCTCTGCTCCGGCAGTCGTCGATCCCTCAACCACTCCCTGGTAATGCTCGAGAACGGTTTCATAGACTCCTTCCGGGTCCAGTTTAAGATCTTTGCGCTGCATGCCGGGAGATCCATGTTCCAGGACGATGTCCGGCATGCCAATGCATTTGACATGCACTTCGGTGGAAAATTTCTCATCCTGCAACGTTTCCAGAATCGCGGAACCGAAACCGCCTTTGAGTGCATGTTCCTCAAGCGTTACGAAACAGTTGGTGATTTGCGCATATTTTGCGACCAAATCTCCGTCCACGGGTTTGGCAAACCGGGCATTGATCACGGCGGCGCTGATCCCGCCTTTTTCAAGCGCCAACGATACTTCTTCCGCCGTTGCCACCATATGACCGTAAGCAAAAATGGCAATATCCGTACCTTCCTTGATCACCTCGCCTTTGCCGATTTCCAGAGTTTCGATTTTCGGGTCCAGGTCAACGCCGAGGCCCGAGCCGCGGGGATACCTCAGAGCCGCCGGTCCATTATGACAGATCGCCGTTTTGAGCATTCTGCGCATTTCATTCTCATCCTTTGGAGCCATCACCACCATATTGGGCAAAGCTCTCAAAAAGGAAATATCGTACAAGCCCTGATGCGTGGCGCCGTCTTCCCCGACAATGCCCGCCCGGTCCATCGCAAAGATGACGGGAAGGTTCATCAGGCAGATATCGTGCACCACCTGGTCGTAGGCACGTTGCAGAAACGTCGAATAAATGGCTACCACAGGCCGGAACCCTTCGATGGACAACGCCCCGGCAAAAGCCACCGCATGCTGCTCCGCCATGCCAACATCAAACGTACGTTCAGGAAATTCTTTTCCAAATATGCTCATCCCGGTTCCATCGGGCATAGCCGCGGTGATACCGATGATTTTCTCATCTTCCTTGGCAAGGTCGATCAGCGCCTCGGCAAACACTTTGGTGTACGCGGGGTTGGCTTTCTTTTTAATGAATTGTCCGGTGGCGATATCGAAAGGTTTAGCGCCATGCCATACATCCGCCTTTTCCTCAGCCAGTTCATAGCCTTTGCCTTTTCGGGTCACCACGTGCAGAAGCGTCGGACCCTTGAGCTCGCGAATCGTCTCAAAGGTTTCTATCAGCCCTTCGACATCGTGACCATCGACCGGGCCGACATAGCGAAAACCCAGGTCTTCAAACAGTCTGCCGGGAATAAACACTCCCTTGATCGCTTCATCCACTTTATGGGCGTACCGGGAAATATCTTTGCCGATTCCGGGAATGGCGAGGAGAAGCTCATCGATCTCCGCTTTGATTTTAGTCATGACCTGTCCGGTCAGGATCTTGCTCAAATGAGCGGACATGCCTCCCACATTCTGGGAAATGGACATTTCATTGTCATTGAGGACGACGATCATATCGCTCTTGATGTGCCCCGTGTGGTTCAAGCCCTCAAAAGCCATTCCTGCAGTGAGCGATCCATCGCCGATGACGGCAAGAACGTCGTTTTTTTCGTTATTTAAATCCCTGGCCTTGGCAAAGGCGAGCGCCGCCGAAATTGAGGTGCCGCCATGCCCACAGTTCCAGTGGTCGTGCACGCTCTCTTCCCTCTTAGTGAATCCGCACAGGCCGTCGTATTGACGGATGGTGTTAAACCGGTCGCGTCTGCCGGTCAATAGCTTATGAACATAGCTCTGGTGCCCGACATCCCAGATGAATTTGTCTTTCGGACTATTGAACACATAATGCATCGCCAGAGTCAGCTCCACCACTCCGAGATTGGATGAAAGGTGACCTCCGCTTTGAGAAATGGTCTCCAAAAGGGTGTCCCGGATCTCTTTTGCAAGTTGAGGTAAATCCTCCAATGGGACTTTCTTCAAATCATCGGGTCCCTCTATTTGATTCAAAAGCTTGCTCATAAGCTTACCCAATTAAAATGTGCGTTGGACAAAGAACCGGGCGATCTCACGCAGGGGATCGGCTCGACCATCAAATTGTTCCAGACATGCCAGGCTTTCTTCCACCAGTTTTTCGGCTTTTTCTTTGGACTCCTCTAAACCGTAAAGGGCGGGATAAGTTGCTTTCTCCTTATCAAGGTCGCTTCCAACATCTTTTCCTAACTTTTTTTCGTCTGCAGTAATATCCAAAATGTCGTCAATGATCTGAAAAGCCAAGCCGATATGCGCTCCATACTGGGATAAGGCGCTGTACTGAGAAGCGCTTGCCCGGCTCAACCTCGCTCCCGCGCAGATACAGGCCCGAATCAAATGGCCTGTCTTATAGACATGAATATACTCAAGAGATTCAGGGGTGATTGGTTTGCCTTCCGACTCTATATCAACCACCTGCCCGCCAATCATACCTGCGGACCCTAAGGCATTTGCCATTTCATGAGTGGCTTTCAGTATTTCCCGCTCCGGCACGCCCTCCAGCAACGCGGCATTGGTCATCAAAATGAACGCCTGAGTCAACAGGGCGTCCCCGGCAAGAATGGCTATCGCCTCTCCATACACCTTATGATTGGTAGGCTTCCCACGGCGGAAATCATCGTTGTCCAGGGAAGGCAAATCATCGTGTATCAGGGTGTAAGTATGTATCAGTTCAGCCGCAACCGCAAAAGGCAGGACAGTTTGCCGATCTCCTCCAACGGCTTCGGCTGCAGCAATCAACAAAATCGGACGCAATCGTTTTCCACCTGCGTGAACGCTATAGTTCATCGCTGAATGGATACTTTCGGGATAGCTGTTTTCCTGGGGCAATAACTCCAGAATGCCATCCTCCAGGAATTTCTTTCCTTCTGATAAATACTGAGTTAAATCTAGTCCTGTCAATTAACTAACAAATCTCTATAACGATTTAAGAGGCTGATTTTAGCTTTCAAAGTAGCTATCCGAGGGAGAAATGGTATCACAAATCCCATCACAGTCAACCTAATTCGAACCCCTTGAGAATTTAAAAGTTATTATATTTTAGGCCTTTATGTCCCCTTTGGAGAGTCTCAACAGGCTCCTGCAAACCCCGCTCAACGGCTTTTTCTACGGTCTTCGATAAACCTTCCATGAGTTCAAAATAATGCCGCTGGCGGTTTTTGCCTGACAATCCTGCATAACACGGTCACCCACAGACAGATTCGGACATGATTTTTCTAAAATCGGTGGCCCCAAGAAGCCTACTTAATAATAGACAAAATTCCAAAGTTTTTCCTTTCTCCAATATTCTTCATAAGAGCAATAAACAGGCGGTTTTTCAACAATTTTAAATTTTTTCCAGCCCTTTTGGCCCGACGAAAAAACCGCATTCCCAAAAATTGGTTTTCCAAATTTCCTACTTTATTGTATTATAAGGAGATACACGATTCACCCTGGATTCACAAATATCCGCATTCCGACTTCATGGTTAAAGACAAGAGCTGAGCTGACCTCATGAGTGAATGCTAAATAGAGATTTTCTAAGGACTCCAATATGGGAAATATGACCGTTACCTGGGCGGGATACGCCTCTCTGATCTTCTTTACCTTGGCCTACACCCTCGTTATTTTTGAGGAAAAGATTCATATGCGAAAATCCAAGCCGGTGATTTTCATCGGCTGTTTCATGTGGGCCTTGATCGGGATTTATGAAGCCGAGCATGGTGGAGGACACGCTCACGATTTTCTTAAGGAATTGATCGCAGAAATCGGCGAACTGTTTTTCTTCCTGCTTTCAGCCATGACTTACATTAATACGCTGGACGAACGAAACGTATTCAAGGCGTTACGAGCCTGGCTGTTGAGAAAAGGATTGGGATTCAAAAAGCTGTTCTGGGCCACGGGCTTGATCACTTTTTTCCTGTCGCCGTTGGCAGATAACCTCACAAGTGCCCTGTTAATGTCCACAGTGGCTCTTGCGGTCAGCGGCGGAAACACCAAGTTCATCGTTCCAGCTTTTGTCAATATTATTGTGGCCGCCAATGCGGGAGGCGCCTGGAGTCCCTTTGGAGATATCACCACCCTTATGGTCTGGACAGCAGGAAAGGTGGAAACCATCAAATTTTCTTACTTGATGATTCCTTCCGTGATCAACTGGATCATTCCGGCACTCATCATGTACCCATTCGTTCCGGATGAGAAACCTGAAGGAAACTCGGATGTGGTGCAATTAAAACACGGCGCCAAGATCATCATCGGTCTTGGAATCGCCACCATCGCTACGGCGGTGTCCTTTCACCAGTTCCTGCACCTGCCTCCGTTTATGGGAATGATGTTTGGCCTTGGTGCATTGATGTTGTTTGGTTTTTATTTGAAAAGATGGGGGGACATGCCTTATTTAAAATCACTGGGCATCGAAGAGGACCGCAGACAGCATCCGCGCTTCGATATTTTCAAGAAGGTTGAGGGCGTGGAATTTGACACCCTGTTGTTCTTTTTTGGAGTCCTGACAGCGGTCGGCGCTCTGCAATACATCGGTTATCTTGCCCTGGCCAGCCAGAGTTTATATGGAACCATCGGACCCACCGCTTCTAATATCGTCGTGGGTATTTTATCTGCAATCGTCGACAACATTCCAGTCATGTACGCGGTCCTCAAAATGGACCCCGCAATGGGACTGGATCAATGGTTGTTGATTACCCTGACCACAGGTACGGGCGGGAGCTTGCTTTCCGTCGGCTCCGCCGCTGGTGTCGCCGTTATGGGAGTTGACCGGGAAAACTACACGTTCATGAAACATCTGAAATGGGCACCGGCGATTGCATTGGGTTATTTCGCCAGTATCGGTTCCTGGTGGTTTCTCACCGCGGGCCTGCGTTAACTGGAAAGTCTGGGAGATGGCGCTTCGATGGCATTGCCATAGGGCAAAGCCCGCCCCAGGGTGAATATATCGACGCGCCTGGCTCCAGACCGCTTCAACATTCTGGCCGCTTCGCTGGCAGTCGACCCAGTGGTCAGCACATCATCCACCAATAAAATATCCAGCCCGGCCACCCGGTCGGGCCGGTCGACCTGAAACGCGCCCTTTATATTTCTAGCCCGTTCGGCCTTTGTTTTTTTGGCCTGGGAAGGGGTGTCCTTAATTCTCCGCAATAACCCGTTGGCCAGAGGCAGATTCAATGTCCGGGCCACCTCCCTGGCAAGAAGAAAAGATTGATCAAATGTCCTTTCCTTCATCTTTCTAAAGTGCAGAGGAACGGGAGACACATAAAACCCGTCCCAGGATTCATCCCGTCGGCTAAAATATTCGGATAAGAGCGGGACGATGTCTTTCATGACCCCGGGCTGATTGCGAAACTTGAAATATTGAATCAATTGTTTCAATACTGCATCATAGGCCCCCAGAGAACGCGCCCGGTCAAAGGAATAGGAATTTTTGCGGCACAAGGCGCATTCAAAATTCTCAGTGGGATAATCGTAGGAAATTTCGGCGGGGATACCGCATCCGTAGCAGAAAGGGGGATCAATAAACACAATTTCGGTTTCACACAGTCTGCATAAAAACTCCCCTCCCCCCTCACGGCTTTTTTCGCAAAATATACAGTTACGTGGAAACAACCCTTCCAGAAGGGCCGCAAACGTCCCTTGCCCCAACCGCTTAATTTTTCCGAATAAATTCATGTCCTGAACCCTGACTGCGGATAAATCGTTCACAGAACGGAATTATGAGTCCTTTTAATATGTTCATCAACCCAAAACTATGTTAAGGTTTTTGGTTTCAATCAATTGCAGGCGCATCAAAAACCAGAAGGATTATGAAAAAAAATCAAAACATTGTTAATTTGACCGAAAAGCATGTCGCCCGGACCTATGGCCGTCACCCCATCGCTCTGGTGCGGGGAAAAGGAACTCAAGTCTGGGACGCATCGGGAAAACAATACACGGACTTTGTCGCTGGAATCGCGGTGGATAATTTGGGCCATTGCCATCCTTCGGTGGTCACAGCTATTCGCAAACAGGCAGGGCAACTTCTGCATGTATCCAATCTGTATCACATCGAACCGCAATCTCTGCTGGCCGCAGAACTGACGCTCCTTTCCTTCGCGGATAAGGTGTTTTTCTGCAACAGCGGCACCGAAGCCAATGAAGGGGCCATTAAACTGGCGCGCCGCTATTTTTTCGACAAGGGCGATAAAAACCGGCGCGAGATCATCACCATGAAAGACTCGTTTCATGGGCGCACGACCGGATCGCTTTCCGCCACGGCACAGAAAAAATTTCATACAGGGTTCGCTCCCTTATTACCCGGTTTCAAATATGTCGCATTCAATGATATTGCGGCAGTGACAAAGGCTCTTTCATCAAAAACCTGCGCCGTGCTGGTCGAACCGGCGCAAGGCGAAGGGGGAGTCAACCTGCCGGATAAAACGTATCTCAGGGAACTCAGAAAACTGTGCACGAAAAACGGATCTTTGCTGATCCTTGATGAGGTGCAAACCGCCTTTGGAAGAACCGGTCCGCTGTTCGCTCATGAAAGATTCGGGATTAAGCCCGACATCATGACGCTGGCAAAGGCGCTGGGCGCAGGTGTTGCAATCGGCGCCTTGGCCGCGACCGACCGCGTCATGAAATCGTTCGTGCCGGGGACCCATGCCGCCACGTTTGGCGGAAATCCTTTGGCCTGTTCAGCGGCTCTGGCGGCACTTAAAGTTTACACAAAACCGGGCTTTCTGGAAAAAGCCGAACGGATGGGGAATTACTTTTTTTCACGGCTCGAAAAGTTGGCAAATGATTTTTCAATGGTCAAAGAAGTTCGCGGCATCGGACTGCTTCTGGCATTGGAACTCAAACAACCGGGCGCCGGCATCGTGAACGATTGTATGCAGCAGGGATATCTGATCAACTGCATTCAACAAAATATTCTGCGCTTCATTCCCCCTTTGATCGTCACTAAAAAGGAAATAGACGGATTGATCGACGTCCTGTCCGCGAGTCTGGAGAAAGCCGAAAAAAGTCAATAAAGAGAACCTATTGGATACGTTATGAAAAAAGATTTGTTGTCCATCAATGATTTCAGCCAGGAGGAAATTTTAGGACTCCTTGAGAAATCCGCGCAATTAAAAAAGATGCGGGTCGACCATGTGCCGCACGAACCGTTGAAGGGAAAATCGCTTGGCATGATCTTCAGCAAGCACTCCACCCGGACGCGTATTTCTTTCGAAGTGGGAATGTTCGAATTGGGCGGGCAGGCCTTGTTTTTAACCACCGATCAGCTGCAGATAACACGCGGCGAAACCGTAGAGGACTCGGCAAAGGTTCTTTCCAGATACCTGGATGGAATCGTCATTCGGACCTACGATCACGAAGAAGTGGTCAATCTGGCCAAACACGCCACCATTCCTGTCATCAACGGACTCACCGACTTGAACCACCCGGTCCAGATCCTGTCTGATTTGTTCACCATCTACGAAAAGCTCGGTAAAGTCAAAAAAGTCAAAGTAGCCTATGTCGGCGATGGAAACAATGTCGTTCATTCCTGGATGGTGGGCGCGTCAGTGATGGACATGCACCTCACGGTCGCCTGCCCTAAAAATTTTCAACCGCAGCGACCGTCATCCTTAGGACCGCTGGGAAAAATCGAAATTCTGGAAGATCCCCTGGAAGCGGTGCAGAATGCCGATGTGATTTATACCGACGTCTGGGTCAGCATGGGTCAGGAAAAAGAATCGGAAGAAAAAATCAAACAATTAAAACGCTATCAGATCAATCAAAATCTGGTCAACGCCGCCAATGACGGAGTCCTGGTCATGCACTGCCTGCCCGCTCACCGGGAAATGGAAATCAGCTCAGAAGTCATGGATGGCAAAAACTCCATCGTTTTCGATCAAGCCGAGAACCGTCTGCACATGGAAAAAGCCATTCTGGAAGCGTTGTTAACTCACTCCCGGCAATGATATGATTCCCACTCAGAAGCGTTCGATAAATTTTCTGACATACATTTTGTGACTACCCAACAACAATCCACCATCACGCAACAACCTCCGCGCTCTCCGGCAGGATGGATTCAACGGATTTTCGCCATCGTCCTCATCGGCGCATGGGTCTTTCTCCTTCCAGGGGTCTGCCCGGCCCAGGAAACTTTGGATCAGGAAACTTTGGCTCAGGAAAACGCGCAGAGTGAAAACCTGGAAAGGTCCCGGCGCCACCTTTTTTTAATCACTAAAAAAGGCCTAGTCCTGCAACGGGAAATCAACAAACTGCTGAAAAAGCCTTCATCCAAGAAAGTTACGGAAGACATCGAAGAACTTCAAGCCCAGTTGGACAAACTGGATCTGGACTTTGAATCCATGGCCACTCAGCTTGCCCTTGAAGATATTGCTGAGCAAGAGAAGAGTAAGCTGGATTGGATGCAGGAAATCGAAGAACTCACCAAACCCTTGCTGACCGCCATCCGTAACCTCACCGAAAAACCGCGGCAGATTGATGAACTAAAAGGCAAAATTGAAGACCTGGAAGCTAAATTCATACGTCATCAGGAGGCTTCAAAAAATATATCGACGATCCTTGAGGATTTGGAAAGAGAACCGCCACCGGACAGAGAGGAAGGAAAAAAGTATCAAACCCACCTCCTCAGGTTGCGCGACAAATATGACCCGGAACTGGTGCAACTCAATCTGGAAAAAGCTCGGGCCAATTTAAAAAGTGTGCTCGGCACCGATGAGTCGGTGATCGAGAACGCCACCCAGACGATCAAGGAATTTTTCAGAACCCGTGGGAGGAATTTACTGGTCACGGTTTTAACCTTCATGGGATTCTGGTGGCTGTTGTCCCGGCTCCGCAGGTGGATTCTAGCGCGCAAGTTTTTAACCAAAAGAACATCTTCCATCGGCAAACTTTTCAGTGCCGCCTACACTTTTGTCGTCCTCCTGTTTTGTTTGCTGATCGGTCTTGCCTGTCTTTACTTTTTCAACGACTGGCTGCTGATCACGCTGATCATCATGGGTCTTTTTCTGGTGGTGTGGACCTCCCGTCAATGGATCCCGCAATTCTTCCAGGAGATCAAATTAATTGTGGACCTGGGCACGGTTCGGGAAGGTCAGCGATTGATCTGGAACGGGGTTCCCTGGCTGGTGAAGGAAATCCGCCTGCAGGCCATATTGGTCAACGAGCGTCTTGAGGGCGGAGAAATTATTCTCCCGCTTCACATGTTGGTCGACTTGCACTCCCGCCCGGTCGTGGACAATGAACCCTGGTTTCCAACGGAACCCCATGACTGGGTCCTTCTTGGGGACGATACTTACGGCAGAGTGGAATATCAAACCATGGAGCAGGTCGTCATAAATTTAAAAGAAGGGGGCGCCTTGAAATATTATTCGACGGAGGATTTTCTATCGCAGAATCCCGTCAATATTTCCAATGGTTTCGAGTATTCCATTGAATTCGGATTGGATTATGAAGTTCAACCCCGAATCTGCGATGAAATTCCCATGTTGTTTGAAAAGGAAATCAAAAGGCATCTCAAGCATCAGTTTGAGGGGGATGATCCCAATTTCTATGAGCTGGAAGTCATTTTTGACAACGCGGGAGCGAGTTCTCTCAATATTGCAATAGAAGTGTATGTGCATGGCCGGTGCGCCCACCGCTACGATGAGTGCCGCCGGGAGATTCAGACCACGTTGGTCAGAATCTGCAATGAACACAATCTCGGAATTCCGTTCGACCAACTGACCGTCCACCTTCCCAAGGAGGCGGAAGAAAGTTCCACGTCCGAACTCCCGGACCAGCCTCGTGAGGACCGTGTTTAAATTTGAAGTCTTAAAACAGCACAACCATTCCTCTGCCCGCCTGGGCGTCATCACCACCCCGCATGGAAAAATTGACACACCGGCCTTCATGCCGGTGGGAACCCAGGCCACCGTCAAATCGCTATCCCCGGAAGAGCTTAAAGATTGCGGAACGCAAATCATCCTGGGCAACACCTATCATCTTTATCTTCGCCCCGGACATGAAATCATAGATTCACTGGGCGGGCTTCACCGGTTCATGAACTGGGACAAACCCATTCTCACCGATAGCGGCGGGTTTCAGGTGTTCAGCTTGAACGATCTGGCTAAAGTGACGGAAGAAGGCGTGACGTTCAAATCGCATATCGACGGATCGCCCCACTTTTTCTCTCCCGAACACGCCATGAAAGTCCAGCAGGCGTTAGGAGCGGACATCATCATGACCTTCGACGAACCCATGCCCTACCCCGCCGAAAAATCAAACGTCGAATCTTCGTTGAATCTATCCACTCGTTGGGCGCTCCGATGCAAGTCGGTCCACCGGGAAGAAACACAGGCACTGTTCGGGATCGTTCAGGGAGGAATGTTTCAGGATTTACGCTCTCAAAGCGTCGGGCAAATCGTCGAAATCGAATTTCCGGGATACGCCATCGGCGGCCTGAGCGTTGGGGAAGACATCGAAACGATGCACGAGATGGCCGCGTACACGGCAAACTTGCTGCCAAAAGACAAGCCGCGCTATTTGATGGGCGTCGGCACGCCAATGGATTTGCTGGCTTGCAGTGGTATGGGCATCGACATGTTCGACTGCGTGATGCCCACGCGCAACGCTCGAAACGGATCCCTCTTCACAAGCGAGGGAAAGATAAATATTAAAAATAATAAATTTCGAACCGACGCCTCACCGCTCGATCCGGACTGCAACTGCTACACCTGCCGCAATTACTCCCGCGCCTATCTTCGGCATCTTTTCATCGCGGATGAAATATTCGCCCTCAGACTGAACACCCTCCACAACATCGCGTTTTATCAAAACTGGATGGAAAAAATTCGCCACGCTATTCGGGAAGACCGGGCTTTTGATTTCAATTGGACTAAAGACATTTTCAGCGATTCAGAAGGTTCAGAGTCGGCGGACTAAGAACCTGGAGGCTTCAGGCGTCTCTCGATTCATCGATAATCCCGCGGATATGAAACTCATTGATGTCATACCCGGAGCGTTTAGACAGGGACGATTGAACCACGGCTTTCATTACTTCGAGTTTTTCCCGGTCGAGCCATTCCAGTAAACGTTCAAAAATTTTTTCGGGAAAATAAAGGGTCAGGTCCAATTGGGCGCGTTGGTAAACATAACGGTATCCCGAACGCATGGGGTTCACCTTCTTGGGGCGGTATTCCACATGCCCTTCTTTCATGAACAAAGCGATTTCATTCCACTCGCCGCCCAACGCGACAAGACCCTGACGGATATTGGACAACAGAAGATTCGGGTCCTGAAGTTCGTAGGTGTAACTGGCCATGCAAAAAACCTGAGAACAGTTTGGATAATGATTATTAGACGGGGATTGCAGGTAAAAGGTCTTTTAATTTTTCTTCACAGGCGTTTTCGGAACGGGCCGGGCGCTAAACGCTAAAAACAGGGGGATTTCCTTACGAGCCCGGTTTTCGGCTTTTGCCCGCTTTCCCGGTTCGCTGGTCTTGGTGGAAGCCCATTCCTCCAGGCGGTCCACACAGAAACCGGCATCCGCCAGCGCATCAAAATAATTTTGCAATGATCGGTGATAAGTGAGTGTGTACACCTTGGATTTCGCCACCGGCGGGGTGATGATGGGGATGGTGAGATCGGATGCGTAACGATCGACCCGCCGATACTCCATTTTTTTCTCTTCATCCCAACCCCAGTGGGTCTGCCGGGGAATCCGAAAACAGGGATGGGTGGTGACGAATACAAATTTTCCGTCCGGTTTCAACCAACGGGCCACGTTTTTAAAGACCGGTACGATCTCTTCCATATTTTGCACCGCTAAAAGACAGACCACAGCATCAAACTGCGATTCCTTGAGAGCTTCCGAATCACGCGCATCGGCGATATGAAAACGGAGGGCGGGTTTCGACCGGGTGCGCGCAAACCGAATCAGCTCTTCGGATACATCCAGCCCCTCGACCTGCATGCCCTTGGCTAAGAGATAACGGGAGAACACGCCCTGCCCGCAGGCGAGATCCAAAACCCGGCTGGTTCTTTTCAGACTGAGGAGCTTGAGGACGCCCGGCATGATGATTTCTTTTTGGTAGTCGGACCCGTGGGTTCCGACCAGCGCATCGTACCAACACGCGGCCTGATCCCACACCGTGGATTCCCTGCCGGAAGATTTTTTAGTTCCCCTGGGTGGTTTCCCGCGGGATTGGGTTCGTTTGCGGATCGTTTTCTTCAAGAGGTTTGATTCTGGATAATGAAATTGAGGAAAAATTTTTTATAAAGCTCGACTGGCACTGGCGGTCAAAAATAAAATCCTTTATACTTTAGTGAGCCGGATCGCGCCTTAGGCCACCAACCTTCCCACGAATGATCACCGATCTTACCACAAGAGATGAAACCATGAAAAATCGACAGCCTTTTTTATTCTTTTTCTCACGAAACATTTTCGTCCTTTTTTCCCTATTCCTTTGTACGGCCTGCGCACATTATGCCAATGCAAATAAAGAGGAGGACTTGCAATCAAAAATTTACCAGTTCAACAAACGGTTCGAGGCACGAATGATGGACCTGAGCGCCGCGTACCTGCCCATTGAAAACCGTCGTGAATTCATGGTGAACTCACTTAAAGTGAAAGAAAACGTTATTTTCTATGATAGTTCCATTTTACATATTCAACTCTACAACGACGACCAGCCGGTACAAACCAGCTTGGATGGTCCCGATGAGGAATTCAATAAAGCCATCGTCACCATGCGTTATCAAATGAGCATTCTACCCAGCAACAAGGTTGAAACCGTTCTTGTCGATCAACTATGGCGATGGGAAAACAAAGAATGGTTTGTGATTCCCGACCTGGACACCTTTCTAAAGTAGTTCACCTGAACCCACCGCTTTCAAGCGGGCAGAAAAACCTCGACCGGCTTGTCAAGCGTGACCGATGACGCGGTGACCCTGCAGTTGTGGCCATACAACTCGACACCCTGTTTATGCGCCATTCGCAGCCAATCGCCAAATTTCGGATCGATCACATCGTTCGGAACGATGGACCGGGTGTCCGACCGTTGAGAAACGAAAAGCACTGCCGCTCGATGACCTTTTTGCTTCAGTTCGATCAATTCCTGTAAGTGTTTCACACCCCGTTCGGTGGGCGCGTCGGGAAATTTCCCGACTGCATTTTCAACCAGGCTCACGGACTTCACCTCCACATACGCCGGACCCTCATCGGACTCCAGCATAAAATCGAACCGGCTCTTTCCCATTTTTACTTCGCTGGAAAAACTTTCGTATCCGGTCAAAAAAGGCAAAGAGCGTTTTTCAAGAGCCTCCTTTACCAGGGCATTGGCAAACACCGGGTAAACCGAAACCCATAGCGACCCGTGACGCACGAGAGCCAGCGTGTGGTCGGTTTTCCGTTTTGGTCCCGGATTATAAATCAACCGAACCCTGCGGCCAGGAATCATGAGTCCCGGAAGCCTCCCAGGATCGGGAACGTGAGCTGAAACTTCGGCTCCATCGATGACCACCTTGGCCAGGTAACGGTTTGGACGTTCGAGGAAAACTCCATCGACGATCCGGTCACCGAGTTTCATAAAAAAGAAAGTCCGGGATTAAAGGTAAAGAATCTTGAAACGATTTTTTGAATTCTAATGATGCGCGTCCGTTTCCCCGGCATGCAGGTTCACGGTTTTCTCTACCTTCAAAAGAGAATCTACAGAAGGAGAAACGCGGTCGATGAAGGGCTTGGGAAACAGGCCGATAAAAACGATCAGCACACAGGCGGGAAGCAGGAGACCGATTTCCGTGCGGTTGATATCCGTCACAGGGTGATCGGGTTTGGGGTTGGTTTCCTGCATGGAACCCTGAAACATATAGAGCATATAAATGGAAGCAAACACGATGGCAAGAGCCGCCATCAGGACATAGATCGTCGACATATCCGATAACAGACCCGATGTCCACACTCCCATGAGGATCAAAAATTCGCCGACAAATCCGTTCAACCCCGGAAGACCGAGCGCCGCAAGGGTGATCAACATGAACGCCCCGTAAAGCACCGGCATGGATTTTCCCAGTCCGCGAAAATCCTTCAGGTTTCGGCTTCCGGTTTTTTCTTCAAGGATTCCGACGATAATAAACAAAGCCGCCGCGATGATGCCGTGATTGACCATCTGCAGGACACTGCCTTCCACGCCCAAATTGTTGAGCGCAAAAATTCCCAGGGTGATGAACCCCAAATGGCTGATGCTGGAATAGGCCACCAAAGCCTTGAGGTCTCTCTGTGCGACGGCGATCCAGGCTCCATAAACGATTCCCGTGGCGGCGGCGGCTCCGATGAGTAGCCCCATTTCCTCCACCGCTTCAGGAAACAACGGCAGGCAAAACCTCAGAAATCCGTAGGCTCCCGTTTTCGACATTGCCCCGGTTAAAATGACCAGCGTTGGGATCGGACAGGCCACATACGCATGGGGCAGCCAGCTGTGAAACGGAAATACCGGAACTTTTATGGCAAACGCCAGGAAAAAACAAAGAAACATCCATGTCTGTGATGCAGGGTCGATGTGGGTGTGGATCAGAGTCTGTATGTCGAAAGTCAGTTCCTTGGTGGCCTCAAAATGAACCACGGAAATTCCGATGATGGCCACCAGCATCAGCAGGCTTCCGACCAGCGTGAACACAACAAACTTGGTGGTCGCGTATACCCGTTGCCCCTCGCCCCAGATCCCGATGAGAAAATAAGTGGGCACCAGCATCAGTTCCCAGAACACATAAAAGAGAATGGTGTCAAGAGCCACGAAAACACCCAGGGTTCCCGCTTCCAAAGCCAGCATGAGAGCGAGAAAATTTCTCAGACTGTTTTTCTGCTTCAGGGAATATAAAATGCCGATTCCGGAAAGGAAGGTGGTGAGCACGACTAACAGCAGGCTGATCCCATCGACGCCCACGTGGTATTTGATATTGAGCATGGAAACCCAGGTGACGGACTGCTCAAACTGCATCCCCGGATTGCCCTGATCGAACAGGAATATCAGCCCAAGCGACAGCACAAAACTAAAACCCGCCGCTCCCAGAGCGATCATGCGCATCAGGGCTTTATCGCTCTCTCTTAAAAACAGGAGGGCAAACGCCGCAATCAGTGGACTGAATACAATGAGTGTTAACATTTCAATTTATTACAATCGCTATTGTCTATAAGAAAACCACAAACATCAAAATCGTCACCATGCCGACGACCATGTTCAAGGCATAGGCTCTTACTTTTCCCGACTGCCAGATGCTGATGGCCCGACTGACCCCGTGCACCTGGGATGCCGTTTCATCGACGGCCCGATCGATCCCTTCCCGTTCACCTTTTTCTTCCAGAAAAGCGCCGATGGCGCGAACCGGCTTGACGATCAGAAAATCGTAAATTTCGTCGACGTAGTACTTGTTAAAAAGAAGATCATAAAGCGGAGCCAACGCCTGTTTGGCAAAATCCAGTTTGTCATGGCTGGTCATATAAATGAGGGCCGCCGTTAATATACCGCCAAGGCCGGCAAAAACCGCGATGGTCTCTAAAGTCGCGTCCTCATAATGATGCACCACCCCTCCGAAAACCGGACTCAAAAACTGATCGACTGCTGGAGCAGCCAGCCCCATAACCAGCGCAAAGAACGAAAGCACGATCAGCGGAACCGCCATGATCATCGGAGACTCGTGCGGATGCGCATCGGGATTGTTCTTGTTTCCGAGAAACGTATAAAAATAAACTCTGAAAATATAAAACGCCGTCATTCCCGCCGTGATCACCGCGATCCCCCAGAAAACAAAATTTCCCATATCGGCGTGAAAGGAACTCATGATGATGGCTTCCTTACTGAAGAACCCGCTGGTCAGGGGAAATCCGGCCAGGCAAAGGGCACCGATTAAAAATGTGATATGAGTCAACGGCATCGAAAAGCGCAGCCCACCCATTTTGCGGATGTCCTGCTCGCCGTTTAAACCGTGGATCACGCTTCCGGCGGCCAAAAACAACAGGGCTTTAAAAAATGCGTGGGTCATCAAATGAAACATTCCCAAACTGAACACGCCGATTCCCACCGCGAGAAACATGTACCCAAGCTGACTCATGGTGGAATAGGCGATGACGCGCTTGATGTCGTATTGAACCATCCCCATCGACCCCGCAAATATGGCGGTGATGACGCCAATGCCTGCAATAAAGTACATGGTGTAAGGAGCCAGTTCATACAAAACATGACAGCGGGCGATCAGGTAAACGCCGGCGGTGACCATCGTCGCGGCGTGAATCAAAGCGCTGACCGGCGTTGGGCCTTCCATGGCGTCCGGAAGCCAGGTGTGCAATGGTATCTGCGCCGATTTGGCAAACGCCCCCACCAGCAACAGCAGGGTGATCAACAGCACTGTGTCGTCATTGGGTAAAAATTTATCCGGGGCGGCGGCGAACACATCCGCGTAGCTGATGGACCCAAAGGCATTAAAGATAACAAACGCCGCGATCACCATGCCCACGTCACCGATGACGTTCATGACAAACGCTTTGCGTGCGGCCAGCACTGCGCTGGTCTTTTCCCGCCAGAACCCGATCAACAGATAAGACGCCAGACCGACGAACGCCCATCCGACGATCAGGAAAAAGAAATCGGCGGCGGCCACTAATAGCAGCATCGAGAAAATGAAAAAATTCAGGTAAGAAAAAAAGCGGCTGAACTCGGGATCTTCTTCCATATACCCGATCGAATAAACATGGATCACAAAACCCACACCGGTGACGATCAGAAACATGAAAACCGAAAGCGGGTCGACCAAAATCGCGAGGTCGAGTTTGAACGACCCCGAGGAGATCCACTGATAGAGGGTCACGACGTGCCCGAGCCGCTTCTCAGGGTCGAGAGACAAGAGATCGCTGAGTGCCATGAGGGACAAAAGGAAGGACCCTCCCACGGTAGCGCACCCCGCGTAACCCGAGGTTTTTTTGGGGATTTTATCTCCAAACCAGCTCAGGCCGGCAAAACCGAGCAGGGGAAAGATCAAGATCAGCCATGCATAGGAAAACAATGGTTCTATCCCTTCAATACGTTAATGTGATCGACGTTGAGATCGTGCCGTGTCCGGAAAATCGTAAGTATGATCGCCAAACCCACCACAACCTCCGCCGCGGCGACGGTCATGATGATCAGAGCAAAAATCTGTCCATCGAGAGTTTGCAAAAAACTGGAATAGGCGATCAACAAAAAGTTCACGGAGTTCAGCATGAGCTCCACGGACATTAACATGATGAGGGGGTTTCTCCGTATGAGAAACCCAACGGCCCCAATGCAAAAAATGGCCGAACTGATGATCAGAACAAATTGGTTTCCCATAATTACTTGGCGCGCCTCCTGGCGGGTGGATTGGAAAATTTGGCCAGACAAACGATACCGATGGTGGCTACCAGCAGCAGGGTGGAAGCCAGTTCAAACGGGATCAAATGACGGCTGAACAATTCGACACCCACGGCTTTGGCGTTACCGATGGCCGATATGACATCCGGGGTTAAATCCCCCTGAATGGGCTTGGTGGGGCCCACTCCAGCCGCCAGAAGAAGTTCACCAAATAACAGGAACACGAAGGTCAAGGCGCTCGAACGCTGAACCGAGGGTTCCATGATTTCCTTCTTGCCGCCCAGGAGCGCAATGATGAACAAAAACAAAATCATCACCGCCCCGGCATAAACGATGATCTGCACGGCGGCGATAAACTCCGCATGATACAGAAGGTAAAGGAGAGCCAGACACACCATGTTGCCGATCAGATACAGGGCGCAATAGATCGGAGAGGCGCACAGGATCACGCCAAAGGCTGCCAATACCGCCGTGATCCCAAGCACAAGAACCACGATCTCGTAGGTGATTTCAAACATGGAACGCTCCCAAATACCCAAAAATAATATCTATTTATTAGTTCGCTCGGTATTTCCCAGAATATTGACGCGAAACTGATTGGGTTCCGGGTATACCAGCAAATCTTCTTTCGTCGCGATGTATTTGTCGCGGTCGTAGTCGGCCAATTCGTAATGCTCGCGCAGAACCACTGCATCCACCGGACAGGCTTCTTCGCAATAGCCGCAGTAAATACAGCGAAGCAGGTTGATCTCATAAACCGCGGCGTAGCGTTCACCGGGAGACACGCGATTCTCTTCCGTGTTCTCAGCCGACACAACGTGGATGCACCCCACTGGACAGTTGATCGAGCAGAGACTGCATCCAACGCACCGCTCAAGGCCGTTTTCATCACGGTTGAGAAAATGACGGCCCCGGTAGCGTTCCGGCATGGTCCGCTTGACTTCCGGATATTGAATGGTCACGGGTTTGGTGACCATATTCTTAAAAGTCACGCCCATACCGATCAGCAGATTTTTTACTCCAGCGATAGCTCCTTGTATCATAACGACCCCTATTGGGTTACTACAGAACCTTGATCACAGCAGTTATTAAAAGATTGAGCAAACAGAGCGGCAATAGAACCTTCCAGCCAAACGTCATCAGCCGATCGTAGCGCAGTCTGGGAAACGTGGACCTGAGCCAGATAAAGACACACAAGAGAAAAAACACTTTTCCAGAAAACGCGATGATCGGCCAAACGGGAATGCCGTAGGTATTCCACCCGCCGAGAAACAACAGGGTAACCAAAGCGCTCATGGTGACCATATTCACGTACTCGCCCATGAAGAACATGGCGAATTTCATTCCGGTATATTCGGTATGAAACCCGGCGACCAGTTCCTGCTCCGCTTCCGGGAGATCGAACGGCGCCCGGTTGGTTTCCGCGATCCCAGCCACAAAGAAAAGCAAAAACGCCAGCGGTTGAACCAGTATATAGGGAAGGTTCTTTTGGCTTTCCACCAGATCGATCAGGTTCAAGGAACCGGTCAAAACGATCACGCTCAAAGCGGATAACCCCAGAGCCAGTTCATAACTGATCATCTGCGCCGACGAGCGCAACCCCCCCATGAGGGAATACTTGTTGTTCGAAGCCAGCCCGGCCAGCACCATTCCGTAAATACCCATTCCGGAAATCGCAAACACAAACAAAATCCCGGAATTGACATTGGCTCCCCACAAACCAATTTCCTGTTCGAAAACGGTAAAAGATCCCCCAAAGGGAATCACCGCAAACGTTACAATGGCGGTGAACACCACCACCGCTGGGGCGAGATGGTATAAAAACTTGTCCGCGGAACTCTGGATGATCGATTCCTTAAACAACAACTTGATCGAATCGGCAAACGGCTGTCCCAATCCCAGAGGGCCTACCCGGTTGGGACCCAGACGGACCTGGAACCGCCCCATCAACCGGCGCTCCAGCCAGACCAGTCCCGGAACCACCGAAAGCAAACCGACTGCGATCACCACGGCTTTAACGGTGCCAATGATGAATTCCGGCTGTAACGCCGGGTCTATAAACTGTAAAACGTCATCCCACAAAACAAAACTCCAAAGCTAAACTATCGCTTGTTTTCAGTCTTTACGAATTTCCACCCAGGTGACAGGATTCGCTCCGTCCACCAATCCTAAAACCCCCTGCTCGTCGGAAATCCTGGGGAGCACCACTCCGCCGGGATTGCAGCGGTTAGAGATTTCCACCTGCGCCTCGACCTTTGCCTTTCCCGAGATAACGGTCACATCGTCGTCATTTTTCAACCCGAGTTTTTTGGCATCGTCTTCATGCAGATGCACGACTGAAGATTCGAATTGATGCGCCAGGGTCGAGGAAGCATCCAGAATTTTGTCGTGGGCAAAAAGATAATTCGCAATCCGCAACTTAAGAGATCCGGCCTTGGGGCTCTGAGATGCATTCACTTCCGGCGACGCTCCATTACCGCTTTGCGCTGAAGTCCGGGTCATGCCCTCTTTCTTGATGGATTTTTTGCTGATCTCACCGTATCCCTCAACATTTTCAGCGATTTCATCGGTGACGCTGAATGAGGTGATGTAATCGGTTTCATCGCCCAGAGCTTTGGCCATCATGGAGATGATTTTCCAGTCCGGAGGATGCGTGGTTTTCAACCCGCCTTTTCTGAACTGCACGCGCCCGCCTATGTTTGTGGTGGTTCCGTCATCGTATCCCGGACCGTTGGAAGGCAATACCACATTGGCCAGCTTCGAGGTTTCGGTTTCCATGATGTCGTGGACGACGAGCAGATCGACCTTTTTTAAAGCTTCTTCCACCTGTTTGCCGCCGGGGAAATCTACTACCGGATTGGCACGGTAAATGAGAAGCGCCTTCAATTCTCCCGATGCCGCCTTTTGAATCATGTTCATCGCCGACAGTCCAGGTGTTAAAGGAGCTTCTTCCCCCCACTTTTGCTTGATGGATTCCGTATCGGAAAGCGGCACGGCTCCCGGATAATAGTCCGGCAAAATTCCCATGTCCAGCGCCCCGATGGAATTGGTTTGAGGCGCCGCGGGAATGGCTCCGCATTGGATGTCCGGAATTTTCCGGATCGCTCCCAAAAGGCGTTTCAGCACATGAACCGATTGCCCGGTCAAGGCGGCGGGGTTGTAGACGATCGTCACCTTTTCGTGGGACTTCAGCATCTCCACCAGAGAGCTCAATTGCTCGGTTTCGATCCCAGTGTCTTTGACATCCCCTCCTCCTTCTCCCGAAAGGCTGGCGGCCAGTGCGGAAAACACTTGAGCGTCCGTGCCGATGTTATATCTCAAGGAAAGATGCGCGTATTTGTCCATCAACGTTCCTTGATCGTTCAACACCGCCAGTTTGACACCTTTACGGGTCACCACTTTTTTGATTCTAAGATCGAGGATCGGCAACTCTTCGGTGGGATCGCTGGCGATCATCAACACCAGGTTGGAGGTCTCGATGTCGCTCAAGTCAAAATGGTCGATGGGCAGTCCGGGGGATTCGGCATAAACCTTATGATCGATGTTGTTGGTGCCGAATTTTGTCCGGAATAATTTCTGATAAAGATAAAGTTCTTCGTTGGTCCCGTAAGGCGAACCGATGAAACCCACGCTCTGAGGCCCGTGCTCATCCACAATTTTTTTAATCGCATTCGCGGTTCGCTCGACGGCTTCTTTAATGGGCAGGGTCTTTTTCCCTCCATCCAGAACGGAGATGGTCATCTCCCCTTTTTCCATGGTGGCGACAGCTTCTACGAGGCGGTTTTTGCCTTCGAGAAAATCATACCCCCAGCGGGCCTTGTCGCAGATCCATCCGTCGTCGACCCAATCGTTAGGACGCGATTCGATGCGCATGAACTTGTTGGTCCGAACGCCAAGCGTCATATTGCAGTTGCATCCGCAATGCGCACACAGAGTATCGGAATTGGTCAGATCCCAGGTGCGGGCCTTGAAACGAAACTGGGTGTTGGTCAGGGCGCCGACGGGACAGATATCGATCACGTTGCCGGAAAAACGCGTGTCATAAGGCTCGTTGTTGAAAGTCCCGATTTCATTATTGAACCCCCGGTTGTGCATGACCAGCGCGTGATCCTGTTCGATGACGGAACTGTAGGCCGTACAACGCTGGCAGGCGATACAGCGTTCCCGGTCAAGAGTGATCACCGGGCTGAGAGGCGCGGCCTTAAGATTGTGCGCCCGGTAGAATTCCATGCGCGTGTCGCCAGGACCGTATTTGAAGGTGTTGTTCTGAAGCGGACATTCGCCGCCCTTATCGCAAACCGGACAGTCGAGCGGGTGGTTCAACAAAGTGAACTCCAAAACTCCCTTTTGGGCTTTTTCCACTTTGTCGGTGTTGGTTTTGACGACCATGTCCGGCCCGACGTCCATTGTGCAGGCGGTCATCAATTTGGGCATTTTTTCCACTTCCACGAGACACATCCGGCAGCAGCCGAGTGCCCCTATTTTTTCGTGGTAGCAAAATACCGGAATCTCAATGCCCACGGTCTTGGCGGCATCCACCACCTTGGTTCCCTTGGGAACGGTGACCGATTGATCGTCTATGGTTAAAGTGATTTGTTCGTCAGCCATGATTTCATTTTAGGCGCCGGTTTTGGCCGCCATCTTTTCAAGTAATTCCTCATAGTCTTCGCGGAAACGCTGGATACTGCTGGCCACCGGCGCTACCGCCGCATCGCCCAGCGGGCAAAAACATTTAAAGCTCATGTTGTCGCAGATGTCCACGAGCTTTTCCACCTGCTCGGGTCTGCCCTGACCGGTTTGTATCTGATTCAATATCTGCCACATCCAGCGCGTGCCTTCCCGGCAGGGAGTGCATTTGCCGCAGGATTCGTGCATGTAAAAACTGGTCAGCCGCAAGGCGGATTCCACCACGTTGACCGTATGATCGATGACGATCAGGGCTCCGGAACCCAGCATGGTTCCCGCCGCCTGCAGGGATTCGTAATCGTAGGGCGTGTCCACCAGATCCGCCGGCAACATGGGAACGGACGATCCGCCGGGAATGAAGGCTTTCAACTGGTTGTCGTCGCGAATGCCTCCGGCCATCTCATAGATAATTTCGCGGGTGGGGGTTCCCATGACCACCTCATAATTTCCGGGCTTCTTAACGTGACCGGAAACACTGACCAGTTTGGTTCCTTTGCTTTTTTCGGTGCCAATGGCGGCGTAAGCCTCCGGGCCTTCGTTGACAATATGGGGAACCACGCAAAGGGTCTCGACGTTGTTGATGACCGTGGGTTTGGCATACAACCCCTGCACAGCGGGAAACGGCGGTTTCATTCGTGGTTCGCCGCGCCCGCCTTCAAGCGAGTTGAGCAAGGCCGATTCTTCTCCGCAGATGTAGGCCCCGGCGCCTAAATGGGTGTGAATGTCGAGATTGAAGCCCGATCCCAGTATATTTTTCCCGAGATAACCTTTCGCATACGCCTCTTCCAGCGCTTTCTCAAAGATCTCGCAGAGATCGTAGAACTCGCCGCGCAAATAATTGTAGGCGGTTTCAATCCGGCAGGCGTAGGAACAGAGAATCATGCCCTCGATGAGAAGATGCGGGTTTTTTTCCAGGAGTTCGCGGTCCTTACAGGTTCCCGGCTCGCTTTCATCGGCATTGCAACAGAGATAGCGGGGAAACACGTCCTTGGCCAGAAAACTCCATTTCAACCCCGTGGGAAATCCCGCACCGCCGCGGCCCCTGAGCCCGGACGCCTTGACCATTTCCACGATCTCCTCAGGTTCCCTGGCAAAGGCTTTCTTCAAGCTATTGTATCCGCCCTGCTTTTCGTAAACCTCAATGGTATGCAGGTTTTTTTTATTTATATTTTTAAATAAAATCTGTGTCATAAACTTTATTAGTCCAGAGAATCCAGGATCTGATCGATTTTTTTCGGGGTCAGGTTTTCATAAAACGTATCGTTGATCCGCATCATCGGCGCGCCGGCACATGCCGCAAGACACTCTTCCCGGTGCAGGGTGAATTTTTTATCCGACGTGGTTTCACCCACTTTGATGTTCAGCTTTTTAGCCGTGTGCTCCAGCAGTGCGTCGCAACCGTTTAACTGACAGCTGATATTGACGCAGAAAAGAATCATGTATTTTCCCACCGGCTGGAAGGAGTACATGGTGTAAAAAGAACAGACCGATTGCACATACGCGGGGGACAGATCCAGCCGGCGGCCGATTTCCCGCATCGCATCCGGGCTGATATATTTTTCCTGCCGTTGCGTCAGGGTCAACAGCGGCAACAACGCAGACCGCTTGTGCTCGGGCGGATACTTCGCAAGTATCTTTTCGATCTTCTCCTCTGCTTCTTTGGAAAACTCGAACATCAGCGATCCACCTCTCCCATCACGATATCGATGCTTCCGATGATCGCCACCACATCCGCAATGAACGAACCCGACATCATATGACACATACCAGGGATCGCCATGAAGGAGGGCGCACGCAATTTCACCCGATAGGGCACGTTACTTCCATCGCTGACGATATAAAACCCGACCTCGCCGCGCGGACCTTCCGTCGGAACATACGTCTCCCCTTTGGGAACGCTGATGCCTTCTGACACCAGTTTGAAATGGTGGATCAACGCTTCCATGCTGGTGTGCAGGGTGTCTCTATCCGGCAAAGATACTTTGTTGTCCTGTGCTTTATAAGGACCGTCGGGGAATTTATTCAGGGCCTGCGCCACGATGCGCCGGCTTTGACGCAATTCCTCCACACGCACCAGGTAACGGTCGTAGACATCTCCATTCTTGCCGGTCGGAACATCGAATTCAAAATTCTCATAACCGCTGTACGGCCGTTTTTTACGGAAATCAAAATCCACACCGGACGCCCGGAGGGCAGGACCGCTCAGGCTCCAGTTGATGGCCTCTTCGCGTGTCATCACGCCGACGCCTTGTGTCCGGTCGAGCCAGATGGGGTTGTTGGTGAGCAGACGTTCGTACTCATCGATCTTGGCTGGCAGGTAGTCGATGAACTTTCGTACTTTACCCAGCCATTCAGGGGTCGCGTCTTTCATCACGCCGCCTACCCGGATATAGCTGGTCATCATGCGGACCCCGGAGATCTCCTCATTGAGATCGAGGATCATTTCCCTTTCCCGCCAGCAATAAAGAAACACGGTCATCGCACCGATATCGAGGGCGTGCGTGGCCAGCCACACCAGATGACTGCCGATGCGGGCCAACTCGCACATGATGACGCGCAGGTACTCGGCCCGTATTGGGATTTCACATTGCAGAAGTTTTTCGGTGGTCAGGCAAAATGCCAGGTTATTCTGGGGCGGCGCCAGGTAGTCGAGCCTGTCGGTCATGGGAATGACGTGCACGTAGCGCTTGTTTTCCGAGGTTTTTTCGATCCCTGTGTGGAGATAGCCGATTTCAGGTTCGGCGGACAGGACCATCTCCCCATCCATCTCCAGGATCACCCGGAAAACCCCATGCGTGCTGGGATGCGAAGGACCCATATTGAGGGTCATCGTGTCTTTGTCGCGTTCCAACAATCCTTGTTCGGTGATGCTCATTTTAAATCACCTGGCAAAAGTTTTAAGTTTTACCAGCCAAGTACAGGTTTTAATAGGGCTTTTTCTTTAGGTTCATCCAAAAACTCACCGGGTCGGGGGTTTGGATTTCACCAGTTCACTTTTGTAATCGCGATTGTGCGAAAAAGCCACATCTTCAATGGTCAAAGGATAATCTCTTCTCAAAGGATGCCCCTCCCATTCCTCCGGCATGATCAAACGCTTGAGATCGGGATGACCGGCAACGTCGAACCCCAACATATCGAATAACTCCCGCTCAGGGTACATAGCGCCTTTCCATAAATCCGACACCGTCGGAACTGAGGGATTCTCCTCTTCCAGGCCGACGCGGATGCGAACGGCATGATTGTGCTCAAACGACTGCAGTTCGTAGACCGCTTCAAAGCGCGGCTCACGGTCCTGATCGAGATAGTCCACCCCGCGGATATCGGATAGATATTCAAAATTAAGCTGGGAATCTTCTTTAAGGAATTGCGCTACTTTATGCAGGTTTTCCGGAGAAACAAAAATAACCGCGTCACCGAGGTCCACTTCCCCTTTTTGAATATCGTCTCCCACGGACGACTTTATCTTCTCAATGACCTCGTCTCCGGTCATGCCATCCTCTTTTTCGCTTGATCCGTGCCCGCTTCCTGCATGATTTTCTCCTGGAGCTTGATGATGCCGTACAGCAAAGCCTCGGGACCGGGAGGACAGCCGGGAACATAAACATCCACCGGGACCACGCGATCGACGCCCTGGACGATGGAATAATTGTTGAAAACGCCGCCGCAGGAAGCGCAGGCTCCCATCGAGATCACCCATTTGGGCTCGGGCATCTGGTCGTAAATCTGCTTGAGAACAGGAGCCATCTTTTGAGAAACCCGACCGGAGACGATCATCAGATCCGCTTGTCTCGGTGACGCGCGAAACACTTCCGCTCCGAACCGGGCCGCGTCCCACCGGGAATTGGCCATGGCCATCATCTCTATGGCGCAACAGGCTAGGCCAAACGTTGCAGGCCAAAGGGCGTTTTTCTGCGCCCAACCCACCACCTTGCCCAGCTTGGTGGTCAAAATGCTGTCGTAAACCGCTCCCGCATAATCATAATCGAGCGACTCCACGGCATCTTTAACATTCAACTTAATATTGTTTACTTCGGTCTCAAACGCATCGACCGCAGAATCAATCAATCCCATTCCAAACCTCCTCGACCCCAGATATAGATGTAAGCCACTCCTAAAATGGCAATGAAAACCGCCATTTCTATCAACCCAAACAGCTGGAGCTGATCGAGGGCCACCGCCCAGGGGTACATGAAGACCACCTCGATATCAAAGATGATAAAGAGCATGGCGATGGTTGCAAAACGGACAGGGAACCTGCCTTTCGCTTCTTCGCGCGGAATTATACCACACTCGTAAGGAATTAATTTTTGGGGAGTTGGGTTCCTCGGACCGAGAATCGTAGACAGCGCCAAAAGGGCTCCGATCACTACCAGTGCGACAACCGCAAATACAGCAATGAAAAAGTATTCCGTCATTTATAAATTTCCTTCAATCCAAAATTAGAAGAATCCATATTGGGAAAAACGTCTCCTGCTGGAAACTCTTTCCCCCGGTTTATCCAAATGCGGATTAAGCGCCAAAATCTAATGTGAAGGACAGATGTATGGCAATAAATAACATCGGTTTATGTTAGCACTATCCCATTCACAGAATGACATAAAGTGATTGGACACGGGATTATATCAGCCTCGCCCCCCCTGTCAATAAGCGATTTTGCAAGAAGAAAGCCACGCAAAACAAAAGGCTTGAGTCGCAGAAATCGCATTCTTTTCCATTACTTTTAAGGGGTTGGCGCGGGTTCCGGTTAGAATCCGGGAAGGGGGAAATCATCACTCAAAAAGGACAATCTGACTTCGCAGCCGCTACCATAAAAAGCAGAAACACAAACAGGTCGAGGCTTGACAATGAATCCGGTTATTAGTCCCGGTATTCGATGTGGAGACGATAGATGAGGCCGGTGCGGTTGTCTTCAGGGGTTTCCGCATCGGGTTTTGCGAAGGAAATGAGTTCGAAGGAGACCGTATTCTCGCCGTCCTTGATATATTTATCGATATCGATAACAAACGGGTCCGGATAATCCGACCCGCCATATTCCTGTTTTAACCCGACATCATTCACGGTGATGTGGCAGGCATCATCGGATCGAAGAAGCAGTTCCGCCCGCACCAGGGACTCCACCTTCTGGCGGGGAACGCTTAATTTCACCCGAAACCTGTTTTGACTGCCGGTTTTCGCTTCTTCGACGGTAACGGACTCCCGTATCCACACCCATTGACTTCCTTTGATACCCAGCCAATTGGAATCCATCTGACAAATGGAGGCCGGGCGCCAGCTTTCTGTTTGCGTGTCATAGAATTCAGTTTCCCGCCCACTGGTGAGAACCAGAGTTCTGGTTTTTAAAGCCAGCGGTTTGGCAGGTTTCAAATTCACAGGCTTGCTGTTTTCCCACATCAATTCGTTCATAAGCTTCCAATAGTGGAACATGCCGTTTCTTTTGTTGACGACGATCATGCTGGGCCGCGGTGTCGAACGCCCAAGATAGGGACCGATGTCGGCAATGATGACTCCGCTGGAGCCATCGGAATCCACAGAAATAAATGAATGGGAAGGAATGGTGTCGTAAGTATGGACGGTCAGCTTTCCATTGCCAGATGATCCTGAAATTTCTTCGATTTCATCCGCCACCTTTTGCAAAAGCAGAAGCGATGTTCTAATTTCGTTGAGAAAGGTGTGTTTTCCTCCGCCTTGCTTGATAATTAGCTCCACGACAGGAGAATTGGGGTCCATGAGCAATAATTTGACGTTGATGCCGTTTAAAACCTTTTCCTTTAGCAACTCCCTGCTGGCGGTTGAAATCGACAGCAATGAAGTTCCGCCGATGAATATCTCGTGATTGACCTTTTTAAACAGGCTCTCAAACGACACCGCCTGCCCCAGTTCCGAACGGTCCTTGTAAATGGCTTGAATTCCCAACCGGACGGCATCTGGATTCAAAATTTCCTCCAGCGCATCCTTGTATTCTCTAAAGGTCAGTTCCCGCAAAAACACTTCATAACCGAAGGATACGATTCCGATCAAAGCGATCAGCAGAGAAAATTCTTTGACCGGATGCAGCCAGACATTATCGTGCGGGATAAAATGATCAGCGGCAATATAAGCTGATCCGCCGATCAAAAAGATGGTCAGGGCAAGAAACATGATGCGGTCCCGCACCCACCGTTTAAAATTCGGCGTGCTCTTTGATGGTTTTTGCATTTTCTCCTTTATTTTCGGCTGATGCCCATTAGGTCTAACAGGAAGGAATTTGATCAAAACCCGTTCAGGGGGTTGATCTTACCTGAAATCCATTTTCAGCACAATGAACTTTATGGTTCTCGAACGCTTCACTGTTGAGACGCTAACTCAAACCGGATTTCCTGCGAGTCCACCAGTCAATCATGAGAAATCCAACCAGAAGTCCGTAGGACCACCAGTTGTCCCACAAGGAATAGGTTTTTCTTTTCGTTTGCACCAGGACTTCAGGATTCTCAAACTTAAAATCCTTCAGATCCCGGGTTTCGTTCAGCACCACGTATTGACCGCCAGTCACCGCGGCAATTTTCTTCAACAGGGCATCGTTGACCAGGGGCTTGTCGAACTCCGCGGATTCTCCGAAAACACCGAAGCTTACGGCGTCGGAAATCTTCTTTTTTTTGCGGTCCACTTCCGCTTCGACGGAATAAAATCCCTCAAGCTCAGGAAGAAACTGAAAACCGCCGTCACCGTTTTGATCCGATTCCAATGTTTGGTTTTCGCGTTCCCCGGTGCCCTTGACGATGGTCAGTTTCACCTTTTCTCCGGCAGAGGGAGTGTAGTCTTCCTTCAGGATATTGAACTTGATGAGAACCTCTTCACCCTCCTGGTATCTTTCCTTATCTGTTTCCAGCTTTAAGAGGCGCGTCTCAGGGGCGTCGGTGATCCAGGCGATCATGTTGTTCCAGAACCTTTGATAATACCTGCCACTGCCTCCCTCCCCCACTCTGCGGAAATCCCAATTCCATGACGAATCGGTCGCGAGTACGGCGGTTCGGCCTTTTCCTATTTGGGTGGCAACCAGAACCGGGCGTAACGTCTTGCCGTCGGCTTTTTCAGCTCCCGCTAAAACGTAGGCGCCGGGTTTGGGCACGAGACCCAGATTGAGACCGTTTAACGGAGGAAGGGATTGCCAGGTCTTTTCGTTGAACTCCGCCTTTCTTTCCAGGCGTAAGATCGGGTGTTGAAGCAGATTTCTTTCCAGTACGGGACGAAACTCTTCGTTCAAATATTGTTTGCCGCTGCGTTGCATGTTGACCGGCAATATATCCTCAATGGGAGTTCGTTCATAACCGCCTCCCTGAAAGGACAGTTCCCCGCCAATCATTAAAAACGCCCCTCCCTGCATGACGTAGTTTTTGATGTTATTGAGCAGGTTTTTGTCGATGAACGACTCGAACCGAAAATTCTGAAAAATGACCAGATCGAACGAATTGAGATAATCGCTGAACAACAGGTTGGAAGGAAAAGGAATCAGACTGAGTTCCGAGGTGGGGGCGGCCACGTCGTCGCCCAGCGTTCTGAGAATGAAAAAAGACAACAGATCCACCTTTGGGTTGTTGACCAGCACTTCGCGCAAAAAACGCGAGTCCCAGGAAGGCCGGCCATTGAGATGCAGTACGCGGGTGCGGTCGCGGATGACCTTCACCTGAAAATCCCGGGTGTTGTTGGAACCAATGGACTCGCCTGCAAACAAGGGAACCGACAAGGAGTAAATCCGGTTTCCCAAATCCTTGGGAGTGAACTCCAGATCCACATCATAGGAAACCTGGTCTTCCCGAATTTCCACAATTTTTGAAATAAGGATGTTCTTTCCTTCTTTAAGTACCAGAGGAATATTTCTATTTCCCATGGACGAGGCGTACAGGGAAACGGAAAGGTCGATCGGCTGATGAACAAATCCAAAATCGGGAGCGTCCAGATTCTGGATGGACAGGTCCTTAAACGATTCATTGGTCCCCGCCTGAAAGGTATGAACCGGACCGTCTATGCCTGCAAGACGTTCCATCAGGTCGCTGGACGCCTCGCCCGTTCCCTCGGTCAGATCGGCGCCATCGGTGAACAGGAAAACGCCCTTCAAAGGCTTTTTCTCATACTGCTTTTTTAATTGCGTAAACACTCGATCAAAATCGGTGTTCGGGGTCCGAGGCTCGTACCCTGTGGTTGGATTGGCATCGGATACAGATTTGATATGATCGGAAACAAAAAACAGATCGACGTTGAAGTCGTTTTTTAAGGCGTCAAAATATCCCTGGTTCGCTTCCACCGTTTTTCGCACCAAGTCGATTCTGGTCTCTTCGGTGGGAAACGTTTTGATGGCCATGCTCTTACTGTCATCGAGCAAAACGGCGATGGAGTTTTTTAGGGAATGGCTTTTTTTTAATTCCAACTGCGGTTTTAGAAGAAGCAGCCCAAGGAGAACAAATACAAACATTCGCAAACTGAACAGGAAAACCTTTTTGAGACGAGAAGGAACGCGTGACAGGCTGGTCCAAAAAAACCACAACGCCAAAGGAACCGCCACGCAAAGAAGAGCGAGGATCAGTTCAATATTTTCGGGAGCCCATTGGATGTCCCATTCGTTGTATTCCGACGGACCGGACCCCAGGAGTTCAATGAGGAAATTCACTTTGAGTGGTATCTTCGCAGTCTTTCAAGAATGATAGGCAGATGCACCATGTCTTTTTTATAGTCCAGGGTCAGGGAATACATGACAATGTTGACCGCCAGCCGGATGCTCCCCTGCCTTTGTTTGTTTCCTCCGGCGATGATGTCATAGTTCCAGTGCCCCAATTTATCCCTGGCCCAGGCGCCGCCAAGATCATTGGTCGAATAAACCAGAACCGTGCGGCCCTTCACTGAAATTCCCTCAAGAAACGGATTGAGGATGATGCGTCCCGCCGGACGGTTGATCAAATAAAACGACCGGTAAATGGAATGGTCGCGGCTTATTTTCTGCAAGGGAATTTTAGGAAACAATCGCGAGATCATTTTCCTGACCGAGGTATCGAAATCTGAATGAATTTTGGAAGTGCTGTCATCCATCATAAGAAACCCGCCAAAGCTGAGGTAATGCCGCAATGCCCGCAATTCCTTTTCGGAGAAAGGTTCGAAGGATTCATCTCCAGAAAGGTAAATGATCGGGTATCGGTACAAATCAGGGTCGGTGAGGTCGATCTCCACCGGTTCCCGGTTGACCTCGATGGACGTTCTGCGGGCCAATTGAGCCATCAGGCTTCTGACCGCTTCCGGTCTCGGTTTATAGTTCCCGCCGCGGTATTTGACAATGGGAATCGTCAGCTCGGAATAGTCCGCTGACACTTCCGGCGCCATGAACCAGCCGCCGCCAATGAGACCCAGACTTATGATTATGGAATAAAAATAGCGCATGGTTTGAGTTTAAACAGGATTTCCTTTGTTTTCAACTCCGTTACATGGCAATAGAGTCTGAGCCTAGCTGCGTGGTAAGAAGCGTGGGCTCCGTTCTCCTCCGCTCACTCGCCGCAAGATTCTCTGGAAGCAAATGCCGGAGTGGATGATTTTACGCAATGGAATTCTGCCACCCGGAAACCGATCGAACGTCATTATTGAGTCCCGGTTCAGCCTGGCCTGCCGCCAGGCCCGGAATAATTTTTGCTTAACTCTCATCCTGTAGGTTAGACTGATTTTGCACGCGTTAGCCGAAAATGATTTCTAAACCATATAAAATGAATCCCTTGAAACCACACGTTCTCTTAAACCCCGGCCCGGTCAATGTGACCCCAAGGGTGCGGGATGCCTTGCTGAGGGGCGATCTGTGCCACCGGGAAGTCGAGTTTGCCGATCTCATGGGCTCGATCCGGAAAAAACTGCTGAAAGTTTTTGACATCGAAAACGAATACACTCCCGTCCTCATTTCCGGTTCCGGAACGGCGGCGTTGGAGATGGGCGTGTCCTCCTGCCTGAGTCCGGGAAAATCGATTCTGATTATAGAGAACGGCGTGTATGGAGAGCGCATCTCGAAAATAGCGGATATCTACCAATTCCCAAAACATCTGTTGACCTATGGCTGGGGGGAACCGCCGCGTATGGAGGATGTTGAACAGGCATTGAAGCAACATGGTGAGATTGAAGTGGTCGCTCTGGTGCATCATGAGACCACGACCGGCCTGCTCAACCCGATCCAACCCATCAGTCAACTGGCCCGCGAGTACGGAAAAAAATTCCTGACCGATTGCATCAGCTCTTTAGCGGGGGATGAGTTGGACTTCAAAACCTGCTCGATCGATTTTGCCATTGGAACGGCCAACAAATGCATTCAGGGTCTGCCCGGCGTGGCCTTTGTGTTGTTTCGCAAGAAAGATCTTTGCCGCCTCAATTATATTCCGGACCGGTCGCTCTATTTTAATCTGCTGAAACATCACGGGGCGCAGGAGGCCGGCGATATGTTGTTCACCCCGGCGGTGCAAATCCATTACGCGCTGGATGAAGCGCTCGACGAATTGATGGAGGAAACGGTCGCCGGAAGGATTCAGCGCTACAAACAAGCCGCCGGTTTGTTTCGTCAAGGTTTCTCCGAGATGGGGCTGGAGTTTCTGATTCCTGAGGAGTCGCGGTCCAACTGCCTCACAGCCCTTCGCCTGCCCGATGGCATCGGTTATTCCGATCTGCATGACCGGCTCAAAAGCAATGGATTCGTGATCTATGCCGGACAAGGCAATCTCGCAAACAAAATATTTCGCATCGCCAATATGGGCGACCTCAAAACTGAAGACATCGAAACCTGCCTGCGCATTCTCAAGGAATGTTGCTCCGCTAAAATTCGATGAGGCACTGAGAACCATGGGACTTTACGAATTGATGCGGGAATATGCGGTCGAAACCGGAGTGAAAGGCGATCCATCCACTCTGACGCCGGAGCTGGGCCACAGTCTTTCATTGTTTCACACCGCCCTGTTGGAAGCGGAACTGTCGCATGAAGGTGAGGAAGAAAAACCCTGGGTGACCGCTTCCCCAACGGAAATCGATGGATCTCACCTCAGTTATTTTGTGGTGGCGTTTTTGCCGTTCAGTTCTGTGTCCGAAAAAAGTGAAATGAACGCGGTTCTGTTTGACCTGTATTCGTTTTTCAAATGGATGGACAAAAAGGGCATCAAACATGGCTTCTCGCATCTCAACCTGATGGATTTGATCAAGGATTTGTGCGCCATGCAGGAGCGTTGCCTGCAACTCAGTCACCTTCTCGACCACGAATCGGGACGCATTCTGGAGCAACATCCGGATATCGTAAACACGGTCAACGATGTTTTCTCCGTAATAAAAATTGACAATGAAATTGTAACTCTTAAAGGGCGCAGGGAAAACGAAACCGTGCGTTTGCGGTTGCCTGAAAAAATCCTTCCGCTTATCAAACTGAACGACTCTCTGGAACTGGTGCTCGGCGACACCTCAGAAAGCTGGGTGCTGCTGGAAGCGGGCCAGGTGTTCCCCGAATTTCCCACGCAAAAATTAACCTGATGGACATCGAATTACAAAAAGATTTTCTAACTTTAAAAGCGCACTACCGCTTCACCAGGGATGATGAAGCCCTGCTTTTACAAATGAAACCGCAATTGGAATCGGCGGCGGATGAATTCCTGAAGGGGTTTTATGAATTTATCTGGGGGTTTGGGAAAACAGCGGAATTCTTAAAAGACGAGACGATCCTCGCGCGGCACCGGAAGAAAATTCGTCAATGGTACCTGGATCTTTTCGGGGGCTCTTATGATATCTCGTATTTCATGAAGCTATACAAAATCGGAGAAATCCACGTCAAACTCGGTCTTCCCACCCATTATGTCAATGCGGCGTTTAATTATGTCCGGGTTTTTATCCTGGGCCGCGTCAAAAAGCAATTCAACAACGAAGCGGATTTGACGGACCGCTTCAAGGCCATTGAAAGGGTTCTCGATATCAACCTCGATGTGCTGACCAGTTCCTATCGAGAAGGAGAGATGAGCCGCTTCCTTTCCCTCTCCAACGTTGAAAAGACCTTGTTGGGCGTCTTGAAAAAAACCAGTTCCTATTTTAATTATCTGCTGGCCATCGCGTTGGTGATGGTGGCGTTTTTTGCCATTGGGCTGTTCGGTTACGACGTCTACCTGCTTTTCTCGGGAAAGGAAGAAATTGAAAAAGGAATTTTGACCATCCTCGGCAGTCTTCTGATTCTGTGGGCGGCTATCGAATTGATCCATGAAGAAATGAAGCACCTGCGCGGCGGAAAATTTGCCCTGGAAGCTTTCATCGCACTGGCCATTGCCGCACTCATTCGGAAAATACTGATCCTCTCGCTTTCTCCCGCGCAAACGATGGATGTCGTGCTGTATGGAGCGCTGGTGCTTTGTCTGGCCATTGCCTACTGGCTGATCGTGCATCAAATCAACCCCACCAAACGATAGGTCAACCTAACGGTAATCCCCCGTTAAATTGAAACCCGCCCAATACGAAGGATGCGGATACAGCCTCTTGACCAGCAGTTGCGCCTTGCGCAAACTTTCGGCTTTATTATTCAGCGCATAATTGCGGTAAAAATGTTTGATGAGAATGGCGGTGGAAATATCGCTGACCCGCCACAACGACGACAGCAGGGAATGCGTCCCGGCATAAATAAACGCGCGGTTGAGCCCCACCAGTTCATCTCCGCCGGTGATCTCACCCAGCCCGGTCTGGCAGGCGCTCAAGGTGACGATGTCGGCATTGATTTGCAGGGAAAACACCTCATTGACCTCAAAATTTCCATCCTCCTTTACATCTTTAGTCAACTTCAGCGATGAAAACAGAGGGTTGATGGGATCGAACTCGCCGTGCGAGGCAATATGAATGATCTGGTATTCCCCAATATGTTCGGTGAGCCAGCTTTCGGTGGCTTTGTCACGGGTCAGAACATCAATCTGGGGGAAATCCCATTTGATGGACTTGGCTTCCATCTCCGCCAGAGGCAGGTCGTAATTGAAGTCGCCCAGATCAGGGTTTCCGAGCGCTAAAACCTTCACCGCTCCCGGTTCGCTTTTAGCCGTTTTTCTCGCAAAAGTAAATTTCAACACCGAGGCGCTGGGCGAGAAAAACAAGGGATACTTTTCCATCAAATAACTTTCGCCATCCTTTAAAGAAGAAAAGGAAATGTAATGCAGATGACTGTGAGGAATGATGCCCAACACCCGCTTCTTGTCGATTAACGGATCGATGGGCCGGATCAACCAGTTATAAAGTTGCGCGGCCTGGTCCTCCAAAGGCGCCAGTTGTTGCATGCGTTTTCTGTAATCTTTGATGAGCGCATTCAGTTCCGCTTCTTTCAGGGGCGTGCGTACGACCTCAATGCCGCCCTGCCGGATGACCCAGGCGACCAGTTCGTTTGCGGTCACCAGATATTCTATAAGGGCCACCTCCGGTTCCAGCAATTTCTCCAGTTCCTTTAGAGTGATGGACTCCACGGTTACGAAATTGGAAATTTCCGGGCTTTCCTCCTTGGCCTGGATCAACAGGTCCTGATAACGACTGCGGGCTTTCACCAGGTCTTCCGCAAGGCGTTTCATTTCTTCTTCATCGGTTCCTGACCGGGCAACCCCAAGTGCGTCTTCAATGGAACGGATCTTCTGTTTCTGATCGGTCAATTGGTTATATAGCTTCTGGCTGACGTCGTTTTTCAGGTTGATTTTCTGGTTGCCCAAAAGATCGATAAAACTTCTGGACTTTGCCCGTTCAGCGTAGTTAAACGATTCCTCCACTTTTCCCAGATTGAGCAGGACCAGAATCAATTCTTTATAGACATCCTGTTTGTCGGTCAGAAAACCGTTTTGAAATTCTTCCACTTTGATCGCGGCGCGCATGCCGTCGACCACCGCCACCGCCTGTTTGTAGGGGTCCAAAGCCTCGGCCAGTTTCCCGGCTTTTGCCAGGCAGGCGCCCTGCCCTCGTAAGGCCCGCCAGTGAACTTCGGGGATGTTCAATTTTGCCGCAAGCTGGCCGGTTTCCTGAAAACCCGGAATCGCCTTTTCACAATCATTTTTTTCCAAGGCCAGATGAGCGGACTCGAGCATGGATTTCACCAGATTGGTCTGGTTGCCGATCTCGCGGCTCAGGGCGATCGCCTGGGCAATTTGAGTTTCCGCCTTATCCAACTGCTTCATGCGCATAAAACTCATTCCCAGGTTGCGATGAGTGTATCCCTGCCCCCATTTGGATTTAAGCTCGATGTCCTTTGCCAGTGCTCGGTTGAAAAACTCGATGGATTTTTCGTAGTTCTTGTCTTTTCGGTGAACCAGACCGATGTTGTTATTTGCAGACGCGACATCAAGAGGCGACTGGATCTCTTCGGCCAGCTTGAGACTGCGGTTCAGGTTCCTAAGGGCGCGTTCGGAATCGTTCAACGTCCAGTAAATCAATCCGAGGGTGTTGTAGATAAACGCCTGCTGGCGTTTGTCCTTTATCGCTTCGGCGATTTCAAGCGACTCTTTTTGAAAACGAAACGCCTTCTGGTAATTTCCCTGGTACCAGTGAGAATTCGCCTGGTAGAGCAATGCCTTGGAAAGCCCCGCTTTTAAATCTTCCGCGGAAGCCAGCGTTTGCGCCTGTTGATAGAACTTTAAAGATTGAGTGAAATCCCCCTGCTTCTCAGAGACCAGCCCCAACTCCAGCAGGGTTTCCACCTTTTGTTCGGTGTGCTGTAATTCCTGGAACAACTGGTACGCCTGCTGAAAATATTGCTTGGCCTGCTCGTACTGGTTCAGACGCAGGTAATAAATCCTGCCGATGCGCCGCAGTTCACGCCCCTGGTTCAGGTCTTCACCGATCTCTTCGTTGAGGGCCAAAGACGCGGTGAAGGCTTCAAGCGCCTTGTCAAAATCCAGGGAGTTCTCTTCAACAATTCCAAGGGTGCTGTAGTTTTCCGCCAGACGGTCGAGAATTTCGTATTGCTCATAAATAGCCAGCGCCTCGTGTAAATGCTCGACGGCGACGGGATAATTCTCCGCCCTGGAATACAAGATTCCCAGAAAATAAAGCGCTTCCGCCCGCTCTTCAGGGTCTTCTTTTTGCTCGGCGCGTTTCACAAGCTCTTCCTGGTATTGAATCGCCTTGGGGTAATCTTCCAGGTTGTATGCGGCCTGGGCCAGGGTTTTGATGATTCTTTCAACCAGGCTCTTGTCTTCCAGAAAATCGACCAGGGCGAGAGCCTTTTCCAAATGATCGATGGCGCCCAGCCAATTGCTTTCCGTAAAAGCCTGGGCGCCTTTTGTGGCGTTGCCCAGGAAATGAGTCTGGGCAAATTCCTGTTTCTCCGCGCCCTCCATTCCCGGAAATCCGTAAAACCGGTATCCGGCCCACGCCAGGGACCCGGGATAACGCGCACTCATTTCGATTTGCGCCTGTCTTAGAGACTCGGCCGGTTTTCCCTGGCGAAAGGTTTGATAAAACACTTCCATTATTTCTGCGTGAACGGCGGGATCAAATGCTCCGCGGTGCATCAGAATTCCAGGATATCCTTTGACGGTCAAAGCCTGGATCAGGGGTGTGGTGGGTGACAATCGCAATTCCGGATGAAATTCCGGCTCGACATGATTCAAAGCGATCAGATTTGAATCCACAGGTTGTACGAAAAGATCGCGAAGCTCTATCCGCTGAAAATGATTTTGACGCCCGCCGATGGAAATGAAGGAGTCCAAGGGATCGAGACGGCCCAAGTGGGTGCGGCTGTCGATCTGAACCACGCCGTAGTGCGGCCAAAGATCCCGGAATTGATCGAGATGGGTTTGTTCCCCCGCAAGGTTGGCGGAGGAAGTAAAACTCACAGCCGCCTTATCGAAACCGGAAGCGTCCACTGCAAGAATCCTGGAATTGTAAAGGTTCTTTTTAGACTCGGCAAAATGGTGTTGCGCCAAAGAAGAAATAAACGTCACTGGAACCGTTTCGATCAAAGTCTGCCCTTCCAGGCGCAGAGCGGCCCAGGGAAGAAACTCCAATGCCCCATCCGCCAGCAGGGTCAACGATTTGCTTTTTTGAATGGCTTTCCCGGCGGGAGCGATCAGAAACTTTGAAAGCCAGTTGATGTCGGCAACGGTCGGATCAGCGCCTTCCCTTCCCAAACGCGCGATACGCTCGGAGAGTTCCGCGGTTTGGCCAATCCCGCGCACATGGACGGATTCCGAATCTATTTTCCAAATCAGCAAACGGTCAAAGACCATCTTGTAAATCAGCAGAATCTCTCCGGGACGAAGCTGACCCTGGGTTTCTTCAAGCCGCGGAACATAGGGAGAAAACAACGCGGCAAGGGCGGGATTGTCCTCCTTAAGCATGTCTAAGACTTCGTTATACTCTTCCACAATTTCTTCGGTTCCCTGCTCCGCTTCATCGCCCATGCCCTGCGCTTCCAGGGAAGCCGCCGTCAGGTAGCGGCCGGCATACCCGCTGAGTTCATCATAATAGTTGCGCCGGTCTTCATCGATCAATTCCAACTCAGGCCGAAGGGCCAGCAACAACTGCTGGCGTCCCTTTTCGGAAAAAAGTAAGGCTCCGGGAAATTCTTTCTCGTCATACAACAAGCGGGTGAGCGCGAGGTAGAGATCCTCTACCATCGCAAGCGTGGAAAAATCCTTGCTCACAACACCGTAGGGAAGCGCCGCTAAAAGCTGTTCCGCCTCCAGAAGAAGGGGCAAACGCTTGGAGGGCTCTGCAATCAAGGACTCGATGTATTTGTATTTCCATTTGAGCTGAGGTGGCGGAACGTTTTCTGTTTCCCCTTTAGCTTTGCCTTTTTCTTTTCCGGTCAATCCGACGGTCAAATCCAGATTTTGCCGGAGCACGGTTTCCAGTTCGGGAAACGATTTTTTACTCTTTGAAAGCAGGGAAAGCCCCTCTTCAAAATAATTCCGGGATCGCTTTATATAATCCAAGTCCTGCCTGAGGTCCAAAGTCGAGGCTTTAATAATGGCCTTCATCGCCTCCGATGAGTTGTCTGTGCCTGGCCCGGACGTGGAATTCCCAGGAAGATAATATCCAAGGTAATGGTTAAAAACTCCGAGATAATTTTTGTTCAGCAGAATGTATTCCGGGTTGGGAGACGTTTCTATAGGCCCCATCTCCCTGGACGATTCTTCCAGAAGCCGAACCGCGGCCTGGATTTCCACTTTTAAAGGCGCCAGGGGTTGATACTGGCACTTGATGAAAACCGCGCGGCCTATATTTGCGGCATTCACCGCAATTCCGTATTTGTTGTTCAATTTGCGGCTGAGTTGATACGACTCCTTAAAATAATCGAGGCTTTCGTCGTACCGGCCCTCGTGAAACAAAAAGTTTCCGATCTGGTTTTGGAGCAGGGCTTTTTCTAAAATAACAGGGATGTTCTTTTCAATGTCGAGGTCCTTGGGGATCAAGGCGAGTTTTTTCTTAAAATATTCGACCGCCTTGCCGTATTCCCGGAAATCTCCGTAAATTCTACCGATAAAATGGAAAATGAGTTTTTGTTCGCCGACCCGGTCAAACCCGGTGGCCGCGGCGGAAGCGTCTTCTCCCACCCCGGTTTGAATATCTATGCCTATCAATCCGCCTTTCTCTTTCTTTTTCGCACGTTGCACGACACCGTGCTTTTCCAGGCTCTCGATGGCCTGAAAATATTTATTGAGCGCCCGGTTCATGGACTGGGTGTCCGGATGGTCCTGCTCCTGATTCAACATGAAAAGGTTGTTGGCGATGTTTCTGAGCGAACGGGAATGGGACACCTGATTGCCGGCTTGTTGATTGAGCTCTAACGTTTTGGAGAAAAACTCCACGGCCCTGGCGTGATTCCCCATATCCTGATAGACCAAGGCGATCCGGTCGTTGAGCTCCGCCATGCGGTTCAGCTCTTTGTTTTCGGAAACGATCTTGAGAGCTTTTTGGTATTGTGCGAGGGATTCGTCATGAAACCCGGCTTTGAAAGCGCTCTCGCCAAACCTCTGATGAAAAATGCCTTCCCGCTGGGTATTAAAAAACGGGACGCCGCTCAACTTTCTTCTGTTGTAATAGTGGTAGGCTGAAAAATGGTTGTTCAGAAGATAATGCCCATTGCCGAGGTTTAGAGTCAGGTTGGCCTCGTTTTCAGGATCGGCGTTCTCATCGTTCAAGGCCAGAGCCATCTGATATTCGGAAACCGCCCGTTCCAGATAATCTTCCCCTTTCGCCAACCGCTCTTTTTGCTCAAAAATGTAGCCCAGGGTCTGATGAAAGAAAACCTGCTGGGAATCAATTTCCAACGCCTGGGAGACCGATTGTTCCGCCTGCTCAAAATCCGGCGGAGAAAGATAGGTATTGGCCAATCCCAACGCGTAATGATCCACAGCGGAATCTTTCCGATTCTTCAACCGCTCCTTATAAAACTGGACGGCGCTGTCGATTTTTTTCAAGGCCGCCGCCGCTTGCAGATAACCGCGATGCGCTTCCACCGTTTCGGGGCTTGCATCGATCAGCTTCAGGAAGGTTTTCAGAGCCAGCTTGACCTCCCCCACTCTGAGTTCCCAGGTTCCCTTTTCCACCGTTTTGCGTATCCATCCATCCCTTGCCTTTTGCTGTTGGTCCTGGAGCAAATCGGAGCCCGCGGAAATTTCTTCGTAGAACGCCAGGCTTTTTTCAAAATTTTCTTCTTCGGAATAAATATTTGCGAGAGCGACCCTGGCATTAAATACTTGAGAACTTGCTTTAGGATACTGGCCGATGGTTTTTTTGTAGGCTTCCTTGGCTAACAGGTTTTCGTTGGCCTGGTAAAAAAGCTCTCCGATACGGTTCTGAATGGAGCCGGCCAAACGGGGAATGTCCTTGTATTTAACCGTGAGGGCTTGCAGACTCGATACCTTCTTTTCGAGGGTGGGTTGTTTTTCATAAATTTCCAGAATTTCCTCGACCGCGCTTTCGGTCCAGTAATCGACGTCGTAGTAATCCTTCACGACCTGCACATAGGTCTGCACCAGACTCTCCCGGTCGCCTACCAGAGAGTAGATTTGACTCTTGGAAAAGGCCGCTTCTGCCGACAAAAACCGCTGACTGGGGTATTGGATGATGACTTTTTTGTACAATTCCAGAGCACGTTCGTGATTGTCCAACTGGAAATGCAGGTTGCCCATTTCCGTAAACGCACGCGCCCCGATCGCCGAGGAATCGGGATAACGGGCGGGGATTTTTTCCAGAAACTCCAGCGCTTCAGTGATCTTTTGTTTGTAGACGGTCTGTCCTTCCAGCCGGGAACGGTTCAGATCCAGCAATAAAAGATCGATCTCCGCCAATCCCCGGTACAGTTTTTCGTCAGGATGTTTTTCGATCAGATCTTTAAACCAACGGTAAGCGGTGTCGAGATGCCCTTTTTTCTTAAACCCGAGCGCCCGCCGGTAACGGGTGCGGGCAAGGCCGTCTTCTCCATCGAACTCGTGGATCAGATTGGTGTACCCCAAAAGGCAGGAATAAGAATAACCTTCCGGCCCCGAACACAGGTCATCCACAACCTGAAGGGAATTGCCGTAACCGGAGGCTGTGGGCAGTAATCCTTCTCCCGGAACTTCCCAGATATCGATGCTGTTTCTCTGGTTGGAGGTAAACACCAGACTTCCTGGAGCGGAAATGGCCGGGAACAGGTCGTAAGACAAACTGTCGGTCAATTGGCGTAAATTACCCGCCTTTCTGGCAAGAAATTCAACTCTCCAGATACTGGGGTTGTCGTCAATCGTCACCTCCCCGTCAAAATTGGTGTCTTCCTGATAGCGGGTGAAATAGATATGACCGCCGCTTTTCGACCAGGAAGGAGTGATCTCTATCTCAGAACCGGAAGTCATCTGAATGCGAGACCCGGATTTTAAATCCTGAACCCACAGGTCGCGGTTTTCATTGTTCGAAACGAAAGCCAGGTATCGTCCATCAGGAGAGACTGCGGGGTTGACTGCATTTTCGATCAGCAGGGATTTCGATTTATTCTTCAGTTCCATCCTGAAGATTCCGCGTTGTCTGGTTTCCGGATGGACCGACGTGAAATAAATGTATTTTTCATCGGGGGACCATTCCGGGTCTTCTTCTGGCAAATCAGCCTCGGTCAGGCGGATCTCTTCTGATCTCCCTTTGCCAAGGTCCATGAGGTAAATATCGCCTTTCGGGTCGGACCGGTGGGAAACAAATACGATGCGGTTGCCTTTAGGACTCAGTTTAGGGAAGTTGTCTTCGGCGCTGTGATATGTCAACTGCTCATCCGGGGGCTGAACGCCCTGGCCCCTGTGTTTCAACCAAAGGTCCAGGTTGCCGGAGCGGTCGGAGACAAAAATCATGCGTTTGCCGTCTGTAGACAACGTGGGGGCAAAGTCCTCACCTGGATGCGTCGTTACCTGGATGGGGCGGTTGAATTGCGAAGAGGCAAAAGCTTGAAGGGTGACCGAAAACAAAAATATCGGAAGTGCGATGGCGGGAAACAGGAGCGACACTCTGCGAATCAACATGAACGTCCTTGATTGGATGAGGACAACTTTTTGAATATTAATTATAGCGAAACCAACATTCGAAAAAGGAATCCTCCGATGGCTGAAATAATTGGATCAAAGTATTTTCCGCTTTCATAAATGAGAATACGAAAATTTTCCTGATAATGAAACATTTCCTTGAAAAAAAAGAGGAAATGCTTTAAAAAACGCACTACACGTCATACTCTTGCGTGGCATCGCAAGTCATTTCACATGAACGCTTTTGACGCCGAACCGTAAATTATGAGTCTCATCAATTTTGCTGACATGAACTGGATGGCCCTGGCACCGGAACTCACGGTGCTGATCACGGCGCTGTTCGTCCTGATGGTGGGGCTCAATAAGACCCTCAACTCAAACCAATACCTTTCCCAGACTTCGCTTTCCGGGGTGATGATCGCGCTGTTTTTCTCCGTTTACCTTTGGGGTCTGGCGCCGACGGCTTCCAACGGGGAAACTCCGGAAATGTTCAGCAATGCGCTGCTCAACGACCGGTTTTCCCAGACCTTCAACATCATTTTTCTGCTCATGTCGCTGTTCGCGATCTTTGGATCGGTGCGTTACCCGCAACCGGACCACGAAAACAAGGCCGAATACTTCTCTTTGGTCTTATTCGCGGTGATGGGAATGATGTTTCTGGCAAAATCAGGCAACCTGATCACCGCGTTTATTTCGCTGGAGATTTTTTCCGTGGCGCTTTACATCCTGTGCGGATTTTCAGCAAAACACGGCACGGGACGCGAAACGCCATCCACCGTCGATGAACTTTCCTGGGAAACTCAGGCTTCTCAGGAATCGACGGTTAAATATCTGCTGACCGGGGCCTTCGCCTCGGCAGTCCTGGTTTACGGAATGGCTATGATCTATGCGGGAACGGGAACCACGGAGATTCGTCTGGTCGGTCAACTGATCCGGGAAAACCCTTACAGTTCGAACCTGCTGGTCTATATCGGGATGGCGCTGATGTTTTGCGGGCTGGGATTCAAGGTATCGCTGGTGCCTTTTCACTCGTGGACGCCTGACGTTTACCAGGGCGCTCCAACACCGATCACCGGATTTATGTCCGTTGCCACCAAAGCGGCGGCGCTCGCTCTCATCGCGAGGATTTTCTACATCGCCCTGCCGCAATTCCAGGAAATCTGGATGCCGTTCCTGTTCGGCGCATCCGTCCTGACGATGCTGGTCGGCAACATCGCGGCGATTTTTCAGGACAACTTAAAACGCATGCTGGCCTATTCCGGCATCGCCCATGCCGGTTATCTTTTGATCGGCATCGTGGCCAACAGTGAGGAAGGTGTTGCCAGTATCCTGTTTTATCTGGCGATTTACCTGTTCATGAACATCGGCGCGTTTGCCGTGGTGTTCATCATGGAGGGTGAAGGTGAAGAAGGCAACTCGATTCACCGCTTCAAGGGGCTGGCCAAGCGCAATCCCCGGTTGGCGGCGGCGATGAGCCTGTTCATGGTTTCCCTGGCGGGTTTCCCCCCGACGGCTGGCTTTTTCGGTAAGTTTTACGTGTTTGTCGCCGCCATCAAATCCGGGTACATTCTGATAACGGTCCTGGCGGTCGTCGCCAGCGTGATCTCAGTGTATTTCTATCTGCGCGTGATCGTGATGATGTATTTTCACGAAGAAGAGGGTGATGTCCCTTTCACCATCAACAAAGGCATGGGCGCCATTGTCATGGTGAGCACCGTGGCTATTCTTCTACTTGGCATTTTCCCCTCCGCACTCATGCAACTCGCCCTCGATTCCATTCCGTTCTAAAAGGAATTTGCTCAATCCAAAATAAACGTCACGGGTCCGTCGTTGATGAGTTCCACCTGCATGTCGGCGGCGAACTTTCCGGTGGCGACACGGCATCCGTTTTCGGTGAGGGCTTCGATGTAGCGTAAGTATAACGTCTCGGCATCCTGTGGGCGCGCGGCTTTATCGAACCCCGGACGGCGGCCCTTGGAACAGTCTCCCGCCAGGGTGAACTGGGAAACCACGAGAATTTCTCCGCCGATATCCCTGCAAGACAGGTTCATCTTGCCGGCACCGTCGGCGAAAATGCGCAGGTTGACGGTTTTTTCGGCCAAAAAATCGGATCTTGAGATGGCATCACCCTGTTCCGCGCCAAAAAGCACCAGAAGACCATTGCTTATTTTAGCTATTTCCTCGCCATCCACCTGCACCGAAGCGCTCCGGACTCTTTGCAATATCAGTTTCATGATTGAACCTTGGACAGAGAGGAAACACCCCATTCAATGAAATGAAAAAATTGCTAAACCCACTAAAAACCAACATCCCCCTCACCTAAATCCTCTCCCCCAAGGGGGAGAGGACGAATCTTTTTCTTTCCAGTTTTTTTCTTTGCGTCCTCTGCGCCGTCACCCTTCGAGTGTTGCGGTGAAATCACCCCTCCCAGCCTCCCGTTCGCAAGGGGAAGAGTTTATCTTTAACCTGTCCAATTTTGTTTGAACGATCACCTGGCGTTGAAGAACCGGGAAGAACTTCCGTCGGAGCCGATCAGAACCCTCACTTCCCGCATGCAATAGGGACAGCGGCCCTCGTAGGCGTTCTTTTCTTTATTGATGTAGATCCGCCGGTAAACGTTGCAGCATTCAAAAAGAATTCCGAGGAATTTTTTCTTCTCCGGCATCACTCCCCCATCAACTGGACCACCACCTGCCGGGTTCGCGACCGATTGTCGAAATCGCAGAGAACGATCTGCTGCCAGGCTCCCAGTTGCAGTTCACCGTCTGCAAATGGAATCGCCAGGGAAGGACCCATGAGCGCGGCGCGCACATGGGAAAATCCGTTGCCATCTCCCCAGCGGGCGTCATGGTCATAATGAATATCGGTCGGAGCCTGACGCGCAATGGCTTTTTTCAAATCTTCCACCGCACCGGGCTCATATTCGATGGTGGTGATTCCCGCCGTGGAACCGGGAACAAAAACCGTCGCCACGCCACTGGAAAATCCGGAACTCTCCATCTCTCCGGTCACCTGTACGGTGATGTCGAGGACGTCACCGAACCCCAGAGTTTCAACCGTAAACTGTCCGGATTTCACATGAATGCTCATTTCAATGCTTCCAGGGCTTTCACTTTCGATTCTTTAAACGCCTGGTGCGGAATGTACATCGCTTTGGTGATTTTTCGTATCTGCTCGGATTCTTCATTCGAGATGCGGCCATCGGCGGCGGCAATCGCGAAAAAACAATCGATCAATTGTAAACGTTCTTTATAAACTATGAATCGGTTGGTTTCGGTGATCACTTCATGAAAATCGAACCCCTGTTTCGCCTGCTCCTCGACGACCGCGAGGAGAATTTCCGACTCCTGCTTCGGGAATGAGAAGGTCTTGAGCAGGACTTTTTGGAGTACGACCTTTTCCACTTCATCGAAGATGCCGTCCACCTGCGCGACGGAAGCGAGAAGCGTTCCCAGTAAACAGATGTGGTAAATCTCATCATCGGGCAGGTTTATTTTATGACCGCTTTTCGCGCTTTTTAATTCAATTTTCTTGAACACCTTGCGCTTGAAATATTTTTCAAGCTCCGGATCTTTCGTCCTCGCATCGGCGAAAATCGTACGCTGAAAAAAATTGCGGACTTTTCCGAAAGACCGGGTGGTGAAGGAGGATTTTTTCAACCAGGCGGTGAACTGATCCACGAGCGCCAGTTCTTCCTCGCTCTTTTTCTTTTTCGTTGCGGCCATGGTCTCCATGGCTTGAATGATCTCCTGCTTTTCTTCCAGCGAAGACAGTTCCGCGATGAGCTGATGAAACAATTCTTCGCGGCGCTTTTTCGAGACAGGCGCTTCCAGATACGGGCGCAACTCTTCCACATCCTTTTTGTCCAGATCAAATTTCCTGATAAAGGATTTGAGAAGGTTGAGTTCGGTGTGGGTCATCTCGCCGTCGGCCCAGGCGACGGTGGTCATCACTTTTAAAAACGTCAGCTTCTTAAAATAGGACATGATCGAATTCCCAAATGCCTCTGTTGTTTATTTGAAACGGTTCAGCCACAATCTTCCTTTACGGCTTCTCGTGTCGATACCGAAAATATCCAGATAACCATCGCCATTGATGTCCCCGAACGCCATCTCACTTATCCACCGGTAACGGGGAAGCCGCTTTACGGTTTCAACCGAAAACTTCCACTCTCCCTTTCCCTGCAAATAAATGGTTTTCCCTTCGCTTAAAATCAAGGCATCGGGGATTTCGTTGCCATTGGCATCCAGTAAGTAAACGCGTGACGCAGACGCTCTCGGCAAAATATCGTGCGACCGTTTCGTAAAGCGTCCCTGACCGTCGTTTTCCAAAAAATAACAAGTTTCCCCGGAAGCGGCGCGGCGGCTGACGATGAGAAGGTCGTTGTCTCCATCGCCGTCGAAATCCGCCCAATCGGCATGGGTGGTTTCCCCTTTAATGCCTGGAAGATAGGCAGCGGTTTTATCGGAAAATTTTCCCAGACTGTTATTAAAAAGCAACCGGTCTCTTCCGTTGCCATACATGAGAAAGATGTCACGAATTCCATCGCCGTCATAATCAGCGATGGAGGCGCCTGAGATCCCCGGCGGCAAGGGAGTCAATAAAATGGACGTGAGATCCTGAAAGTCCCCTTTGCCATTATTGATAAAGATCTGCGACTGCATCCGGTCCGGGCGGCCTGCGGGATTCAAAACCCGCTTTCCATAGAAAAACAGATCGAGATCGCCATCGTGATCGAGGTCTATCACCTCAGCACGTTCGACCCCCTGCCTTATTTCTGGTAAGACATAATCGACCTTTTTGTAATAATACCCCTTTTTATTATTGAACAAAAGGCTGGCAAAATCTCTTCCACCTTCTTTTTGAATGAAGAAAAGGTCATCGGCGCCATCGCGGTTAAAATCTCCGGCGCCAAAAAAAACGATGTCCCCCTTTTCGGTTTTAACAGTTTTGTTGCCGCTGGGAAAATCAAACCCGCGTTTTTTATTGTTGATCAACAATAAAATCTGCGATGGTTGTCCCTTATCGACTTTATGCAGGATGAGATCCCGGAAGGAGTCATTGTCCACACGGGCAAATTGGGCCGCCTGAATGGTTCCGGAAATCCGGGGGAGATATTTTTCCGTGGCATCGACATAATGCTGGCGATAGGAATCTTTAGATAGCAGTTGCTTTTTAGAACATCCGGAAGCATATGGAGCGATCATCATTATTAGAATGATCAGAAAGGCCGCCCGGCTCCTGTGGTTATTCTTCACACGCATTCACTCATCCTTTTGACTTAATAATTGACTTAAATAAAGGTCACGCAGATTCATCTCATAGGCGCTTAATTTTCCGCGTTCCCATTCACCTGGCAATGCCCGCATGAATCCCGCGCAAAATGCCAGCTCCACCTCATCGAACCTCACTTCTCTTTCGAGCAGTTGATTTAAGGAAACGGTGTGACGCGCAAGAATTTCCAGATTGGCTTTCCGCATTTTCGGCAGGTCGAAGCGAAACAGGGAGTTCATCAGCGCCCGGTCACAATCCATCCACAAAGACCCATGCTGAAGAAACGACCGGCTCTTTCTGCGTTGGGCGCTTCCGATCAACTTTTTATTATTAACGATTATTTCACAATGATTCAACGATGAAAAACAGGAAGGCGATCTTCCATTCGCGGAAGTCTTGCGAACTTCGGCCATCGCTGTATTCTGAATGCCCAGCTGATCGAGGGAAAACAAAAGCGCCCCAGAAATCACTTTAAAGGAAGCGCGCAGGCTGGAAGGAAACTGTGGGTGCGGGATGGGCGCCACCAGACTGTAGGTCAACTCCTTGTCGTGCAGAAGGGCTCTCCCTCCTGTGGGCCGGTCAATGACGGGAATTCCCAGGGATTGACAACGGTCCAGGTCGATGTCCCGGTTGCTGTTCTGGGAATACCCGACCGTCAGGGTCGGCTCTTTCCAGCCATACAGACGCAATGTTGGAGGCGCCTTGCCTTCATCGCAGGCCGCGAGAATCGCCCGGTCTGTGGCCATATTCAGGGCGCCGTCACCCGGTCCATCTTTGATCAGCCGCCACATTTCCAACCTGGTCCTCTCCTCAGCGCAAAATTTCCCACATTTTTACCGGAAGAATTTTGCTTTGACTCCCCCAGCAGCATCTTTTAGTATCAATAATTGGTGCCTGGCATTCAATGACCTCAAATTTCGGGCAAAAATCGATTATCTCGTAAATTTTCCAATTGCACATGAATTTTCTCATACCAATCAAAAAAATAACAACGGCCTCTGGATTGGGACTGCTTTTTCTTATATTCGTTTTCGCGGAGCCGGTAACGGCTTTTGAAAGTTTTTCTTCCGGTTCCCCCGCCTTAAAATGCCAGACCACCTGTCACCAACCGGAAAATTTAATCAAAACCCATGCGGATAAGGAGAAAAAAAACGAATGCCGGAATTGCCATGTGGGCGCCCACCCCACAACGACCAAATCCCCATTTCAATCCGTTGAAACGATCCGGAAGATTTCCGGAGTTTCGGTATCTCATTTGCGTCCTTCATCGCAACGGGTTGCCGCTGTCAAAAAAGAAGCTCAAAAAGCCAATCCTGGCAAATCGAATGAACCCTCAGTCACATCCCAAATCCCCGGCATGGTTTATGTACCTGCCGGGGAATTTATCATGGGATCCAACGAACGTTGGGATGACGAATCTCCGGAACACATCGCTTCGACGGATGGGTTTTACATCGACTTAAATGAAGTCACCAATGAAGATTATAAAAAGTTTGTCGATGCCACCAAAAGGGAAGCTCCCTATCACTGGCCGAATGGAGTGATTGCCAAGGGCAAGGAAAAGCATCCCGTGGTCTACGTGAGTTGGTTTGACGCCAAAGATTATTGTGAGTGGTCGGGCAAACGACTGCCCAACGAGAAGGAATGGGAAAAGGCTTCGCGCGGTGAAGAGGGATTCACCTACCCCTGGGGACATGAGTGGACGCTGGACAGATCCAACAATCCTTATAAACATTCCACCGGGACGGAACCTGTTGGGTCTTACCCGGACGGCAGGAGTCCTTACGGACTGTTTGATATGTCGGGAAATGTGTGGGAATGGGTGGATAGTTTCTATCTGCCGCATCCGGGAAATACCGTTCACCGGGCGGAATATGGCAAGGACAAGAGAATTCTTAAGGGAGGGTCCTGGTTTGACTGCCTTTCTTATGGATGCGGCTTGAGCGCACCGACGTTTAACCGCAGTTTCTTCACGCCGGAAGTCAGGAACAACAGCTTTGGATTTCGTTGCGCGAAATCTCCTTAAAGCTTTTCTCCATCGAAAAAGGTTTCGAACGTGCCGCAACAAAACTCAGAAGACCCAGGAAAGCCGACTGTCAGTTGGGCACGGAAAATAATGCTTTTAATTTTTATTATCGCCTTTTGGGTTTTCTTTTATTGGTACTGGAGTCTACAAACACCCCCCTCCCCTAAAGACACGCCGGAAACGCAAAAAGAAAGGTCCCTGGATGCATTAAACCCCTGATAGAAACCTTGAGGCTCCCTGGCCATTACTGGCGGAATACGTTTTACGAAGAAACGCCGTCACCAACTTTCATATCTTTTTCGATTGATCTTTTCATTGCCGATCAACAAATCCAAAGACTCGCTTCCAGGACGCAAAAGCAAACCGCTTTTTTCACCTTCGTTTAACAGCAGTTTAGTTTCAGGAATGGGTTTCAAAGCTTGCGGTTTTTTTTGAGGCTCGGGGCCTTCCGGGTGAGCTGGTTTTTGAAAGGGACTCAGGGACGGCCCCAGCGGGTGAAAAATTAAATGTTTGGAACTTTTTACCTGGCTCAACTGCAAGTCGAGATGGTCCTTGAGGACCGGGTCCGGTTTAGGAACGGGCCTTTTCAAATGCCTGAGAAAGTCCGCCTGCGGGGTTTCCCTGGAATAGGACTGAAACCCCTTGATGTCAAAACCCCTTCCTGCCAGTGCCAGGGGTTTGTCCACCACCGCTACTGAATCTTGAATTTCCAAGCGGCTAACCGTAGGTTCTTTTACCTTCACCCTGGGCCGCTCGAACCGGTTCATCGCCAGATATTCCTTGTCCTTCCTGTAGCTAAACTCTTTGTCACCTTTCTTTGGCGATGGAGAAGTCAATGGATTTTGCAGCTCTGCGGTTGGAATTTTTTCTATGGGGGAAACGTAACTTTGCTGATCGGCTTGGTTTTGCACCGGCAAAGGTTTTTCGTGTTCGTCAGGCGGTGTCAGATGTTGTTCCAGAGATTTGTTCGACAACTCGATTTCATCTTCTGAGCTGAAGTACAAACTAAAAGCCGCGCCAATCAATAAAGTTAAAGAAAGAAACAACAAGCTCTTCTTGTATTTAAAAATTTTTTCGCTTTTCTGCACTTCATCTTCATGGATGAAGCTATCCTCAGAGGGAATTTTGAAAGCATTCGGCATTATCCCTACCTCAAACCGCCATTATTCTACCGCCCGCCCGTTTTTTGACGGTTCACTATCCCGAAAAATTCTTTATTTCTAACGATTTAACCCTGGCACGAGGTTTGCTTTATAACTATTATTCCCATTTTGATGCCTTTAGGGATAATTTTTAACCACTGCAAATACAAGATATTAAGGAGAATTGAAGTGCCAACGGATTTTAAATCTTTGTTGCCTCCCAAGTTCATTCCTCTTTTGGAACACAAGCTGGAAACGGGGGAATTGAGCCCCGAGGAATGCAAAGAAATCATTAAGGAAATGATGCTAAGAGAGTATGAGCTAACGCAAAGCGAAAAAACCGGTATGAATTGGAAGGCCTGGAGAAACAACCTCAGGAAACAATGCCACGCCGTTTTCGGAAAATTCAGAAACAGACCGCCAACGGAACCCACCCTTGGCATGGAAGAACTGACGGCAACCATCCGGCCCCGGCAGATTTAACACAAATTTCATCATGAAAAATTCTTGTGTGCGGCTTTAATTTAAAAGCCACTTAAGGATTTATCGATGCGTTTGAGCCGTCGATCCTCCGGATCACTTGCCCATCAAATCCTTTGCAGCATCACCGGCCTTTTCCACCGACTCATCTATTTTCTCTCCAGCTTTTTCGGCAGGACCTTTTTCCTTACATCCGGTAACTCCCAACACCAAAAGCGAGAGGACCGCAATCAGGATGGCTTGCTTGAACAGTTTCATAACCTTCTCCTTAATAATAATTTTTGCAACCTATCTATTTGTTATTAAAATACTATTTCTAACATAACATAAATTGTGGAACGTCAAATCATATTATTGCTATACTCCCAAAAAACAACAAAAAGCTAAACCTGTCAGGGAAAAAGCTTTTACCGCTCGTTTTCAGGGGACGGCCCGGCAAAGAAAAATTATAAACCCCGCGTTTTGGATAGCCTGCCATGAATAAACAGTTTGTAATTTCCAGCCTGACAGTTATTTTTCTTTACGGGTTGCTGGCCGTCCCGGCCCTGGCGCTTGCGGACAAAGACCAAGCCAAGGCTCACTCCCTGCAGGGAGGGGAATTGATCAAGGATGGAAAGTATGAAGAAGCTATAGAGCAATTAAAAGAAGCCATTCGGCTCGATCCCAATCACTTTCAATCCCACAATAACCTGGGCTATGCTTATTCCCAATTGAACCGCTATTGGGAAGCCTCCAACGAATATCTGGAAGCCGTTCATATCAGGCCGGACGATGCAGTTGCCCAAAATAATCTGGGTTTCATGTTTAACAAACGGGGCCTCTATGAAGAAGCCATTCGGCATTTAAAAGAATCGATCCGTCTCAAGCCTGAATACGCGGTGGCCCACAACAATCTGGGATGGACCTACAATCAGCAGGGCCTTTTTAAGAAAGCGATTCCGAGCCTCAGAGAAGCCCTCCGCCTGGCACCCGATAATGCCGATGCTTATAACAACCTTGGCTGGGCCTTAAACGCTGAAAAACAGTTTGAGGAAGCCATTCCCATTCTCAAGGAAGCCATCCGCTTGAATCCGGAATCGGCTTATTCCCATAATAATCTGGGCTGGGCTTACATCGGCCTTCGACGTTATGAGGAAGCCATTCTCACCTTTGAGAAAACCATCCGTTTGAATCCGAAACTGGAGTATCCCTACTGTAACCTCGCCCAGATTTATGACCAAATGGAAGCGTATGAAAAGGCCATCGCCTATGCGGAGAAGTGGGAAAAGGTCGCGTTGGAAAACGGAAATATCAAGCAACTCAGAAAAGCCACGGAACTCTCCGTCAGGCTTCAAAAAAAATTCAGTGGGAATGAAGAGGAGTTGGTTCAATCTCCTCTGGATTTATCTAAATAAAACTATCTGGGTTTGATTGGGGTTGGTTAAATCAAAGAAGATTCTGGGGGCAGGACGGGAGTGGCCCGTGGAACGTGCTGGTTGGAATGAAAAAAAGCGATGCTTTCGTCAGCAAAAAGATAGCTTGGAAGCAACGTTGATGCGTGTAAGGATTTTCTATAAAGACTAGTTATTTGAGAACCAATCGTAGGCTTTCCAAAACAGCCCGGCGGCTCCTGTGAAAGCCACACCCCAAAGGTAATTGATTTTATGTATCAAACCGGAAGCCTTGTCGCGCCCGCGGAGAATCACCTCATGATCGACGGCCAGATCATGGGCCTTAGCAACATCCGCAGTAATTCCCCCCCGACCGTCCTCTCCGAACATGGTTTTTTTTATATCTCTCACCTCTTTGCATAGCGGCTTTAGTTTATTTTCAAGCGCATCTTCAAATTCTTTCAATGTAAAATCGTTCAATTTCCGCCCCCGCTCTTTCAGTTAAACTGATTTCAAAACCGCAAACATGCGACTCGTTCTATTTACATAAGTTTTGCTTTAAACCTGGATTCCTACTCTATGTGCAGAGATGAGAATTTTGCTTGCTATTGAGGGTGATGGAACTGCTTTCCGAGAATGATCGCGAGCCTGTCATTAAAAAATTTTGACCCCTCGAACCTATGATCGGGGACAAGGTATCTACAAGCTAACTGCGTACAAATACTGGGCGTTATGCCAAAAAAAATCAGGTAGAGGTCCTGCCCTGTTTGAATGGAGGAATCGACTTGCAGCTAACAAGACGATTAGCAAATTGAATTCTTTGACCTCTATACAACTGGCTTCCCGATTACTTCGGAAATTACACTTGCTATTTACGTGAACCCCCTCTATATAATTACGGGGTATCGGAATGCCGACCGGGCCGTCAGCTTCAAACAGGGGAAAACCTCCGAGCAATGAGCGTTTTCCACTGAAATCGTTGGAGTTTCATGCGTTTAAGGTTCAGGTTTGACTTTATTTCCAAGGCCTTGATAGACTGTGTGCGATTTAAGGTTGTTTCTCGCCATTGATATTCCGAACTCTGCCAGGGGAAAAATTACCGCGGTACAGAGCTTTTATAAAACCTTGAATCTGGACGCCTCCTGGGTCAAACCGTCCAACATGCACCTGACCGTCAAGTTTTTGGGAAACACGCAACCCGGTTTGATCCCGAAGATAAAAGAACGCATTGCGAGAATCACCAAAACGACACCGGTTTTTTCCATAAAACTGCGGAATGTGGGAGCGTTTCCCAATCTTTCCCGCCCCCGGGTTTTATGGGTTGGCGTTGAGGAAACGGAAGGCCGGCTCGATTCTTTGAAAGAAAAGATAGAACTGGAAATGATGCATCTTGGCTTTCCTGCGGACCACAAAAAAACGGTGCATCATCTGACCCTCGGGCGCATCAAGTCACGTAAAGGTGTGGAAGGTTTGAAAAAGGCCGTTGAGTCCAGTCAACGTATCGACATAGAGCCGTTTGACGTATCATCGGTCCAGTTAATAAAAAGTGCATTGACGCCAAAAGGTTCTATCTATACTGTTCAGGAAGAATTCGTCTTTAACGAGTCGATCTCTCGTCAATAAGTAAAATCATTTTCTAATCTGCTTGGGCGACCTGTTCTTGAGCCGTTCAAGCCAAGGAGGATCAATGGGGTCAAACGATAGAGATAAAGCCCTTGAACTGGCATTTGGTCAAATAGAAAAACAGTTCGGCAAGGGTTCCATCATGAAACTGGGCCAGGCTGAAAGCCTGAAAGACATTTCGGTTATTTCCACCGGGTCCATATCGCTGGACAGCGCGCTCGGCGTTGGCGGCGTTCCCCGGGGACGCATCGTCGAGATTTACGGACCGGAAGGTTCGGGAAAAACCAGCCTCACCCTGCACATCATTGCCGAAGCGCAAAAAGCCGGAGGTGTGGCGGCGTTCATCGATGCGGAACATGCCCTGGACCCAAAGTACGCCAATGACCTGGGTGTCGATCTCGACAACCTGCTCCTTTCCCAACCGGACACAGGCGAGCAAACGCTGGAAATCGCAGAAGTCCTGGTGCGCAGCGGCGCCGTCGATGTGATCGTCGTGGACTCCGTGGCGGCGCTGGTTCCCAAGGCAGAACTGGATGGCGACATGGGCGACTCTCACATGGGGCTACAGGCACGGCTCATGTCGCAGGCCATGCGCAAACTGACGGGGGTGATCAGCAAATCGAAAACCTGTCTGATTTTCATCAACCAGATCCGCATGAAGATCGGAGTGATGTTCGGCAACCCTGAAACCACAACAGGCGGGAACGCGCTCAAGTTTTATTCCTCGGTTCGCATGGATATCCGGCGCATCGCCGCCCTTAAAGATGGCGACCAGGTGATCGGCAACCGGACCCGGGTGAAAATCGTCAAGAACAAGGTCGCCCCACCCTTCCGTAATTGCGAGTTCGATATCCGTTACGGCGAGGGCATTGCTAAAACCAGCGACCTGCTGGATCAGGCCGTGGCTCAGGAAATCATTTCGAAAAGCGGCACCTGGTTCTCTTACAATGAACATCGAATCGGACAGGGACGCGAAAACGCGCGCAAGTTCCTTGAGGACGACCCAAAAATGTACTTTGAAATTGAAACAAAACTCAGGGAAAAACTCGGTCTTCCACTGCCTGAAGCGCCCGCGCCTCAGCCGGAGGAAGCCGACTCTCAAGACACCAAGGGGAAAAAAGCGGCTAAGTCCGCATGACTTTTGAGATTTGATGCCCGATTCGGACGAACTCAAAAAAGCTCAGAGCGTGGCGTTAAAGTATTTGTCTTACCGGGACCGAAGCGAGTTTGAAATCAGGGAGCGCCTGGCAAGAAAGGACTTTGCTAAAGCTACGATCCAATCCACCATCGACTGGTTGATACGGCTCGGCTATCTCAATGATGAACGGTTTGCCTTGAGCTGGAGCCGTTCGCGCGTCTCCGCTAAAAAATTCGGTGAGCACCGGATGCGAAAGGAGTTGTCGGCCAAGGGCCTGGCCACCGGTATCATCGAAAAAACCTTGCGGACCATATATTCCGAAACCAATGAGCGGGATCTCGCCCAGTCTCTGGCAAAAAAAAAACTCTCCCTGCTCAAAGGAGTCGATTCAAAATCCCAAAGCCGCCGACTGGCCCAATATCTGCAACGGAAAGGATTTCCATCCGACACGGTATTTAAAACTGTGAAAGAGTTGATTCCTTACAACAACGATCGTGAATTCTCTTCCAGCTAAAACTCGTAATTGTTTATTATCCATCCAGATATAATGCCAACCGGTTTGTAAAAATAACTCTTTATGGAAACAGCTTTATCTCTCCCCTTTCCTTTTGCCGTGTCCGCCGCTTTTTTATTGGGTCTGGTTATCGGAAGTTTTTCCAATGCATGCATCTACCGGCTTCCTAAACAGGAATCGGTGGTTTTTCCTGCTTCCCGCTGCACCTCCTGCAACACGCCCATAAAGGCGGTAGACAATATACCGGTCTTAAGTTATCTTTTGCTGAGAGGCAAATGCAGGGCCTGCGGTCAGAAAATTTCGATCGCCTACCCCTTAATTGAGATCGTGACCGGGTTGCTGTTCGTAGCGGTTGTCGTTAAATTCGGGATTTCCTGGGAATCTCTGATCTACGCCATTGTTTGCCCGGCTTTGGTCATAATCACGGTGATCGATTTCCAGCACCAGATCATTCCTGATCGCATCACCCTTCCTGGAATTATTTTCGGTCTGGGAGCCGGAAGTTATCTGGTGGGGATGATCAACTCGGGCCTGGGATTTTTACTGGGGGGTGGATTATTTTATTTACTCGCGGTGTTAACGCAGGGACGGGGCATGGGAGGCGGAGACGTCAAGTTCATCGCGGGAGCAGGGGCCTTACTGGGGTGGCAACAGGTGCTACTGGTTATTTTCCTGGCCGCCGTCCTGGGGTCGGTGATCGGCCTGGCTCTAATGGCCGCGCAAAAAAAGGACCGTAAAAGCCAGATTCCATTCGGGCCTTTTCTGGTCCTCGGAACCCTCGCCGCCATTTTTTTCGGCGAGGACCTGATTCGCCTGTATTTGACGACAGTCACCAGTCAATTCTGAATCACCATTCTATGAAACGGTTTCAAACGAAAAAAGGTGCCGGCTGATGGATAACGAAAAAACAAACGACGATGGTGCTACCGGAAAGAAAGCCGATAAAGCGCTTGAATATCAAATTGACCAGTTGAAGGATTCGATGGGAACCATCTCGTCAGAACTGGAAACCATCAAACTGAATATTCAAAAACGTAAAAGTGAAAACACAACGCTGAAAATCCTGTTTTATACCGGCCTCATCGTATTGTTGCTCGGCTTCCTGTATACAAACTCCACCCTGCAACGCGCGCAAATGGCCAGCTTGGAATCCAGCATTCATACTCTGCAGACTCTCATGAAACGGGAATTGATGTCGGTGGAAAAAAACGTCTATAACCAGATCGATCAACTTGCCATAAACGCGGAGAACAGAACAAAAAGCGATTTGCAGGTAGGACTGGAAAACATGTCCCTGGCTCTTTCCCGGCTGAACCCCGATGACCCTAAGACCGCTGAACTCGTCGATCAAGTCAAAAGGCATTCCATGGAATTGGGCCAAGCGTATGCTGAACACCAAAAATCGCTACAGTCAGAGCCGGGTGACGGGGAAAGCCCGGACCACTTCGAAAAGAAAATTTTTGGACAGAATTAACCCAATGTTTTAAGAAAAACCTTTCGGAGCACTCTGTCATTCAATGGCAAAAATTTTCTCGATTTTTTCCTGTTGTTGCGGGGTGGGCTCCCATCCAACGGCATCCAGGTTTTCTTCCATTTGGCGTTCATTTTTAACGCCCACCAGCGCCGTGGTCAGTCCCGGTTGACGGGTCACCCAGTTGATGGCCGTCTGACCGCAGGTTTTACCCGTTGGCTTCGCCACTTCCTTGAGCCCCTCCACCTTGTCGATATTCTTTTCGTAGCCTTCACCGGTGAACGTGCCGATGATGCCCTTACTGCGCCAGTCTGTAAAGCGGGTGGATTTGTCGTATTTGCCCGTCAACACGCCGGACGCAAGCGGACTGTAAGCGATGATGCCGATCCGGTTTTCTATGCAGAAGGGAACGGTGTCCTTTTCGATGGAGCGGGCCAGCAAACTGTATTCCGGTTGCAGAGAGACGATGTTCCCGACCTTCAGACATTCCTGCATCTGCTCAACGGAATAATTGCTGACGCCGATGTGGCGGATCTTTCCCTGCTTTTGAATCTCTAAAAGGGTCTGCATGGTTTCTTCCTGCGGGGTGTTCACGTCCGGCCAGTGGACCTGGTAAAGATCGATGACGTCGGTCTTAAGGCGGCGCAGGCTCTGGTCGATTTCCTTTAAAATGGAATCCCGTGTGGCATTTTTTGCGATCGATCCCAGTTGTTCCTTATCCCACACCAATCCGCATTTGGTGGCGAGTAAAATTTTATCGCGGACGGGCTTTAAGGTCTTGCCCAGCAATTCCTCGGAATGACCGAACCCGTAAACCGGGGCGGTGTCGAAAAAGTTGATGCCCAGATCGACCGCCTTCAGAATGGCTTTGCAGGAGGGATGATCCCCCTCCGTGCTCCAAAACGGGGCGCCGCCGATGCCCCAGGCTCCGAAGCCGATGACCGACACCTGCAAATCGCTGTTCCCCAGTTTCCTGTATTCCATACCGTCTCCCTTCCATCAAAACCCCTGATAAACCGGTAAATACGATCCATCGGAGTTGACTTTCCTTATTGTGAAAAATAGCATTATAATGGTTGTTTGTTTCACCTGAAATCTTTTTTGAATTTCTCCGTCCCGCAACGCGGGGAGGAAATATGGAACGGACGTTTTTGCTTTGCTCACGAACCCCGAGAAACCGTAAATCCATCGCAAGTCAATATTGGGTCCAGCGGCAGGCTGGCCATTTGGCTGCAATTCAAAATGTATCTATAACTTTAAGCTTCCGGTTCTAACTATCCATGAAATCTTTGCTCCGTGTCTTGGGCTATTTGAAGCCTTATTCGAAATACGTTTATTTAACCCTGTTTTTTGCCATTCTCACCACTCTGCTGGATCTTCTTCCTCCCTGGTTGATCAAGATCATCATCGATCAATTGGTGGAGGGTCAACCGGAGATGAGCCAGGGAGTGGAAACGACCTGGGTCTATTGGGCCGTCGGCGGACTGCTTTTGTCCTATTTCGGACGAAACTTCGCCAACTATCAGCGTATCCTGGTCAACAACAAGGTCGAGCAGAGAGTGGTGTTCGACATGCGGTCGCAGGTTTACCGCGCCCTGCAGAAACTATCGCCGAAATATTTTGAAAACCGCTCGACGGGAGAGCTCATGTCGCGCGTCAACGACGACGTGAATTACGTCGAGCGCATCTTCATCGACGGGGTCGAACAGGTGGTGACGGCCGTGCTGACCCTGATCGGCATCAGCGCCATTCTGTTTTACCTGCACTGGAAGCTGGCGCTGGTGGCTCTTTTGCCGATTCCGTTGCTCATTTATGGCGCCAGCAAATACACGGTCAAGGCGCACAGCCTGTATCACCTGGTGCGGGAAAAGGCGGCAAAGATGAACGCCTCCCTTCAGGATTCCATTTCCGGAATCCGGGAAACCCACGCCTTCAACCGCCAGCTTCACGAAATCAAGCGGTTCAATAAACGCAGTCAGGACTATTGCGACGGCACCCTGAAAGTCATGCGCCTGTGGGCGGTCTATTCGCCGTCGATGATGTTTTTGGGTTCGCTCGGCACGGTGTTCATCCTGTTGTACGGGATCGGACTGGTGCAGGCGGGAGAGATCACCGTCGGATCGCTGGTGGCGTTCATCGGGTATCTGGCGCTATTCTATACGCCGATCAACCAGTTGCATTCGGTGAACCACATGCTTCAACATGCGCTGGCATCGGGAGAGCGGCTGTTTGAAATCGTCGACGCGGTCCCCGACATCCTCGACACGCCAGACGCCTACCTCCCCACCACGAACGTGCGGGGGGCGATTGAATTCGACCAAGTCAGTTTCTCCTACATCAAAGGCAAGCCGGCGATTAAAAACATTTCGTTTAACATCGAGGCGGGGGAAGAGATCGCCCTGGTCGGCCACACCGGAAGCGGAAAAACCACTCTCACGAAATTGTTGATGCGTTTTTACGACGTCGATTCGGGATCGATTCTGATCGACGACCATCGGTTGCAGGACTTGAAGCTGTCGTTTCTACGAGAACAGATCGGGTTGGTGTCGCAGGACCCGTTTCTCTTTAATGGAACGGTGGCGGAAAACATTCTCTACGGGGACATTGAAGCGAGCATGGACCGGGTGGTGCAGGCGGCGGAAGCCGCGCATGCCGACGACTTCATCAAAAACCTGCCGGAGGGCTACGACACGCTGGTCGGGGAACGGGGAGTCAAACTTTCCGGCGGCGAAAAACACCGCATCGCCATTGCGCGGGCGTTTCTCAAAAATCCGCCGATCCTGGTGCTGGACGAGGCCACCTCCACGGTAGACACAGAGACCGAAACCAAAATCAAGGATGCCATCAAACACCTGATGGCCAGCCGCACGACTCTGATCATCGCACACCGTCTGTCGACGCTGGAAAACGCCGACCGGATACTGGTGCTGAAAGAGGGGCATCTGGTCGAGTCCGGCACGCACGACGAGTTGATCAGCCACGATTCGGAGTACAACCAGCTGTTCAGGAACCAGATTCATCTTTGAATGAGACAATGGACGGGCTTCTAACCCGTAGTTCGCAGATTCGAATTCTGCCAAAAATAGCGTTTAAAGAACCGGGTTGACTTGGAACCATCAATCCTGAAATTCAAATTGCGACCTTGGGGGTTAGCATTTATCTTGACGGGGCCTCTAATTCAAAGGCGTGATACATCCCTTCAAACCATCGGTCTGCAATAAACTGAAAATCCTCACCTGGTTGTCGAATTTGTTCTGGCCACGTCATTGTTCGCTTACCAAAAGGACCGTAAGAATTATATCCAATATGTTCCTTCTGACAAAAGTAAGTATTCAATGCAAAATGATATTTACAACTCATCAAATAAGGAACATCATTTTGGGTAATAGAAATCAAATCTGTGCAAAGTTCACAGAATGAATCAAAAAAATCGCCAAATTCCTTATGAAATGATCTTTTTTTGTCTGGCATATTGTCTTCATTTTCATGTTTATAACAGACGGCAATATACCCATTCCTATGGACATGGACAGAAAAAATTTCATTTTCTTGAGTTTCCTGACCGCGGATACCGTCTAAAGAAGGACGTGGCTTATGCATACAATTTAAACCAAATCCCCATTGTGCGTAACTCCCACTATGATTCCAAACTCTGTTTCTCATTTCCTCACTAAGAACGTCCCAAGGAACTTCAGGAGCAATTATTGGCATTGCTTGTATAACCAAAAGTGATTCCTGCTTAGACCTCTCATATTTAATTAAATCTTTTTCCATTTTTATCAAATACAAAATAGCTTTATCTTCTGCAGAGGCTGTTTTAAGCACAGTTTCCCTTATTTGATGAGTATCCATCGGCATCGTACCCTCTGAATGCCGAATATAAAAAGTCCTATGCTTTTTAAATTTTACCATGTGGGGTTTCCCAAGGCTGGGAGGGATTTGGATTACCACAACCGATTTATTACTGGTTAATGGAATTGGTTTAACTATAACTCCAGATACTTTTGGTTCAATACAATCCCTAAATAAATGTTCTAATTGTTTCTGAATATCGGCGCCATTTTCTAAACCCACCACCTGCTCATCAACCGACAAGCCAGCTTTGGGTTCTAGAACTCCAATTAAAATGGTCCCTCCATTTGCATTTGCAAACCCCGTAACATCTTTAAGAAACTCTTTACTCTTGGCATCTTTGCTATCTCCCGACAGTTGTTCTTTATAGTCAAGAAAATGGTCCTCTGGCAATTCACGGCAAAGAAATTCTTTGAGCGATTCTTCATTTAAGGCTAAAAACTCATCTGTAGTAAGATGCATATCAATTTACCTTTTTATCCCCTTCCTTCGACAAGCTCAGGATGACAGGTAAGAGGAAGAAACTCATTCTCCCCTCTGAGGGGCACCCGCAGGGTAACAGACCGGAATGAGGCATAAAAAAACCAGAGCGTCCAGTATGCGGTCTGCCCGCACCACCTGTTGAGGGAGAGACTTCACTCAACATACGCTAAAAGGGCGCTCTGGCACTGTCGGAGGGCGTCCCACAACATCTGCCCTCCAACTCTCTTCACTTAAAATATGTACCCGCATTTATAACCTGTCAATATTGTCTATAAAAAAACCGGGCCCCAAAGGACCCGGCAGTGATCGTATGGCTTGCGCTTGGAACCCTCAACAGGAATGGCGATGAAAATGCCGGTGCCGGTGAAAATGCCGGAATCCATAAAAATACCGGGGGTGATAATATCCCGGCGAGTAAGCTCTGGACTGTGCCTTGTATTGCTGACATTTGTTGTAACCATCGTCCCATCCGTGTTTGTAGGGATCGTCGACGGAATAACGGTGGGCGTCTTTTTGAAATTGGTAGGAGGAGTGGCCTGCGGACACCAACCCGCTGTCACAGCCCTCTTTAAATCCCACTTTGTATTCGACTGGCTGATGGGCTCCGGCTAATTGATCCACTTGCTCTAATGAGGTCGTTCGAGGCAGGTTATCCCCATAGGTCGCGCAACCGGTGAGAAATAATAAAGACAAAACAGCCATCCATTTTGTTTTCATATCGATCCTCCCGAAAAATTCCTTTCCCCATAAATTGAGCGGAGTCTTGAAGGATTTTTTCAACGCGTGTTTTGATGATTTCTATACGTTATTCCCAATCGCCGTTTAAAGTCAATCGGGAATATTTTTTCTGTGTACGTGCCCTGAATCACGGGTCCGGGATTTTTCTTAACCGGGAGGGACTGGGTAAAAACCCGCGCGCAAAAAAAACCGGGTCCCGAAGGGCCCGGCAGTGACTGCAACTATTAAAATCAAACTCAGCGTTTCGATTCCGCTTTTACCCTCGTTTCGCCGAAGGTGCGGATGGCTCAGGGCGTGACGCGTTTCAGGGTTTGGGCGCGAGTATCAGCTCTTATTCAGTTTGGTGATTTTGGACCCTTCCAGGGTCAGGTTATACATGAGGCCTTTTTGCCCAAAGACAAAGGCCACAATGGGGTCTTTGGCGTTGATGGTGTCGAGTGAATCGCCCATGCCCAGTGTGATCAATGCCACGGAACCATCGACGCCCACTTTCCAGCCATCGCTGTTTCTGAATTTTGCGAGGGCGCTTTTCTCCATGAACGCGAGAATAATGGTCTTGGCCTGAACGCCAATCTGAAACCCAAACGATCCGGCGACGGTATTGTAATATTCCCTGGTTTTGCCGTTGATCCTCAGAGCCCCTTCCCCGTACTCGCCACCGATACCGAACCCTGCCTTGATGACCGAGGGGAACACCAGCACGCCTTTGGCTTTTTTGAGAAATTCCTTACTGCCGTTCACTTGCCTGTTGAAGTTTGCCAGAGCTTCGTTCACATCCAAATCAATGGATTTGGCGGATGCGGCGGCGGCGCTGGATGTAAATATCAAACTGAATAGCGCAATGAGCAGAAATTCAAACATCCCGCCTGAATATTTGCGAATATCCCCCTTCATGAATGCCCCTCCTTTGATTTGATTCAGGTTTTCACTAGTCTAAAGCAAGCAATTTCCGTACCAAGTCCAGGCCATTGAAAAACCGCGCGTTATCAACCGATCTCCTCCAGGGCAGTCTGCAAGTTTATGATTTTTCAATCATTCTTGCAAAAAATGGAACATTTTCAGCATATCGGGTTCTGGCCGTTCGGTGGGGAGAAACTATATATCTGGCAGGAATCCAAGGGATGGCTGTTAAAAAACAAGCCAGAGTGTGAAGGGAAAATGGTTCCCAAATTTCCAGGGAGAAGCGGAGTTTAAGCCATTCCCCCTTTTACACACTCTGACTTGAATTGGAAGGGTTGCCCTTCCCGTTCGTTAGCTTTAATTTGTTTCCCGGTCCGCATTTTGTCAACCGTTTTTCTGGGATTTTAATTTTTCTGTGACATTTTTTTTGAGAACTGCATTCGCCGGATTATATCGAGCAGGACTTATTTCGCATGTTCTTTCATCCATTCGCGGGCCAGTTTCTGAGACGCCGAAATATCGAAGGGGGTCATGTGCTTCTCCACAAAATCCCTTAACTCCTCTGTTTTTTTATCTCCTCCCATGCCGGCAAGATTTAACCACATATGGGCTTGAATGTAGTCTTTCGGAACACCGTATCCGTTGGCGTGCATCACTCCCAGGCAAAACTGGGCATCATGATCACCCTGTTCTGCCAGTGGTTTAAACATTGTATAGGCCGCTTTGTAATCCCCTTTTTCATAAGCTTCCAGAGCCAATTGGAATTCGATACTGGTATCCGCATGCCCCAGTACAGAGGTATTGAGTAAAAGAAAAGCAACCGCTATTAAAATGAGCCTTTTAGATTTTAGCGATTTGTGAAGTGAGTTCATTCTCCCCTCCTTTTTTCATCAGGCTCAATTTAAATCCGCCTTTTGAGAATGTCAATGATGGTTCATTAGAAAAAAAAAGCAAATATGAGGGAATAAATTTACCGATTCCATAATCTTTAGCTTGTGAACCTGACTACAGGGAGAAATGCGTCTAAAAAAGCTCATTTTTCTGACTACCGGGAGCATGGGTCGGTAAGAGGGTCGCTGTGTTCGTGTGCCTTTATATTCGGTGGCCTGATTCAAAAATTTTTTATTCTGAGCCATTTTCAAAAATTCTTAAGCATTTACATAAATTACGGCCTTCGTGGATCTAGCCCAGACAGCCAAGCTTAAAATAACGGGAGGGAAATGAAAATGACTTTGAAGCGCAAAATGCGGACCCTGGCAGTTCATCTATTTCTTATTTTGTTTTTTTCAACTCCGGCATTGGGGTTTGAGCTTGACCTGCGTGGATCTTTGGGAAAAAGTGAAAATGAACGCTATGTCCCGCCATTAGCCAACCCGATTCGAAATGAAACTGCTTATATAACCACCGAAGCACGCCCAATCTTTATTCATAATGTCATTCCCTCCAAATTTGTGACCGGTGGCGGGAATATAAACCTCTTTGCAGTCGAGTTGAGGGTGGCTTTAACGGAACGGCTGGGTTTTATCGCCTCAAAAGACGGATATGCAGATTTAAATTTTGACAGTGTTCTGCCGGACACGCATGGCTTTATAAACATCTCCGCCGGTCTCAAGTATGCTCTTATCTCCAATCATCAAGAACAAAAGTATCTCACCGTAGGTTTTGAGTATGAGCCGCCGACCGGGAATATTTCTACGGGAGGAATCGATTTTCAAGGAAACGGCCCGCAAGGCGACGGCGGCGACGGGCTGATCGATCTGTTTGTTACCGGCGCTAAGGCCTATGGAAAGTTAGGCTTGCAGGGAAGCACCGGCGTCGACCTGGCTCTCGATCGCAATCACGACAGTTCCTTTTGGCATTGGTCGGGAGGGGTGAATTATGAGCTGTTTAAAAACTTTTTTCCTTTAATTGAGGTCAATGGATTGACCACTATCGACGATGGCAATCGAACGGGAATAGCAAGCTTCGAGGGCAATGACATCGTCAACTTTGGAAGCACCGACTCAGGGACGGTTGTCACTCTTGGCGTAGGCGCCCGCTACAAGTTCAATCGGCATATTCAAATGGGTGCGGGCTATGAGAAATCTGTCAGCGGTCAGAAAGATCTCTTTGATTGGAGGACCAATGTTGATTTCGTAATTTCCTATTGACCGGTTTTTCCATGGTCGAAAAAAGCAATATACGACCTGATCCCGCTTTACCCGTAAATTTTAAAGCACTTCATAAACTTGGAGAAAATGAAACGGTTCGTTGATTCGCTTGAACTGGTTGCCTGAGCTGTCTTCAAAGAACTTCAAAATGTTGGTGTATTCCTTTTTTAAATTATAGTATTTGTTGGATTTAATTTCTCTAAGATCCGGGGCCAGAAGGATCAGGTCCCCGGGCTCGAACTTCCAACCCCGCCAGTCCCTTCCCAAGCTTTCGGTTTTTCCGTACCGGTTCAAAACCATCCTCAAATTGTGTTGCACATGAATGGTTTTTTGCGGCCAGCGTTCTTTCACCTGTTTCAATTCTTCCGCAATTCCACGGTGCGTTGCGCTGGGACAATATTGGATCAAGCGCTCCACCGGGAAAAAAAACGAAAATCCAATGGGAACCAACAGCCAGCACATTAAATACCTGGCGTTCATCACCTTTATCTTTCTCATCAGGGGACGATACTTTCCTGCCGCCAGGGCGCTGATTGCGGCGAGAAACAAAACCGGAACGATGATGTCATCGTAATGATAAACGCCATGCAGCTGCTTCGTATATTTAACGGCAAGATTGAGCAAAATGGGAGGCCAGATCATCAAAGACGACTGCCAGTTTGCTAAAGAAAGAAAACCCAGAGGCACAAACAAATAGAGAAACAAATATTTTAATTTGTAATAGATGTGGTCGGTGGGCCCGATTCTACCGACATGGCCCCAACCCTCGCCTCTAAAAAATGGGATGACCCATTTTACGACCGCGATCCCCCAAAAGCCGCCTATCAGGATCAAGGCCGTCCCCAGAGTTTTTCTCTTTAAAACCAGGAAGGAATACAAACCAAATGAAATCCAAACTAAAGCCAGGTTCTCCTTGAAACACAAAAGTAGAACCATGACCGCCCAAAACCTTCGCAAGCGATTGGCAACCAGAAAATAAAAACCCAGTAGAATAAACGGGGGAGATAAGGTGGAAGGGTGGAATCCTGTCTGAACAGCATTGAGCATGGTGGGAAACGCGAACCATAAGACAGCCATACCCAGAGCAACTTTGCGGGACAGTGATTCATTTCGAAATATCTCCCGGCAAATAAAAAACAAGATAACGGGACACAGGGCAAAAGCAGCCACCTGCGCCGTCAACAGCCAAAGGACATTGGGGCTGATCCAATAGAATGGGACAAAGGCCAGCACCACAGGCGAAAAATGCTCTCCCAACCCATGGATATTATAAAGGGAGGAATAAAACAGCTGTCCGTAAGCCGAGTTATAGACAATATCGCTGTAGATTCCCGAATCAATAAAATCCAAACGGAAGGAGTGCAGTTTTCCCCACAAAACCGAGGTCCACAAAAGAAAATAAACCGCCGATAGGAGAAAAATAATTTTCAACGCATGATCGCTGACCCGGTCAAATTGTTTATTCCAATGCAGGTTTTTATTTATCGAACCTAAATGAACCTTCTGCCCCAGAACGAACAAAGCAAAGACCAGACTGAACGCATAAAAAACCAAATAGGCATCAATAGGCAAAAGGGATGTGCGGCCACGAGAAACCTGAATGACATAGCCCGTTAAAATGGGAATGGCGACTATCAAAAGAGCGTAAGAGTTTTTGATCATGAATTCTTAAATTCCTAATCAGCGGAAGCCTGTTCTCAGGTTTAAAACAAAGCGGGGTAAAGAAATGTTTATGCTTGTTATTTAAATCACAATGCCTTGTGATTTGTTTCCTTACACGTTTTGCAAAACTATTTTAAGTTAAATACAACCTGCAGGTTATCTAGTCTGTTCAACGTATCCTATCCCTTAACCCAAAAGATTACCCAAAAAAAACTAAGGAGAATCAACAATGAAAAAAGTCATCATCAGCGCTTTCGCAGTTTCCTTGTTCACCTTACCCATGACGTTGCATGCCGGACCTGGAAAAACGGACGTTGAAAAGTCCACCGCCATGAAACCTCTCTCGGCAATGAAGTCTTCGACGACGTCCCCTTCGCAATCCAGCCCAGCAGCGGCGTCAAAGATTACGGATTCTGCCGCCAAAACTTCGGGAAAAGCGAGCGGCCTGGGAACCAATCCCGACTCCACTCTGAAATTGCTTGAAGAGGCGGAAAAAGCTGGAAAGAAAAAAGGTTCTGAAAAGAAATAGTGGAGTGAAAAATTTTGGGCTGCCTGAAAAGGCAGCCCATTTTCACATTCAGTCAGAGAGATAGCCCCTACTAAGTTTTAACTCCCATTCAGCCTGCCTTTCGATTCTCTTTTGAAATCCCGGCCAAAGCCCGGTCATGAGTTTTAGTCAACAGTATTTGTGAAAAAACCGCTCCAAACATGGCCAAGGCCATGTCCCATTGCGTGTCCCAAATATCCCCCTGTGTGCCAAGGAACGCATCCGCGGCGGTTCCGGTCGCCAGCGCCACCCACCATTCGATGAATTCGTAAAATGCACTGAAGGCCAGGCAAATACACACAACGATAAAGAACAGCCATTTTCCAGGTCGCAACGGAGAGGAGCGCAATAAAATTTCCCTGCCTACAATGGCCGGAACAAATCCCTGGGCCAGGTGACCCACCCGGTCATAATGATTGCGCTCTAAATCCAATCCTTCTTTTATCCAGTCAAACAGCGGAACCTCGGCATAGGTGTAGTGGCCCCCAACCATCAAGATCACAGCGTGGATCAACATCAGCACATAAGCGATCCGGGTAAAAGGAAATTTTGAATAGGTTGCAAAAAGAATTCCGAGGCCTAGAATCGCAGGCAGGACTTCCAGAAACCAGGTGAATGCATCGTGAAAACCAATGGCAGACCAGATAAAGACTGCCGAAAAAATCGATAGGAGAGTGGAGAAAAACGATCGATTCGTCATCCGTAGGGTCTAAAGTATTTAAACACGATGACTTTCTTTGGAAGGCCGTGGAAACGTTTAACCGGCACCATTGGCAAAGGCGCCCATCGCACGGAATTTTTCGTATCTTTGTTGGATAAGTTTTTCAGGGGAATGATCGATCAACATCTTCAAGTTGGTGCGAAGGGATTTTCTCAAACTGATGGCCGCCTGCTTATAATTTCGGTGAGCGCCACCCAATGGCTCCCGGATAATTTCATCGACGACCTGCATCTTCAAAAGGCTGTCTGCCGTCATGCACAAGGCTTCCGCCGCCTGTTCCACTTTCTTTTTATCGCCCCACAATATCGAAGCGCATCCTTCCGGTGAAATCACAGAATAGATGGAATGTTCCATCATCAATATCCGGTCTCCCACGCCGAGGGCCAGCGCTCCCCCCGAACCTCCCTCACCTATCACCACCACGATGATGGGAACTTTTAAATTGGTCATGGTGTACATGTTGGTCGCAATCGCTTCCGACTGGCCTTTTTCTTCTGCGTCGATACCAGGATAAGCCCCAGGGGTATCTATGAGAGTGATGATGGGAACGTCGAATTTTTCTGCCAGTTGCATCAAACGCAAGGCCTTGCGGTAGCCTGCCGGTTGCGACATACCAAAATTCCGGCGAATCTTTTCTTCGTTTTCCCGGCCTTTTTGATGGCCAATGACCATCACGGATTGGTTATCAAATTTCGCAGGGCCTCCAACGATGGAAGGCCCATACCCTCCATGTCGGTCACCATGCAATTCCTGAAAATCGGTAAAAATCCGCTGTATGTAGTCCAGGGTGTATGGACGATCCGGATGACGTGCAACCTGGGTCTTTTGCCAACCTTTCAGATTGGCGAAGACATCGTGCTTCATGTGCCGCAGTTTTTTCTTGAGCTTGGCGATTTCGTGGGTGATATCTCCTACGCTGTCGTACATGTGCGACAGGGAAACCAGATCTTGAATCTGGTTTTCCAAAGCAAAAATATCTCTTTCAAAATCCAGGATTTGCAAATTTAAACCTCAGTTTTCAATGGGTTAGACATCAATTTTTCCCTGTTATAGTAACACAACATTTCACTTCCTTCCACGCACCTAAGAAGAAAGGGGAAGAGTGCCCTTGATTTTTTGCTGCTTATTTGGTGGAAATTCGTCTGGATAGAGGTCAGTAAAATCCAAAAACCGGATGAATGAGTTTGGTTAATATCGGAGACTCCTCCAGAGCCACCGCGCCTTCACGGCCAATCTTATTTTGCCCCATTTTAAGCGACTCCAGATTGGAAAGGGCCTGCGATTTGGCAATGGCTATGGCACCTTGATCTCCGATGTAATTGAAGTTTAAATTGAGAGATTTTAAATTTTTAAGGGTTTTTGACTCGGCCAGCGCCGTGGCCCCCACATCAGTGATGTTATTGCTCCCAAGATTCAAGGAAACGAGACCACTCAGTTTGGGAGACCGGGCTAAAACCACAATCGCGTGATCGCTTAAATCATTGCCGTGCAAATCAAGCTCCTTTAGATCCGAGGCATAAGGCAGATCCAAAAGAGCAAACACTCCCATATCACCGAGAATAAATTTGCCCATCTCGTGCAACCGGTTCTGCTTATGCAATTCTTCAAGCTTTCTGACGACCTTAAAACGGTGCCACGCCTCACTACCGTCTTTTCCAAGCGGATTGTATGAAAGGCCGACCTGCCGGACGCTCTTCAATTCGCGCGATGTGGTCAGGTGAATGGCCCCCTCATCTCGAATTTGGTTATAGTTTAAATTCAAATACACGAGGTTGGCTAAAACCTCGGACTGGGAAATGGCAACGGCTCCTGAATCTTTGATCTGGTTGCGGTACAAATTAAGCGCAGTCAGGTTGGCAAAGGTTTTTGAGGTGGCGATGATCTTCGCGCCCAGGTCGGTGATTGAATTGTTCTCCAGGGAAAGCGAGGTCAGGTTTTCAAGATAGGGGGAATTGGCAAGAGCGCGAACTCCCTCATCTCCAAAATTACCTTTATAGATAACAAGGGTCTCGACGGTTTTGAGGAGGGGAGATTCGGCAAGGACTTTTAAACCCGAATCCCCAAGATTTTTCTCATTTATCTTGAGAATGGCGTTATTTCTTCGGAGTTTGCCCTCGACATATTTGAGGAGGTCCGCTTCGCTCATCTTCGAAGAAGACGCCGCGATGAACAGCAAATAAAAAAAAGGCAGTCCTAGGACTGTCCAATGGAATCGAAACATAAACGGCCTGTCAGTTAGAATAGATAAATACCCATAATTTCTAGGTTACCTCTATTCTAACTGGCCATTTATTTTTTTTCAATTGCGTTCAATCTGGCTTCCAGATCTTTAATTTTGCGCGTCAGTTGCGGCAATTTGGGAAGGAGGGTCACGTATTTTCTCCAGGTGTTCACGGGAACGCTGGGGGAACCGCCTTGAACGTCTTTACTTTCGACATCCCGAAACGTTCCTGACTGGGCGGTCAATATGGCCTGGTCGCCGATGGTGACGTGATCCGCCAACCCAACCTGACCGGCTAGAACCACGTGATGCCCCAGGGTACAGCTTCCAGCCAGTCCCACCTGGGACACAAGAATAGAATGTTCGCCAATGGTGCAGTTATGGGCGATCTGGACCAGATTGTCGATTTTCGTGCCCCGCTTGACGATGGTGGCGCCCAAAGTCGCCCGGTCGATGCAGGTGTTGGCCCCTATCTCGACGTCATCCTCAATCACCACCTGGCCGATTTGTGGAATTTTATAATGCTCGCCTTTCTCGTCCAGGGTGTATCCGAACCCATCGGCGCCAATCACCACCCCCGCATGCAGGATGACGCGGTTCCCAAGAGTCGTTTTGCGGTAAAGAGTGACATTGGGATGCAGGACGGCGCTTTTTCCAATGCTGCAGTCCGGCCCCACGACCACGCCCGGATGAAGAATGGCCCCCTCGCCGATGGAAACGTTATCGCCGATACAAACATACGGGAAAATAGTGACGTTGGCTCCCAGCTTCACGTTCTCGCCCATCACGGCTCTGGAGTCTATATTGGGCTGCGGTTGGGGTTCGGGATGAAAGACGTTGAGGAGTTTAGCAAAAGCCAGCATCGGGTTGGCGACGACGATCTGCGGCAAATCTGTATCGATTTCCCGATCCACAATAACCGCGGAGGCTTTGGATTCGGACAAGAGCCTGAGGAATTTTTTCTTGGCGACAAACGTCACCTGCCCCTGGCCGGCATCCTCGATCCCCCGGGCGTCACTGATTTCAATTTCTCCGTTTCCCTTTAAGGAGCCGCCAACCAAAGCCGCGACCTTTTCGAGTTTCATAGCTCTTCCTTCCCCATTCGACCTTCCCAGACGCCGGATTAAATAATCACATTCCTGTCAATGGCTTTCACTTTTCCTTCGCTCAATTGCATGACCCGGTCCATTTGCTGGGCGATTCGTTGACTGTGGGTCACCAGCACAAAGGTTTGTTTGAACTCTTCATTCAATTTACGAATCAATTCGATCAGAGAATCGCTGGCGTGGGTGTCCAGGTTTCCCGTCGGCTCATCCGCCAGAAGAAGATCTGGCTGATTGATCAGGGCGCGCGCCAAAGCCACGCGCTGACTTTCTCCTCCGGATAATTCACCGGGTTTATGCAGCAGGCGTTCTTTCAGCCCAACCTGGCATAAAAGATGCTCCGCCTTTTCCTGGGCGACTTTTCGGCTCTCATTGCGGATGATCGCAGGAAACATGGCATTTTCCAGGGCGGTGAAATCCGGCAGAAGATTGAAAAACTGAAAAACGAACCCCACCCGGCGATTGCGAAATTTATCCAGAAAATTATTTTTCTGGCGGTAAATATCTACTCCCCTAAAAAGGATGCGGCCGGAATCGGGCCGGTCCAATCCTCCCAGAACATGCAGCAGGGTGCTTTTCCCCACCCCTGACGCTCCAACAATGCCCAACACTTCGCCCTTCAATACTTTCAGGCCGGCATCCACCAAAATGTGAAGGGTTTCGCGCCTGGTTTTATAGCTCTTGTTAACATCCACGCCTTCCAGTAAAGGCATATCGGGAGAGTTTGGCTTTCCCTCGCTATTCATACCGCAATCCTTCTACCGGGTTCAAACGGGAAGCCCGCCAGGCGGGATACAGTGAGGCAACAAAACAAATGACGATGGAAAAAATCACAATCAGAAACGAATCTAAATAGAGAATTTCGGAAGGGAGTTTATCGAGATAATAAACATCGCTTGGAAAAGCGGTGATGCCGAATATGTTTTCAATGAATCCGACGATCTCATTCAAATTGGGAACGACGGTGAACCCGCCCACGCATCCCACAAAGGTTCCCACCACGCCAATGATCAACCCCTGAAAACTGAAAATTTTTATGATGCTTGTCCGCGTCGCCCCCATCGCTTTCATAATCGCGATTTCCTTGGTTTTTTCCATGACCACCATGAACAGGGTGCTGACGATATTGAAGGCGGCCACCAGGATGATCAGGATGAGGATCACGAACATCACGACTTTTTCCAATTGCAGAGCAGAAAACAGGTTTTTATTCATGCGCATCCAGTCGCGAACGAAATATGGAAATTTCAGTCGCTCTTGAATTTGTTGAGCAATGACAGCGGCCTGATCGATATCATCGACCCAGACTTCGACACCGCTCACCTTCCCCTGCATGGAAAAAAAGTTCTGCGCCGCAGGGATGGAAATGAACGCCAGATTGGCATCGTATTCAAACATTCCGGATTCGAAAATGCCGGCCACCTGAAAGATTTTCATTTTCGGGATCAACCCCATCGGCGTGATGCGTGAGGACGGCGAGACCATCGACACCACGTCGCCAACGCGCAATCCGTTTCGGCGGGCCAGTTCCTTTCCCAGAACCACTCTCGAACGCACATTTTTTCCAGCCGCGGGTTTGGATTTTTCCGTTTCCAAAAACTCCAGACTTCCTTCGATCAGGTTTTTTTCGAGATCCGACACGCCTTCCTCGCGCACTACGTCCACCCCGCGGATCATGATGCCAGACACTGCGTCGCCATGAGTCAACATGACGTGATTCATTATAAAGGGCGCGGCGGCGGCGACTCCGGGAACCTCTTTCACCTGCCGGATGATGTTTTCGATATCCTTGATCCCTGTGCGGTTGATGTTGGTGATCACCGCATGGCTGGTCGTGCCCAGAATTTTGTCGCGAAGATCCTTACCGAACCCCGACATCACGGCGATGACAACGATCAGGGCCATGACCCCAAGCGCCACCCCCCCGATTGATATCCAGGTATTCAAGGAAATAAATTTCTGCGTCCTTTTGGCCCGCAAATGACGCAAACTGACAAAAAGTTCGTAAGCCATAGCAAGGATTCAACCGGTGAATGAAAGTTTCAGGGTAATATTAAGCGGTGAGATTTTTTCCATTGGAGTCCGGTGCAATGGAGCCTTCTAAATTGATGATCTTCAATCAGGATTCTTTTTTCAACTGTGGAAAAAGAATAACATCCCGAATCGACTGCGAATTGGTGAAAAGCATGGTCAATCGATCGATGCCTATGCCTTCTCCCGCCGTCGGCGGCATGCCAATTTCCAGCGCCCGGATAAAGTCATGGTCCATCCAGTGCGCTTCATCGTCCCCCGCCTGCCTCTCCGCAACCTGTTCCTCGAAACGCTGTTTCTGCTCGATAGGATCGTTCAACTCGGTATAAGCATTGGCGATTTCCTTACCGCCAATAAATAATTCGAACCGCTCCACCAGGCTGGGGTCATCGGCCTTTTTCTGGGAAAGGGGGGATAACGCTGCAGGATAATCGGTAACAAAAGTGGGTTGAATCAGTTTTGGTTCCACAAACGCATCGAATAGCTTGGCCAGCACCTTGGCCGGGGTGTCTTTTTTCTCGAGGGCCACTTTGTTTTCCAGGGCATAAGCCGCTGCCTTTTCGGGGTCTTCCAACACATCGGGCGGCACTTCCCCTATTTCCGTCAAAGACTGTTTGAAAGGAATCCGTTTAAACGATTGGCTGAAATCAAAATGGCCTTCTTTCTCTTTGCCGTCGACGCGATGGGTGTAGGGAAAGGTTAAAGTATCGAATACGGACTGAGCCACATAGCGGAACATCTCTTCGGTGAGATCCATCAAATCATTGTAGTCGACATAGGCGGTATAGAACTCCAGCATGGTGAATTCCGGGTTATGCTCTGTGGAGATCCCTTCGTTACGAAAATTGCGGTTGATCTCGTAGACGCGCTCAATGCCTCCCACCACCAGCCGTTTGAGATAGAGCTCCGGCGCGATTCGCAAATAGAGTTCCATATTCAGGGCATTGTGATGGGTCTTGAACGGTTTTGCGGTGGCGCCGCCGGGGATGGACTGCATCATGGGGGTTTCCACTTCCAGATAATCCCGTTCGTTGAGAAATCCGCGAAGGGACTGGATGATCCTGCTCCGGGCAATAAACAAATCTTTCACTTCCGGATTCACGATGAGATCGACATAGCGCTGACGGTAACGCAGTTCAATGTCTTTGAGCCCGTGCCATTTTTCTGGAAGCGGATGAAGGGACTTGGTGAGCAGGGTCAACCGTTCGGAAAACAAGGTGAGCTCTCCGGTTCGGGTTTTAGAGATTTTTCCCTGCACGCCGACAATATCCCCAATGTCAAACATGCCGAAGGTTTCATAGTCATCGGCGCCCAGCGATTTTTCGTTAACGTAAATCTGGATTTGCCCGGAATGGTCTTTCAGGTGAATGAACGTGGTCTTTCCGTGGTTTCTGCGCGTCATCATGCGACCCGCAATGATGAACCGCGGGTCCTTTTCGGCGAGCTCTTCCTTGGAATACTCGGAAAAATCCCTGACCAAATCGCCAATGGCGGCGTTGACTTTGAATTTGTTATTAAAAGGAGAGATTCCTTTGGCGCGGAGCTCCTCCACCTTTTCCCGTCTTATCTTGATTAAATTACCTGTTTCTTCCATGGAGTTGTGATGACCGGATTCGTTAGTTGTCTGGATGAGGAACTGCCGGGGACCCTTCACCTTTAAGGGAGGAAGAATCCTCCCTAATACAGAGTGGATGAGGGAAAAAGAAATCCTTTATTCCACGATCATTTAAATAACTGGCGCTTTTTGTCCGTTCTTAAAACTTAATCTCTCTTTAATCCTGATTTATCGAGCAAATTCTGTGAATCGTTTTTCTCTGACCACGGTGATTTTAATTTCACCGGGATAGGTGACCTCTTTTTCAATCCGCTTTGCTACGTCCCGCGCTAAAAGATTCGATTCTTCGTCGGTGATCCCTTCAGGCACAACGATGATACGCACTTCGCGGCCCGCCTGAATGGCGTAGGTCTTTTCCACGCCTTTATAGGAATCGCCGATTTCTTCCAGTTTGCTCATCCGCTTGACGTAAGTTTCCAGCATTTCCCGCCGGGCTCCTGGCCGGGACGCTGAGATAGTATCTCCCGCCGTAACCAGCACCGCGTAGAGCGATTCACACTCGACATCTTCATGGTGGGCGGCGATGGCGTTGACCACGTATTTGTGCTCGTTGTAGCGGTTGGCCACTTCCACTCCCAGTTGCGTGTGGGTTCCATCGGTCTGGTGGTCGATGGCCTTGCCGATGTCATGAAACAACCCGGCCCGCTTGGCCATTTGCACATCCAGGCCGATTTCCGCGGCGATGTGGCCACAGATCCACGCCACTTCCTGCACGTGCTCAAGAACGTTCTGGGTATAACTGGTGCGATACTTGAGACGGCCCAGCAAGCGCACCATATCCGGCGGAACATTATCGATACCCACAGCCAAAATGGCCTGCTCACCGGCTTCCTTGATCTGCTGGGTGACCTCTTTCTTGCATTTATTGACAACGTCTTCGATGCGGCCCGGATGAATCCTGCCATCCTGAGTCAATTTTTCCAGGGAGCGGCGGGCCACTTCCCTGCGAATGGAGTCGAACCCGGAAAGCACCACGGCTCCCGGAGTATCGTCGATGATCAAATCGATTCCCGTGCATTGCTCGAGCGCGCGAATATTGCGTCCTTCGCGGCCAATGATTCGGCCTTTGATCTCGTCGTTGGGAAGCTCCACCACTGAAACGGTGCTTTCCGCGACATGATCTGAGCAGATCCTCTGGACCGCCATGGTCACCAGCTTTCTTGCTTCATCCTCTGCGTGCACTTTGGCTTTTTCTTCGATTTTCTTCACCTCACGTGCCGCATCCATTCTGGCTTCATCGAGAACTTTCTTTTTGATCTCCTCTTTCGCCTGGTCCGCCGTGAATGAACTGATGATTTCCAGCTTTTCAACCTCTTCCTTGACCAGATTGAGATATTTTACCTTCTCCTGCCCAAGGGCTTCGTCTTTGGCCGACAACTCCTTAAATTTGTTGTCCAGTTCTTTTTCCCGGTCATGGATATTTTCCACTTCCCGGCGAAAGGCATCCTCTTTTTTCTGCAATGCCAATTCCTGCTCCCGCAATTCGTCCCGTTTTCCTTTGATATCTTTATCCAGGTCTGCCTTAGCAGCAATGTGCTTTTCTTTAGCTTCAATTTCAGCGGTTTTCAACCGGTTGCGGGATTCACTTTCCGCATCGCTGAGGATTTTTTTCTTCAGCTCTTCCGCTTCTTTAATCTGATATTCGGTGAAGATTTTGCGTAGGAAATAGCCAATGGCGTATCCCACGAGGAGGGCAACCAACATCCCTATCAATAATGTGATGAAATTTACTTTAATGGTGAAGAAGATATGCATTCTCGCTCCCTTTCTATATATAAAAACCTGCAAGCCCTAAACCCGACTTTAACAGATTGTTGTTACGCTCTCCGTCAGGATCTTTTGGACTGGGACATCAAACTCTGTTTGAGCGATGGAATCCAAAATTTGAAACTGGAAGGCCACACCCACTCGCGCCACGTGCCCCGCCTCTTCCTTTAAGAACCTGTCGTAATATCCTGCTCCAAAACCAATTCGGCCCCCTTTGCGGTCAAAAGCCAGGCCGGGAACCAGCACAAAATCGAGAACGGCTGGCGGACGGATATTTATATATTCAGGGCTGGGTTCTCGAATTCCAAAGCTCTTTGTTTGAAATTCGATATCCAAACCCGGTAATTCTGATATTTGCAGTCGTTTGCGGTTTTTATCTACCAAAGGCACATATACTTTTTTACCGGACGCCAACGACTTTTGGATCATCTCTCCGGTTTGGACTTCTCCCGGCATGGAGAGAAAGATCAAAATATTCCGGCAACTTTGATATTCCGGTAATGCGACCAGTTTTTTTGTTATCTCGTGGCTTTTTTCCTTTAAAAAATCCTCGCTGAGTTGTTCCCGCATCCGGATCATATTTTTCCGGATCGAAGCTTTGGGTTCTGCCAAAGGTTCCAATGTATACCAAGGGATTGAAAATTAAAAAATATTAAATTTCAAGATTTTAAGCCCAGCAAAAAGCTCAAACTCTGTTTTCCCCATGGAAAAATTTGCAACGCACGCTATTTCCCACGCATTTCTTAAAGAAACACATGAGCTCCAGACTTATAACCTATTGCAAATAAAATTAAAACACAAGGAAAATGGGGCGGGAACAAACACCGAAAAATCAAGACAATGCTAAAACTTGGTGATGAGGGGTCGGTGGCAAGAGGTAATAAGCGGTATTGCCCGGTTGAAGATCTAAAAATGAAGGCCCTGAAGCATCCAGACCTTTTAAATTTTTATCAATGAAAACAAAACCATTGCTCAGGTTTTGTTCAGAATTATCAATCCCAAAGGTGTATCTCGAAATTTCTAAATCTGGAATTAAAATCCCGATTAATTTCGCAACCAGTTCCATACTTTTCCCTGAGTTTTTTTAAACCAACCGTCTCTGATCCGGGTGATACAGCCCTTTTTCCGCCCTTTTTAGTGATTCTTAAAAGAAGCTTCCCCGTTTATGCCGTATAAAAACCATTTTTTGAACCTGTCAAGGACAGGTGGGGCTTCCGTATATTGCTTTAGGCTTCCTTAACGAGAAGGCATGCACACCGCAACCGATTCATCGACCCCTTTTACAAAATGTTGGCTCAAAAAAATAAATTTTTACACGCACACAACAGGGAAGCGATATTCCCACGAAATAATTCTAATCCTAGCACAAAGAGCCTCCCCCCTCAAGGGTTATGTAGCCCGAAGGGTGGAGTCAGAGTTTAAGGTTTTCAACCTCTTTCTCTAAAGTTCCTATCAACTCATCGATCCGTTTTTCGGCATTCCGGTTGTTTTCTCCCGTCTTGTTTTTGATCTCCAATAACTCCTGGGCAATGTTCAGAGCCGTGAGAATAGCCAGATCGGTTGTGGACGTTTTTGTCGCCACTCTTGACAACTCCTGCATTTTGGAATCCACTACATTTGCCACTTCATGCGGATCCACAGAGAATGAGTCGCTTTTGACATTATATTCTCTTCCATAAATATTTATTTTTAAGCTCTCAGACATAGCGAATCAGGAAATATCCATTTTCTCAAGGTTTTCCAGAATAGTCTGAACTTTGGACCGAATCACAGATTTGTCCTCTTGCATTTTCCGGTTGCAATCCTCTAAAACATTCAGCTTTTCCAGGTCAGACAACAAGCGCTGATTTTGTTCCAGAACGGCTTTGTTTTCCCGATCCATCTCCTGAACTTTTTCTTCCAAGCATCGGATTTCGTTTTTTAATCTGCCGGATTCTTCAATCACTGAAGTCACTAGGAGTGACAGTTTCTCAAGCTTTTCCGAGTTCATAGGCGAATCCTAACACTGGCATTTTAGGGTGTCAATCGTCACATGTTTCGGACGAACTACTCTCGCAGTTTAGCCCCTAATTTTTCGGAAAGCGCCCTGACGATTTCGTCAAAGACGGGATTGACTTCATCATCGGTCAGCGTCTTTTCCATCGACTGAAAGGCCAGGGAAAAAGTCAGGCTTTTTTTACCCTTCTCAATCTTCTTGCCCTCAAAAGTGTCGTAGAGATCGACCCGGCGAATCAAGGGTGCGCTGGTTTTCTGAATCAGATCATAGACTTCTTTGGAAGGAATTCCTTCGTCGACCAGTAAGGAGATATCTCGATAGGTCTCAGGAAACTTGGGGATCGGCTCAAACCGGGGCCGGCCGGGAAGCGCTTCGACGATCCCCTCAAAATCAAACTCAATAACATAGGTCGACCGTCCAATATCCCATTCGCGTATCAAGCGGGAGGACACTTCGCCCAAATACCCTATTTTCTTTCCTGCGATGAAACAATCCACGCTTTTGCCCGGGGTGAGAAAAGGATTCGGCGAAGAATAAAACTCCACCGACAACTTCAACTGGTTCAACACCGTTTCCAGATCGCCTTTCAAATCAAAAAAATCATACCCTTTTGTTTGTTCCTTCCACACACTGGGTTCGTAGGCGCCTACGGCCAGCGCGGAAAAACAGGTTATCTCCCGCGCACTTTTCTGGTCGTCCTGATGAAAATAAATATCCCCCAGCTCAAATATCTTGACCGGCTTCTGACCTTTGCTCAAATTTCTGGCTGCGTTACCCAGCAAACCGGGAATCAAACTGGTGCGCATGGCCGCCCATTCCTTGCTCAAGGGATTGCTGACACCGATAGACTCTACCTGTGCCGCTTCAAACGCTGGCCGAAAGGAATCCGCACTTTTCGAATCGATGAAGCTGTAATTGATGACCTCTGAATATCCAAGGTGACAAAGAGTGGTTTTAACCGTTTGAATGGCCTGCCTGCGCCGGGACACCTGGACCGGAAGAATTTCTGCCGCCGGGTGGACGACCTCAACATTTCCAAAGCCATGCAGCCTGGCAATTTCTTCAATGACGTCAATTTCACGCGTCAGGGTCGGACGGAACTCTGGAACCTTCAATTTCAGGGTCTCATCCGTCTTTGATGATTCTGTTCCGATTCCAAGCCGCTCCAGATATTCGACGATTTTTTGATTGGTTAAATTCAATCCGAGAATTTTGTTGACCCTGGAAATCCGCAGGTCGATGGACGGGGCAGGTTTCGGGTTTGGGTAAAGATCGATGCGTCCCTTGCAAATCTCTCCCCCAGCCAGTTGACGAATCAATAAAGCCGCACGGGTCTGCGCCGTTATTACAGATTCGACGTCCACCGTCCGTTCAAAACGAAACGAGGAATCGGTGCGGATGCCGTATTTTTTCGATCCCTTTCGGACAACGACAGGGTCGAAACAGGCGCTTTCCAGAACCACGTTGCGGGTGGAACTCGAGACCTCGCTGTTGGCTCCCCCCATGATTCCGGCCAAAGCCACCGGTTTTTCCGCGTCGGCGATCACCAGGGCATCTTCATCAAGAAGCAGTTTGCTTCCATCCAGGCTGGTGAAAGGTTCCTGCTTTCTGGCGCGGCGGATGACGATCCGAAATCCGGCCAATAAGTCGCGGTCAAACGCATGCAGGGGCTGGCCGTACTCCAACATCACGAAATTGGTGACATCGACAATGTTGTTGATGGGTCTGAGCCCCACGGCCAGCAAGCGGTCGGTGAGCCATTTCGGCGAGGGTCCGGGAGTCACGTTTTCAATCACCATGCCTGCGTAACGCGGACACAGGGTTTCTTCTTCGTTCTCTACGGTGAGTCGTTGCTCAACCGGAGTCGCGCCCCACGATTGCTCCAGTTCTTTTTCAGGGGACTTCCAATGCCTCTTTTTCCCCAAAAGGGCCGCCACTTCCCTTGCAATTCCTCGATAGCTCAGGCAGTATCCGCGGTTGGGGGTCACGTTGACTTCCATGACCTGAGTCTCGACCCCATCGGGCAAATTGACCCACTCCGAGGCTTCTATTTCCAGCCCGCCCATGGATAAAACTTCCGCCAGCTCTTCGGCGGGAACGTCGTATTCTACATACTCTTTCAACCAGTCCAACTGGATCAGCATATTGTTTCCTTAATCGTTATCACATTCACAAAGTCGGGATTATAAGAGATGACCCAAAAAAAAGCAAAACAGAGGCTCCTTGAAACCATAGAACTGGATCAATCTGCCCAATATGTCTAAAGGTTACTTATTGAATAGAGGGATACTTTATTATATAAACGAACTCAATTCACGGCTTCCTCTACCATGAAACTCACTGAAGAAACCATTCTCAAACTCCTACGCAACAAAGCCAACCGCCCGATGAAGGTTTCGGAACTGGTGAAACAATTTAAGATTCCCGATGTGCAGCGCCGGGAGTTTAGAAGCCGGCTGAAGGAAATGGCCGCGGACGGACGGGTGATTAAAATCCGTGGCGGCCGCTACGGCCTTCCGGATGAGATGAATCTGGTCTCTGGAATTCTCACGAGCAATCCCAAGGGATTCGGCTTTGTGGTTCAGGAAAAGGACCGCGATCAGCCGGATATTTATGTCAACCGCACGCATAGGGGCGATGCCATGCATGGAGACCTGGTGGCGGTGCGCATTGAATCGGGCAAGGACCGCGAACGACCGGAAGGCCGGGTGATCCGGATTTTGAAGCGCAACACCACGTCTCTCGTGGGCACCTACGAACAGTTTGGGCGCGATGGCTGGGTGATCCCCATGGATGCAAAATATGTTCACGATGTGTTCGTTGCCGGAAAAAGTAATAAAGGAGCGAAAACCGGCCATATCGTTTCGGTCACTCTTGAATCGTTCCCTTCCAAGCATCAGCCCCCTGTTGGGCGCGTCACGGAAGTGCTGGGTTTTTCCGACGACCCGGAAGTCGAAGTCAAAGCGATTTTAAGAAAGTTTGGAGTCGCGGCGGAGTTTCCACAAAAGGTGCTGAACTCGGCGGAAAAAGCGGCGCATGCGGACTTGATGAATGAGGAGATGGAACAAAGGACCGATCTGTCTGACGAGTTGATTTTTACCGTCGATGGGGAAAAAGCCAAGGATTTTGACGATGCGGTGTCCATCGAAAAGATGGGAGACGGCTATCGCCTGGGGGTGCACATCGCCGATGTGAGCCATTTCGTCCGCGAAGACTCTCCTCTGGATAAGGAAGCCTTTCAGCGGGGAACCAGCATTTACTATCCGGACAGTGTCGTCCCCATGCTGCCGTTTCAACTGTCCAATGAGATCTGCAGCCTCAAACCCGATGAAAAGCGCCTGACCTTGAGTGTGCTCATCGACTACGATGCCGAGGGCCATGTGGTGGGAAGGAAAATATTCAACTCCATCATAGAAAGTAAAAAACGCTTCACCTACACCGAGGTGGCGCATCTGTTGGAAACAGGCGATCCCAAAAACCTCTATAAAGAGATTTTGCCGACTCTGAAAATCATGGGGGAGCTCAGCCAGATATTAAGAAAAAACCGGTTTCGGCAAGGGAGCGTGGATTTCAATCTTCCGGAACCGGAAGTGCAAATGAACGAGAAGGGTAAAATCGAACGGATCGTGATGGCCGAGCACAACGTCGCTCACGAGATGGTCGAGGAATTCATGCTGGCCGCCAACCAGGTGGTGGCCAGATTTTTATTCGATAAAAACGTTCCCTCCATCCACCGGATTCATGAACCCCCGGACGACGATAAGATCGCTGAATTCAACGAATTCATACTTTCATTCGGTATCAAATTAAAAACCATTCACAAGGTACCGTCCGTCGACCTTCAGAATTTGCTGAAACGAATCAAGAATCACCCAGAAGAACGGACCATAAACACGCTTTTATTGAGAACCATGAAAAAAGCGGTTTACTCCGCCAAGGACCCTGGGCATTACTGCCTGGGATTCAAATATTACACGCATTTCACTTCTCCCATCCGGCGTTACCCGGACCTCATCACCCATCGGCTGGTCAAAACGTTTTTGCATAAAAGAAAATGCTCGCAAAGGGAAAATAAACGCCTGCTTCCTAAGATCGCTGAATTTGCTGACCAATCGTCCGCTCGGGAACAGAATGCCATGGCCATCGAGCGCGAGGTCAATGATCTCAGGCGGGCGCAATTCATGGCCGATAAAATCGGAAATGTTTATTCGGGACTCATCATCAGCGTCACGGCGTTTGGTTTCTTTGTTGAGCTTTCGGAAGTCTACGTGGAAGGTCTGGTGAAAATTTCCAGCATCGGTGACGACTATTATAACTTCATAGAAACGGAACATAAATGGCAAGGGCAACGCCGCCACCGCACGTTTAAGATCGGTGACACAGTAAAAGTTCGCGTCGATACAGTCGACATTGCCAGGCGCCAGATTGGCCTGATCCTAGATTCGAAGTAAAACTGGTGGTTCAACGAGGCATCCGCCGGTTCGTCCATTTCAAGAGCGGGACAAACCAAATCCAATGAATCCCCTGCTTCCCTATTTTCTTTCCTATCTCGGCGGACTGTTAGCCGCCATTCCGCAGGCGGTGCATTTTTTCTTTCCTTACCTGCTTCCGGTTTTGGTGGCGGGGTCCGGGTTTTTTATTTTTTCGAGAATCAAAAAACCATCCTTCTGGAGATGGGCTCTCCTGATTCTTTGCCTCTCATGGGGTTATCTTTCTCCGTCGCTATCAGAGAAACCTCTCCCCTCCAACCACATCCTCAATCACATCGATGAATCCCGGCGCACGACCGTGATGGGAACACTGGTCGAAACTCCCCAGTTCGCGGATAAAAAAGTTTTTTTCCATATGGATATAAGCCAAATCCAGTCAGGAAAAACACCTGTGAAAGTCACGGGCCGGGCGCACTTGACCCACTATCAACCGGAAAGGATCCAGGAAACGTTTCACGCGGGGGACATCATCCAATTCAGTCAGGTCCGCTTGAAGCGCCCGAGAAATTTTAAAAACCCCGGCGCGTTTGACTACCAGGGTTATTTAAAAGCCAGGGGGATCTCGGTGATCGGTTCCCTTTCGAAAAACAGCTCGATAGAAAAATTGGGCGTATTCCCTCTGCCGTTTTTCAAGGCGTTGCAGGTTGCCCTTCGCGGCCATTTATTGAGAACACTGGAAACGCATTTTTCCGGGGAGGAAGCCGCTTTGTTGAAAGCGATGCTCCTGGGTCAAAAAAGCGCTCTTTCGGATGAGATCAAGGAAGCCTATATCGCCACTGGTCTGTCACACCTGATGGCGGTTTCCGGATTGCATGTGGGTTTCGTCGCCTGGGCGGCTTTCATTTTATTCTGGCCGCTGGCGTTTCATGGCCTTTTAAAGTATCACTCCGAATGGGCGCAGTCTGGAGCGGCGCGCAAAATCGCTGCGTTTTTATGTTTGTTTCCGGTTTTGTTTTATCTGCTTCTGGTAGGTCCAAAAATCACAGCCCTTCGCGCGGGGTTTCTGGTGATCGTTTTTTTATTCGCCATCATCGCCAATCGGGAGCGGAACTTATTCAACGCACTACTCATTGCCGCATTTTTGATCCTGATCTGGAACCCTGAAGCCATCCTAAACGTCAGCTTTCAACTTTCTTTTGCGGCCATGGCCGGCATCCTTTTTGTCGTTCAACATGTCGCCCGGCCACCCGATGACCCCATCGACCGGATGGGGGAGCAACCCTGGTTTCGCCGGTTCCTCCGGGGCGTCCCATTTGAAGAAGAGAATGAAGGGAGTCCGTTGCAGCAATACTCTCAGTCCCTGAAAAAATATTTATCCATCAGTGCCTTAATTTCCCTGGCGGTTTACCTGACCACCCTGCCCTTTCTCATTTTCCATTTTAACCACGTGAGTCTGATCGGGATTTTTCTCAACCTGATCATGGTTCCCCTGGCTTCCGTCCTCATCCCTCTGGCGTTGTTCGCGATAAGCCTGGGCGGAGTCTTCCCGGCATTGGGATGGATTCTGTCCTGGCCTCTTCATTGGTTGCTCAAATGCTTTCTTGTGATCCCACAATTTTTTTCTTCATTTCCTTATGCATCGGTGTACGTGCCCTCACCGCCAAGAATGTGGGTTTTATTATATTTTTCGGTTCTGACGGGAGGGGCCTGGCTCTTGATTAAAATGCCCGCTCCTTTAAAGGATCCCTCCTCTCCATTAAATTTTCGATGGGAATTTCTCAGGAAGTCGGGCCTGGTATTTGCTTCACTGGCGACGGTCGCCTGGCTCATCTGGCCGCGCTTTCCCGAACGGCCGTCGGAAACCCTACAGGTTTCCATTCTCGACGTCGGCCAGGGGGAGTCGATCTTTATCGAATTTCCCAACCGCGAAACCATGATGCTGGACGGCGGCGGGTTCTATAAAAATTCCCTGGACGTGGGCAAAGCGGTGGTCGCACCCTTCTTGTGGAACCGGGGCATCGGCCATATCGACTATCTGGCGGCAACCCATTCCGATCAGGACCACATCGGCGGGCTGGAATCTCTGGTCGATCTTTTTTCTATCGGGCATTTCCTGGACGGCTTCGCCGGAATGAATGATTCCCGCATCGAAAACCTTCGACAGAAAACGCTTGCAAAACAGGCAGTCCAGGTTTCTCTGCAATCCGGGACTCCTTTAAATTTCGGCGAGGTCCGAATCGTCCCTTTGCACCCCAATCCTCAATTTATCCACCAAATGGCTGGCAAAAAGCGAAACAAGGCGGGAAACGAACTGTCCCTGGTTCTGCGCCTGGAATACCGGAATTTCAGCTTACTGCTTACAGGAGACATCGGAAAGTCGACGGAGGAATATCTCATGGAACGCGCTCTTCCCCTGCAAGCCACATTTTTAAAAAGCCCGCACCACGGAAGCCGTTTTTCCAATTCCCCTTCATTTATTCGGACGGTCCAACCGCAGTCGGTTATTTTTTCCAGCGGATACCTGAACTGGATGCGGCACCCCCACCCGGAAGTGGTTGAGCGCTATCAAGCCGCCGGAACCCAAATCTGGCGAACCGACCTGATGGGTTCCGTCCACATCACCACGGACGGTTTTAAGCACCAAATTCATCATTTTTCAGAAAAACGCTGATTTTTCCCAGCCAATTGGATTTGCCTGCTAAATTTGTTAAAATTATATTATTCAATGGATTAAATTTGATTTACAATAAGGGTAACTATATCAAACCTTCTTTCCTGAAATTATTGAGTGTGAACGAATGACTCTTTTAAAAACCGACTCCTCAACCATCCTTGTCGTAGATGATTCCAAGACGCAGGCTTCTTTCATCAAAAACATCCTGGATGATGATTATGAAACGGTTCTGGCATCCAGCGGGTTGGAGGGGTTGGAGGTGTACAAGGAAATGAATCCCGACCTGATTCTTCTCGACATTGAAATGCCCCACATGAACGGCTATGAGGTTTGCCGCCGTCTCAAGGCCATGACGGAGGACACTTTTGTTCCGGTCATCTTTTTGACCAGCAAATCCGACCTCGACAGCCTGACGATGGGGTTGCATATTGGCGGCGAGGATTACCTGACCAAACCGTTCGCCCCGGAGGAATTGAAAGCCCGAGTGCAGGCCGCCTTGCGCACCAAAAAACGCTACAGCAAACTGGAAACCGCTCACGCCACGGTGGAAAAAGAGCGGGATACCATCGCCAATATCCAGAAAGGGCTTCTGTGTGATGAGCCACCGGCCATTCAAGGCATGAACTTTTTTTCCGACTATCAGCCTTCCTCAAAGGCCGGTGGGGATTATTATGATTTTATCCCCATCGACCAGGACCACCTTGGCGTCCTGATATCGGACGTTTCCGGACATGGAACCCCTTCCGCCGTGATCATGGCGATGATGCGGGTGTTGTTGAGTTCCTTTGCTTCCCAGACCCATTCCCCAAAGGCAACGCTTCAGAAACTCAATAAAATCCTGAGGCAAAACCTGGAGACGGGGTACTTCATCACCACGTTTTACGGAGTGATCCACCTGCCAACGAAAACGATGAAATACGCATCCGCGGGACATCCTCCGCCTGTTTTCATCAATTACAACACAGAATCGGTTATCGAGTTGTGGACGAATAAGGGGATTCCTCTCATGATCCTGCCCAACAATGAAATGGAAGAAGGGGAAATTCAGCTGGAACACAACTGCAAGTTAACCTTGTATACCGATGGCCTGACCGAAGCTAAAAACGAGCTGGGAGAAATGTTTGGCGCCGAACGATTGACTCACACCCTCCATCAATTGGGAAAAAACCGGGACGCGACAGAACTTGGAAACCGGGTGAAGGAAGAAATCCAGGAATTCATGGGGAAACAGGCCTTCGCCGACGATTACACCCTGGTCATTCTGGAAGTCACTGAATAAAACCGGGAATAGGGCTCAGCCAATCCTCCGCTAATGCTCCAAGTTCTGATGCGACTTTTCTCTGCGGAAATGCCAATTCTGTCCTCTCATTCCTTACTGCCCTCGAAAACAATGCGAAATGGCGAACAATTGAGTTGTTAATTGGTACCTGATGTTTTCGAGCCAAAATTGTTGTGATCATAATCAGCGGAAAAAACAGCCTGTTTTTTCTATTATTTTTGAGGAGAAAAAATAGCCGCATTTTTTAGTTGGTTTCTTGGGACAATTTTTAAAGCTAAAGAAATCCACTCGAAATTGTCGATAGATTGGCTGTAAAAGCTGCTCTTGCAAAAAAACATTGAAAGACTTGTAAAATCGATACTTGCCTGAAAACCATTGAATTACTGCAACTTACTAGGTGCTTTTTTTCTTGTAATGCAACCCTCCTTCCTGCCATACTAAACCCATGAACAAAAAATTCAGACTGTGTATTGTCTTTAAACTTCCCATTGAGGTCAAAAAGAAGGGGGATATTTACGTTTCCTGTTGCCCTGCTCTGGACGTATGGTCTCAGGGAGATTCAAAGGGTGAAGCGGAAAAAAATATTAAAGATGCCGTAAGTCTATTTATCATATCTTGTTTTGAGAGAGGAAGCATTGATCAGGTGTTGAAGGATTGCGGGCTTCACCCCCTTCATTCAATGCAAGGAAATGAGAACACAATAGACGTTTCTACCCCTGATGCTAATGATGAACATATGATAGAGGTTCCGATCCCCTTCAATGTCAACGACCCATCCCCAATAGAACCTTGCCACGCTTAACAGCGATCCACTGGAAAAAATTAAAAAAGATTTTTGAAAAATACGGGTTTTCTCACCACAGAACAGAAGGTAGCCATATAGCTATGGTTAAAGATGGAGTTTCTCGCCCTGTAATGATACCCAAATATCCAAACGTCGGAGTGGATATAATTAAAGCAAATATGAGAACAGCGGGAATGAGCCGTGATGAATACTTTAAACTTTTAAATACACTTTAAAGTTCCATCTATCTGCAAAACTTCTCCGCTTTACCGAAACTGAACCCCCTTTCTTATTGTTAAACAACCCAAAATTTGCTATACAGGACAATTCGATTCAATCCCTATTAAGGAAAAGGACACATGGCGACACTTGAAAAGCTGAAAGAACACATCACCAAATCCCAAACTGCTCTGGCGGAAGAAGTTAAAAAAGCCGAAGACACCTCCAAGAGCCCGGAAGTCCGCAAGCTCAAAAAAAAGGTCAAACGTCTTTCCAGAAAAGCCGGCAAAATGGTTTTTTTTGAAAAAATGGCGGAACTTAAGAAGAAAAAGAAAAAGGATAGAAAGTCTGAGGAATCCTGAGAGCTTCTCCAACCTGATTTTCACCGATCCCTATGTCCGAAAAGTTTAACATCGATCACATGGCCCTGCTGGCCCGCCTCAACCTGAGCGATTCAGAGAAAGACCGTTTGGGGAAGCAGATGGAAACCATCATCGAGTATATCGATCACCTCGAGCAATTGGACACCCAGACGGTGGAACCGACCTCACACGCCATTCCTCTGCAAAACGTTTTCCGGGAAGATGAAAAAAAGCAGATCTTTCCCGAATGCAACACCCTTGATCTGGCCCCTGCACAAAAAAAGCGTCATTACGAAGTACCGCAAATTATTTGACCCTGACGATGCACCAATCCACTATCTTCCAGGCCAAAGCAGGTCTCAGGAAAAAAGAATTTTCTTCTGTTGAATTGACGGAAGCGGTTTTCAAGCGCATCGACGCGGTGGAGGAGAATGTCAAAGCCTACGTGCATCTGACCAGGGATTCCGCCCTCAATCAGGCGCGGGAAGCCGACCTGAAATTCGCTGCAGGGGGTGACGCCCCGCTTCTTGGCATTCCCATTGCCCTGAAAGACCTGATTTGCACTCAGGGGTTGCGCACCACCTGCTCTTCGCGTTATCTGGATCAGTTTGTCTCCCCTTACGACGCGACGGTGGTGAAGCGGTTGAAGGCCGCAGGCGCCGTGATCGTCGGCAAAACCAATATGGATGAATTCGCGATGGGGTCTTCAAACGAAAACTCCTGGCATCACCCGACCTTGAACCCCTGGGCTAAAGACCGGGTTCCCGGAGGTTCCAGCGGCGGGTCCGCCGCCGCAGTCGCCGCACACGAGTGCCTGGCGTCTCTGGGAAGCGATACCGGAGGCTCGATTCGGCAACCGGCCAGTTTTTGTGGGGTCACGGGACTGAAACCGACTTATGGACGGGTCTCCCGTTTTGGCCTTGTGGCGTTTGCGTCGTCTCTCGATCAAATCGGCCCGCTGACCAAGACCGTGGAAGACGCGGCTCTCCTGATGAACGTCATCGGCGGCAAGGACCCTCTCGATTCCACCTCTGCCGATAGAGAACATCCCGATTTCACTCAGGCGTTAACGGGAGAGATGAAGGGACTAAAGATAGGCATTCCCAGGGAATACTTTACATCCGGCATTGCCCCGGAGGTTGAACAGGCGGTGCAGACCGCCATTCAAACGCTCGAAACGCTTGGCATGGAGAAGGTGGAGGTGTCTCTTCCGCACACTCAGTACGCCGTGGCCACCTATTACATTCTCGCCTGTGCCGAAGCCAGCACCAATCTTTCCCGCTACGACGGGGTGAGATACGGCCACCGGTCGGAGCAATCGGACAACCTCCAGAACATGTATCTGAACACGCGCAGTGAAGGCTTCGGAGAAGAGGTGAAGCGCCGCATTATTTTAGGCACGTTTGTGCTCAGTTCGGGCTATTACGACGCTTACTATCTCAAGGGACAAAAAGTTCGGACTTTGATCAAGCGCGATTTTGAGGAAGCGTATCAAAAATGCGACCTGATCGTCGCCCCCACTTGTCCGGCTCCAGCGTTTCAATTGGGGGAAAAACTCGACGACCCTTTACAAATGTATCTCGCAGATATTTACACGATCTCGGCAAATCTGGCCGGCATCCCTGCCCTGTCCGTTCCGTGCGGTTTCTCGGGGGCGGAAGGGCTGCCCATCGGATTGCAACTGATGGGCAAACAGTTCGATGAGGAAACGCTGCTCAAAGTCGGCCATCACTTCCAGAAAGCCACTGATTTTCATCTGAAGTTTGCTTCTCTATAAAAAAATGGCGGCCCCAAAGGACCGCCATGAACCGGCACAATATTTTGCCGGTCCGCTTATGAATGACCGACGCAACTGAACTGCAAAATAGGTTTACGCTGTGGTCGGCCGGTTGCTCAACTTCAAAGCGTTGTTGGCGATGGTTCCGGCGGAAAAAATGGCCGCGCCTAAACCCAGGTGAAGAAAATTGTCCAGGGCATTGATGTGGATGAAACCCAACAGCATGCCGGTGGAACTTGTACCGGTGACGGCGAATCCAATCAGTCCGACTAAGAGGTAGACAGGACCAAAAATCTGCATGAATCTGATGGATGGGACATTGCCCATTTTTGCGACGATGAGAAATGCGACCGCCGTCACTAAATGAACCAGATTGTGAGGCGTGTTGGTCAGGAAAATGCCTTCACTCCCCACCAGAGGATTGGGGATAAACCCAACCACAGTCGCCAGTAAAAAGGTGCCGGAAAAAATCCAGGCTAATTTTGTTCCCAGTGAATCCATTTTATTTCCTCTCTTCCTTTTGAAAAGTTGATGGCCGATAAATAAAACCGGAAGTCAGAGCCATGGTCCCCCCCCAAGAGACCTTTGAGAAACCATGACTCGTTCCTCCTGATACCGCTGGAACTGTTAAAGGTCAGAAGCCCTTTTGTTTTTGATCTGTCCCCAATTGGCTTCGGCTTTTTTGATATTGCCTGAGATGTCCTTGTTCCAGATGCCCTGAATCTTGTTGTCGAGATTGAGGTAAAGCGTTCCATCCACAATCTTCCAGACATCAGGGTCGCCAACGAATTTTTTGCCAACCGCTACGCCATAGGCGCAATAACCGCCATAAGCGGGCAGATATTTATGCGGATTTTTGGCAAACTCATCTTTATTTGCTTCGTTGACGAATTGGTAGGTGACTCCATGATGCTCGACCACATGGTTGCCGTTTCCGCGCTGAGGCTTTTCGCCATTGCGGTAGGACACGAGGTCGAAGCCCTGAACGCCAAGCATGCTATGCGTCACTTCGGGGCTGTGTCCAGGGGCCATTTGCACGAATTTTTTTGTCATCGTTCTTCCCGCTTTCATGCTATCTGCCTGGACGTTGCCCACCATGGATGCGGACAATAGAGAAACCGCGATAAAAGCTAATGAGGTTCTTCGAATACCTGTGATCATGACTCACTCCTTTGATTAAATGTTTAAACTCAGTTGATGGGAATCTACCCATAAAAAATATACAGGTTAGTGTACATACGTCGGAATTCCTTACAAACGAGCAATATTCAGTTAAATAATTGAATTAAATAAATTTATTTTAAATTTTATTTGAAATTAAAAAATTTAATTTCTATATTTCTATTTTTTTATTTAAAATAGTAGACAGAATAGTACCATTGAGAAAAACAACTTTTAGACCCATCCATGACCCTTTCTTCAAAACGTGAACATTTAATTGAGACCGCCGTGAAGTTATTTTCCAGGCGCGGGTTCCACGCGGTGGGCATCGACATGATTTTGAAAGAATCCGGAGTCGCCAAGCGAACGCTATACAATCACTTCAAATCCAAGGACGAATTGATTCTGGCCGTCCTGCGCTATTACGATGAACGGTTTCGCAATTTTTTCATGCGGGCTGTTGAGAGCCATGCCGAGAAGCCGAGGGATCGTTTACTGGCGGTGTTTGATGTGGCTGAAAACTGGTTCAGGCAGGATGACTTTTATGGCTGTCTCTACGTCGGGGCGGCGGGGGAATACCCGGAAAAAGGCACCCCCATTCGCAATACGTGCAGGGATTTTAAGGGGTTGATTCTGGATTATATCAAGATTCAAGCCAGGGCGGCCAAAGTGGAAAAACCCGACCTGCTTGCGGAACAGTTATTGCTGCTACTTGAAGGGGCTATCACCATGGCTCAAATCAACGGCTCACCTGTCAGTGCCAAGCAGGCTAAGGATGCAGCAAAAGTTTTGATCGAGAATGCAACGATCACCTCTTGATCAACGTTTTCACTTTTGCCTTTAAGGCAGGAAGAACATCTTTTTCAAACCATTTATTTTTTTTCAGCCAGATGTTGTTGCGCGGGCTGGGGTGAGGCATGGGCAATAATCCCTCAGGCCAGAATTCTTTCCAGGCTTTAACGGTTTGAGTCAGGGTCTTCGACTGCCTTCCCGCAAGATGATACTTTTGGGCGTATTGCCCGATCACCAGGGTCAGTTGAATTTTCGGCAGACCTTTTAGCAGATTTTCCCGCCACGCGTCCGCGCATTCCGGCCTGGGTGGTAAATCTCCGGACTTTCCGGTCCCCGGATAACAAAACCCCATCGGCAAAACAGCGATTTTAGTGGCATCATAGAAGACATCTTTATCAATTCCCATCCACTCGCGTAACCGATCGCCGCTTGGGTCGTTAAACAGCACTCCGGTTTCATGCACCTTGCGCCCCGGCGCCTGCCCGGCAATGAGGATTTTCGCTTTCGGGTCGGCCTGAAGAATCGGCCTCGGCCCAAGGGGCAGATGCTCCTCACACAAGCGGCAATCCCTGACTTCAGCCAGCAGGTTTTTAAAATGGCTTTTCATGATTTTTTAAATCTGGAGAAATTCACTTCAATTCTCCAGTGTTGATGCGATCAGCGAGTTCGCGAATGAATAACTCCAGATACTGTGGCGATGCCGCGAATCGCAGCAACGCGTATGTTTGTCTGACTGGAAGCCCTTTTCAGACTCTTGTCAACCCTCAATGGCATTTTTAATCTGGACCGGATGCTTTGAATCGCTTGCCCGCATTGCTATGATAATGATTGGGTGCAGAATTTTCCAAAATCCAGTGGCAATACAGCCGGCATTTAATTTTAGTTCAGTTTTGTCGCCCATGCTTTTTAACGAGTAGGCATAGGTTGCCGTTACCCCCGCTTGTGTAGAGGTAAGCTCCATCATTTTTAATGGCTCCCAGGCAGTGATTTCGGACTCCCTCTCTGACCCCCGGGATTGAAAAAACAGTTTACTGCCTTTGCAAATGCTACCTGGTTCCTTTGGCCTAAGATCCGTCACCCCCGTCATCCATTTGTCCGCATTATTAAAATCAGAGATGTAGGACCAGACTTCATCAATTGGTTTACTAATAATCGTTTTTGACTCAAATCCTTTCCCCATTTGATTTTCTCCTTATAGCTGACAAAGCGCATACAAAATACTTCAAGTCCGATCGGAACTCCCCAACTTCACCTGAAAACTCATTCAATTTGGAAGTCATTGGATTTAGGAGCTAACAATCCCCCCGATTCCCCGGAATTAATTCTTTCCGCAAACTCGCGAACAAACAATTCCAGGTATTGCGGAGAAGCGGCGGACAGATGGGGCTGGATGAGGACATTGCTCATATCCCACAGAAGCGATTCTGGCGGCAGGGGCTCCTTTTCAAACACGTCCAGATAAGCGCCGGCGATTTCTCCTGCGTTCAGTGCTGCCACCAGATCTTCCTCTTTATAGACGTTTCCCCGACCGACATTGTAAAGCGTGCAGGTTTTAGGCAACGCTCTGAAATGCTCGCGCTTGAAAATTCCCTGTGTCTCCGATCCGCCAGGGAGCACCATGATCAGATGGTCGGTGGTATTCAAAACCTCTGCCAGTTGATCTGCGGTGACGATCCGGTCTTCCTGGGAAAAATAATCCGGCACTGGGACGGGAGCCCGTTTCACTGCGGTGATGTTACACCCAAAGGGTTTCAACACTTTGCCGATGGTCGTGCCGATTCTGCCAAACCCCAGGATGGTGACGTTTGCTTCATACAGAGATTTAATGTGGTCGGAGACTTTTTTTGTCGCCCATTTTCTCTGCTTTTGCAGAGTCGCGGACAAGTGAAACGCCTTACAAAAATAGAAGATGGCACCCGTCACCGATTCGGCGATCATCAAGCCGTGAAAACCGCCATGAGAAATTTTCAGATTCTCCGACGCCTCGGCTTCGATCCAGTCGTTTCCAGCCGCCGGGGTGCAGATCAGCTTCAACCGGGGAGCATTGGAGAGCCATTCCTTTTTAAAGTACCATACTATGGCCGCCTCGGCATCCGGAAGCTTTTGTAGAAATTCTGCAGAATGATAACAGACTGTCACTTCAAGTCCGGGAACCAGGGTTTGCAATATTTCCCTGTGCTGGGGTTTGAAGTTCCAAGTATCGACATGAGGGTGAGTGAGATAAACCAGCAAATTATTTGGCATTTAAAACGGTCGACGGGGATGGTTGTGGGTGGATCTTTGCCAATTGGAACGGAATGGCTTATTAAAAGACCGGGGAACTGAAGCGAGTCCCCGGTCATTAGGCGTGATTTTAATAATAATTGCCGCTTTGTTTTCCTGAGTTTTGAACAATCTTAATTAGCAAGGAGCGGCAACCTATTCTACACAGTGCAATCGGATTTTTGAGTTTTGCCCAACATTAAAAATAATGGCGACATCATCCTGCTCTACACTTTTCCCTTTTATCATAGCTGAAGAAAGACTGTTCTGAAGGCCGTAGGCTTTTGCTTCCTTCCCTCCGATCTGGTCCTGAATATACTCTTCATTTCCCAGGACCAGCTTAAGTTCGGCTTCGTCCTGATCCAGGTTTTCGATCACAAAATCATTTTGGCAACTGCTGGCCATTCCCGGATTCAATATCATTGCTTCGATTGCAGCGTCATCATCTCCTGCAGGAACCTCTGCAAACGCATATACGGGAGAAAAAGTGAACATCAAGATAATTGCCAAAACAGTAAAAAAAGCTTTTTTTTCCCTCATGGCAATGCTCCTTTTCCGCAAAGAAGGTTATTTAAAAACTTGAGAGTTTGAGGAAAAAAGTTCAACACTCTAAAGATAGGAAGGGAGGCGGAATATTTCAATGATTTTTCATGTAAAAAGAAAAGATAGTTTTTAACCTCTCCAAAATGAATGCCGAAAGCTCCGCAACTCCAACATTTGGTGCAAACCCCTGCAAAGAATGCAGTGATTGACCGTGAAAAAAAATGGATTCTACATGCACACGTTCCTATATTAATAAAGGGTGCCGCGAAAAATGTAGCCTTGACTATGAGCCAATCTCTTATTTCAAGGGATTGGCGATTGCGAAAGCAAAAAAGTATCAATTTTTAGAGGTCCTAAATATTATGGATTTCCAGCTTTTGGACCGCAGCCCCGTGTTAATTGTTCATAATAAGGAGTCAAGCGGGATTCTAAACTCATGGCCAGACCCATTCTGAAATATATTTTAGTAAGTCCTCTGGCGCTATTCTTCTTATATCCGGTTTTTTCTTCATCGGAAATTTTTCCTAAGGAAAACGCTGTGCCCGCCCGATTGGCGACGGATTTTATCCATTCCGTGATTGAGGCAAACCGAACATTTTATTCCCAACAAATTGTGGAACGCCTGGAAAATTCCATCTCCCTGAAGGCCACGGAAAATTGGGAAAAGGAAAACGCCCTTCCCCTGCCGACCCAGTTCCTTACCCTCTCTTCCCAAATCTCAAATTCCCGGGGGATTGGAATGAAATACCGGTTGATCAGCTTGTCGCCGATCAACCCAATAAATTCGCCTTCTTCCGACCTGGAAAGATTGGGGATGCGGGAAATAATGGAAAGTCCAAAAGAACCGTTTACCTGGACCCTGCAAAAAGGCGCCAGTCGAATCTTTCAGGCCATTTATCCGGATCTGGCGGTAACGCAATCCTGTGTGTCCTGCCACAATAGCCACCCCCAATCTTCCAAAAGAGATTTTAAGGTCGGCGATGTGATGGGGGGAATCGTCATCGATATCCCCTTGAAAAATTATGGGAATTTAAGCAAGGAAGGTGATCCGCTGATTCCATCTGAAATAGTAGCGGATTATATTCACTCCGTCATCGAATCCGATCGGACGGTGTACTCGAAACATATTGTGAACCGCTTGCAAAATAAAAATATCGTTCATGCCACGGAGAATTGGCTGGAAGAAAATTCACTTCCCCTTCCAATTCAATTCCTGTCCAATGCAGGTTTTCTCATTAAGAAAAACAAATTAGGATTGGATTGCCGGTTGATCAGTTTGTGGCCGATCAACCTTCATAACGAGCCCGCAAATGAGTTTGAACGGATTGGACTGAAATCTGTGGCCATCCAGCCTTTTCATCCCTATATCGGCAAAACCCATCTGGGGGAGACCCAATTTTTCCAGGCTATTTTCCCGGATTTAGCCGTAACCCCCGCCTGTGTTGACTGCCATAATGCCCATCCCAAAAGCCCCAAAAGGGATTTCAAATTAAATGATATCATGGGGGGTATCATTATTTCCTTTCCCATTCCATGACAAAAACCCGCTGGACCTGGAAAATATCCGATGGATGGCCGCCGGGCAGACCGAGGTGCGGGGCGTTCGACTCTTTCACATGGGTGGCGGGGCCAAAATTGGTTTCCTCAGATTCATCTCATGCGAAGTTTGCATCTCCACTTCCGAAAGCAGGACGCTGGGCGCAATGCTGGAAACAGGAAGCGCTCCCGATTCAGCCACGCAGTATCCATTGGTAACCGTCAGGTCGTCTCCGGCCGTCAGGATGCGGCTGATCATGGTCAACGGCGTTCCCACAAATTCGACTCCGCGGACCAATTCCTCCCGCCCGTCTTCAGGGTACACTTTATACACAAAAAGAGGCTTGCCTTTAAACACCTGAAAATCACTATTATTCGTCAGAGTTTCTCCGCTGATCATCTTTTTGATGATCAGACCAAAGGGTTTCTTTTGCTTTTTCACTTCCTCAATCAATCGTTGCTTTAATTGTTCCCCGGTCAACCTTTTGCTCGAACTCACGGCAAAGTTTCCCATCCTGGAAACAGGAAACCGGACACCGTCACTCCTGCCATGGCCGTTGGATTTGTTGAATCCGGGAACGGGTGTTCGCGATAAAAGAAAATTTTTGAGAACCCCATTATCTATCAAAACCACTTTTTCGCTTTTTTGGCCCTGGTCGTCATAATTGTAATGGCCTAGAAGGGCTACTCCTTCGGATGTCTTCATCTGGGGATCATCCACAATGGATATAAACGAGGGGAGGATGGGTTTTCCAATTTTTTGCACAAACGTCTTGCCGTCGCTGACCATTCGCAACCGGTCCCCTTCCAACCGATGGCCGATGGCTTCATGGAATAAAACCGCCGCCGCTTCGGGGCTGAAAATGGCTGGTCCCACATAGGGAGCCATTTTCTTGGCTTTTTCCAGTTTTATGGTTTCCTGAATCAGACGATCCGCTTTTTGGATCAATTCCTCTTCCGAGGGAAATTGTTGCAACGAAGAAAAATAAATGGTCTCCTCATCGTGGATCTGAATTCCCAGGTCCGTTTTTATCCATGTCTCCATCAGCACCCGGTAAGTCCGGTACCCATCCTGGATCTTGTTGCCTTCGGAATCCAGGTAATAGCGGACGCTTCGATCAAGAATAACCTTGACACTTGACTTCTCGATTTTTGGATACTTGGTGAAATAACCCGAAACCTTTCGAACCAGGTTTTGCCATTCCGAAATATTCGCTTCCAGCTCCGGAACGGGTTCCATATGCACAACCGGAGCATTGCCCCGGGAAAGATTTTCAAGTTGATATTTCTCCACCCCACTGAACTTGCGCCCTTTTTTGCGGAGCAGGTTCATGACCGCCTGTTTGTAGCGAATATCCGTTTCATACCAAAGAGCCCGCTTAAGGGAATGGAGGTTGTTATCCAAGGGGATCAACTGCTTAACATTAGCCTTGTGACTCCCCGGCGTCGAACTGTCGAATTTCGGGCTGCCAATTCTGATATCTACAAACAACCTCCGATTCTCTTTTCCCAGGGAATCGAGCAGAGCTCCAAAGCTCCCGGATACCTCAATACGATGATTATGCCTGATTTGATAGTTAATAAAATAAGGTTGGGGAAAATCCTCGGTCTTTAATTCTTTGAGAGACCGGTCCATTTCTTCCTGAAAGGCCCTGAATATGACCTCGGCCGAGTTATCAGAAGCGTTTCCCCATGCAGGGAAAACCATAACCCCTAAAAGGAAAATAAAACAATTCCTCCTCATAAATTTATCCTCCTCAAAAAGCCTTGTCTCCAGGCCCCCTCAGACCCATTATTCCGCTATCCATAATGATCGACACATAAAATCAGAAAAAAAATAATAATTACCGCCTAAACCGGTCCTCCCCCAGAGCATTCCATATTCCCCGGCAAAGACCATTAATCCCCCGGACGGGAAAATTTTCTTCATCCTCTCGGAATTTAATCCATCGCGAGAAAAATTCCATAGATTCCTGACCTGAATCTTAAAATAAATTTAGATCTAAAAAATACCCGATTTTTTTCCGGCCAGGCCCTCCCCCTGCAAAAATCCTTGAAAAATCTAAAACAGCACATCGCCCCTCGGAATTGGCCTTAAGTGTCCACTTTTATATACACTTTTTTAAAAAAGTGCAAAAACCATTGAAGGGCCGGGCTTTAGCTAAAATCAATTAACGTTTTGAAAAATATGCATTTACAAACTTAAATTCATTTTGGCCTGAATTTTGCTCCCTTCTTTGTCATTATCTAAAATATCCTAACTGGGGGGAAGCAATCCAATGACTCGATCCGATTTGACCACAAAGCTATCCTTAAGAATGAATGTTTCAAAAAAAGAGGCGGACAGGTACCTGACGGCCATTTTAGACACCATTATGAATAATCTTGAGAAAGAGGGTCGAGTGGTGGTTCAGGGGTTCGGTTCCTTCCGTGTCAACGAGCATAAAGCCAGAGTTGCAAAAAAACCGATCACCGGCGAACCGCTTTATTTGCCGCTCAGGAAAAAACCGGTTTTCCATGCGGGAAAAGAACTGCGAGAGCTGATCAACCAGGATTCAGACGGCCTGAATATCCAGGCACCCGATTCTACGCGAACCAAAGAAGAAAGAAGGCCCTACAACTCGGTTCACGGAGTTCCGCAAACGGCTCCTGTGACAAAATAATTTCCCAACGGCTGAAACCGCGCTCTTCCTGATTTATGCTATACTCTAGCATAAGTCAGGAAGGGCGTTTTATTTTCCAGTCGTTTCCAGCCCGTGAAATCCAATCTTGGAGAAGAGCATGTCCAACTCAACCGACGTTTGCAGTAAATGCGGTGGCCAGAGTATCGTGAAGGGAGAAATCGACTTACGAACCAGTAAAGATCTCGAGTTGATCATGGTGGTGAGAAAAGACCACGGAGTTGAAAAAAAAGTCCCCCTGCAACCCAAGGTGTGCGGCAAATGTGGATTTGTTGATTTTTATGTTCAGGAGCCCAAAAACCTGAAAATCCTCTCCACCGACAAACCCATCGACCCCGACTTCAAGCAACGGCCTATATTGGAATACGACTTCTGACCGCCAAAGATAATCCGGCCCCCTCCCCTGCAGTCCTAATTCCTTGATTTTTAAATGAAACTTCTTGCCTTGTCGCCGGATTTGCGCAAGAATGAGCCGAAGTGAGTTCGGATTTCCAAAATTTTCACGATTCGCTCCCTTTTGTGAAAAAAATCCTTTAAGACCATTATCATGGATCATTGTTAATGGCATCAAGCCCCAAAGACCAGGCCCATTTTTTACTTCTAAAAATCCATTCTTTATTGGGAATCGTTCCTATTGGGGTTTTCCTGGTGTTTCACCTCGGTCTCAACTCCCTCAGAACAGTGGGTCCTTTACAATACCAGTTGAGCATCGACGTCATAAACAACCTTCCTTTTCTATTTGGAATCGAAGTCCTTTTTATTTACGTTCCTTTATTGATCCATTCAGGCATGGGTTTTTATGTCTATTTCTCAGGAAAGCGCAACGCTTTTCAGTACCGCTATGCCAGAAACGGGCTCTACACCCTGCAACGCTTGAGCGGCGCCGTGGTTTTTGCTTTTTTGATATATCACATGGGAACAACGGTCGTTCCTAAATTGATGTACGGAAAACACATGTTTGAGGCGGCGCCTTTTTTGATCGATATTTTGAACGCGGAGTTTCAAACGTGGTCCGGGCGAATCATTTACATGATCGGCATTGTCTCTGCCACGTTTCACTTTGCCAATGGGTTGTGGGGGTTCTGTGTTTCCTGGGGAATCATCATCGGAAAAACCGCCCAGCGCAACGCCAGTATCGTATTCGCGTTTGTGGGGCTGGGCTTGACCGTTCTCGGGCTCGCAACCGTTCTGGAGTTTTCTTTAGATCCGGTGCCGGTGACGCCGACGGTGGGAGGTTAAGAGAATGGCCAAACGCAAGAACAAAATCATCATCATTGGAGGCGGCCTTGCGGGATTAGCCGCCGCCATGAGGCTTTGCGAACTCACCTGCGAGGTCGTCCTGATTTCCTATCAACCTCTCAAGCGCTCCCATTCCGTATGCGCCCAAGGAGGCATTAATGCAGCCATCGACTCCAAGGGGGAAGGAGACTCTCCTGAAAATCATTTTTACGACACCATCAAAGGGGGAGATTTTCTCGCCGAGCAACCCCTCGTGCGCGATATGTGCTACCAGGCGCCAGCGATCATTCACCTGATGGACCGAATGGGCGTGGCGTTCAACCGCACCCATGAAGGCCATCTGGCGTTTCGACGGTTTGGGGGGACGCTATACTCCCGCACGGCGTTTGCCGGCGCCACCACGGGGCAACAGCTGGTTTATTCCCTGGACGAACAAATCCGCAGATATGAACACGACGGTCTGGTGGAAAAACTGGAGTGGCACGAGTATCTGGGGGCCGTGCTCGATTCCAAGGGGGTATGCCGGGGCGCCATCATCCACGATTTAAGGACCAACGAAATCTACACCCTGGCCAGCGACGTGGTGATCCTGGCCACCGGGGGGCCGAGCCAGATTTATTCCGGGTCCACCGCATCCGCCGTCAATACCGGCGCCGCCGCCACCATGGCTTACCTCCAAGGGGCAAAATACGCTAACGGAGAGTTCATTCAGATCCACCCCACCGCCATTCCGGGACAGGACAAACTGCGCCTCATGAGCGAATCGGCGCGCGGTGAAGGGGGACGCATCTGGGTCCCTAAAAAACCCGGTGACGCCCGCGGTCCTCTGGACATCCCGGAAACGGAACGCTACTATTTTCTGGAAGAAAAATACCCGCAATTCGGCAATCTCGTCCCGCGTGACGTGGCCTCCCGGGAAATTTACGACGTGGTTTACAATCAGAAGCTTGGCATCAGCGGTCAGCCCATGGTCTATCTGGACCTGACGCACAAATCCAAGGAATTTCTCGATGACCGGCTGGGCGGCATTCTCGATATCTACACCAAGTTCACTGGCGAAGACCCGCGTAAAATTCCCATGAAAATCTTTCCCGCGGTTCATTATTCCATGGGAGGGTTGTGGACCGACTACGAAACCAGCGGGGACGGATCGCTCGATCACCATTCGCCCCGCAACCAGATGACTTCCATTCAGGGGCTTTATGCGGCGGGGGAGGCGGATTGCCAGTACCACGGCGCCAACCGGCTGGGGGCCAATTCTCTGCTCAGCTGCATTTATACGGGATTGATGATCGCGCCCGGAGTCATCAATTATTCGAAAAACCTTTCCCAGTCCGGCCAGGACGTTCCTTCCAGTATTTTCGATGATGCACGCAACTACTGGACCAACCGATTTAAAACCATCCACAAATTGAACGGCCTTGAAAACCCCTACAAGTTGCATAAGGACCTGGGGGATTTACTGATGGGCAATGTGTTGATCGTGAGGAATAATAAAGCCCTGGAAAAAACCGTCTACGGGATCGAAGAAATTGAGCAAAGGTTCAGGGACGTCAAATGCGTCGACACCAACGACTGGGCCAACCCCACCCCCAGTTTCATCAATCAGCTGTTTTGCATGATCCAGCTGGCTAAGATCATCACCAGGGGCGCTTTGATGCGGGACGAGTTCCGCGGCGCTCACTTCAAGCCGGATTTTGACTTGAACCAACCTTCGGGCTTTGATCCGCACGAATACATCGATTATCTGGAGCAAAAAAATTATGGCGAGGTTGCAGAGGATGTTTTTCCTCCCGGACACCTGGATTATATGAAACGGTTTGAAGCAAACAATAAAAAATGGTTAAAAACCTCGATCGCCCAGCTTGAAAACAATCAACCCAAAATCACCTATGCGGACGTGAACACCTCGCTTGTCACCCCGCGTCCCAGAAAGTACGATTGAGTGAACGCTTATGCCCCCTAAAATCATACAACTCAAAATAAAACGACAGGACAACCCAAAGGCAAAACCTTACTGGCAGGAGTTTGTGGTTCCTTACAAACCTTTGTCCAACGTGATCTCCTGCCTGCAGGATATTCAGAAAAACCCGGTGACCCAAAGCAAATCGACCGTCAACCCCGTCACCTGGGATTCCAACTGTCTTGAAGAGGTTTGCGGTTCCTGCACCATGGTCATCAATGGGCGGGTTCGGCAGGCGTGCACAGCCTTGATCGACAATATCGAGCAACCCGTCGTGCTGGAACCGATGTCCAAATTTCCGGTCGTCCGCGATCTGCAGGTGGACCGAACCCGGATGTTTCGCGCTTTGAAAAAAGTCAAGGCATGGGTGGACATCGACGGCAGTCACGATATCGGCGAGGGACCCATCATGCCCGACAGCGTCCGCGCAACGCGATACACGCTTTCCGAATGCATGACCTGCGGGTGCTGTCTCGAGGCCTGTCCCCAGTACACTAAGGAAAATGACTTTCTGGGAGCCGCGACTTTCAGCCAGGTGCGGTTGTTCAACATGCATCCCACAGGCGCCATGGAAAAGGAGGAACGTCTGGAAGCGGTGATGGGAAAAGGAGGGATTGCGGATTGCGGTAATGCTCAGGCCTGTGTGGAGGTATGCCCTAAAAATATCCCGCTGACGGATTCTATCGCCGAAATCGGCCGGGATACCTCCCTGCAACTGTTGAAAAACCTGCTAATGAAGTGAAAATCAGCCCGACCCTGGGTTTTTATTTAATATCGGGCGCGGTTTTGCTATCATGACAGTTTGTTTTGGTATATCTACAACCACCGTTCAGCGGATGCAATTAACTAAGGAAAGCTAAATGAAAGTATCGCTCGCAAGCGCTCTTGGCACCTGTTTTGGTGTGCAGGATGCCATTAACCTGGCGATGGGGCCGGAGTTCCATTCGGATCTGACCATCATCGGGCAATTGGTTCACAACCCGCAAATCAACGAATCCCTGAAAAACAACGGTGTTGCATTGGTCAAGGGCATCGAGCAAATCGACGAAATCAAAACCAAAAAGGTCATGATCACCGCACACGGCGCCGCGGAAAAAACCAAACAAAAACTTCAGGATGCCGGTTTTATCGTCTACGACGCCAGTTGTCCGCTGGTGATGCGCGTCCATAAAACCATCAAAAGCATGGTGGCGAAGAATTTTTTTCCGGTGGTGATCGGCCAGAAGGATCACGTGGAAGTCAAGGGCATCGTGGGTGACCTGGACGACTTTCTTGTCATCAACGGGGAATCGGACCTGGAAAAAATACGCGAACGCGGCAAACGCAAACTGGGGATCGTGAGCCAGACCACCCAGCAGGTCGACAAGGTGGAGTCGCTGGTCAAAAAGATCCGGGCTATGGATTGTGTGGACGCGGTATCGTTCGTCAACACCATTTGCCAACCCACCAGGGACCGTCAGATTGCTGTCTGGGAACTGGCGGATCAGGTCGATCTCATGATCGTGATCGGCGGGTTCAACTCGTCGAACACCAAAAAACTGGTTCAGGTTTGCGATGAAAAAAAGATTGAGGCCCATCACATAGAAGCTTCCTCGCAATTGCATAAATCCTGGTTTAATAATAAGGAACACGTGGGCATCACCGCCGGAACGAGCACCCCGGAAAACGTGATCAACGAAGTCCATGAGGAAATATTGAAAATTGCTCAGGAAATGAAAAAAGAAGCCACCCAGGCCCCCCTGGCCTCTTGAACGCCGTCTTCCCATTACCCATAAATCCCATCATTCCTATAATGGCTTGTTACGATAGCCCGTTTTCGTGATAAACTGCTGATAAATCACTCTAGCCGCTTTCCAATGCACTTAAGCAGGTATTGGGGAAGTCATTGACCGCCGCCCCTCAAGGGAGCGGTGTTTTTTCAACACACATACCTTAATAAAATGGACGATTGGAAATATTGCGTCAGCACCCTTCCCAAGGTCAGCCGCACGTTCGCCCTGAATATCGCCGTGCTCAGGGGTGAAATCCACCGCAGTGTTTTGATCGCCTATCTCTTCTGCCGAACCATAGATACGGTGGAAGACGCCGCAAGACTCAATCCTGAGACTAAAATAAAACTTCTGTTGGAGTTCGCCCGCCTGATCGAGGACTCCGACTATCGAAAAGAAGGTTTGGCCTCCTGGATCAAAGACTGTGACGTCGTGGATGGCAGCCCAAATGATCTGGATCTTCTTTCGCAAAGTTCCCGGGTCTTTAATATTTTTGATACTCTGAATGAAGGTCACAAGCAACAAATCATCCCGTCGGTGTCCAAAATGGCCCGCGGAATGGCTTATTTTCAAAAACGCTTCCAACACGATCAACTGACACCGCTCGAAAATGAAGAAGAACTGGAAGAGTATTGTTACTTCGTGGCCGGCGCCGTGGGCGAAATGCTGTGTGATCTGTTTCTTCTGGAACTGCCGTATCTGTCCGATGAGGCGCGGGAAACCATGAAGAATAATGCCGTTTCCTTCGGTCTGGGTCTGCAGATGACCAATATCTCAAAAGATGTCGTCGCGGACCGCGAACGGGGCTGGTCTTACATTCCCAAAGGACTGATCATGGAAAAAGGATTGACCGTCGAAGAGTTCCACTCGGGGATTTCCGTTGAAAAAAATATGGCTATTTTGGAAAAACTGTTGAATAAAACGACGGGACATTTACGGGACGCCTTGAAATTTTCCCTGGCGATTCCCAACCACAAGGTGTCGCTCCGCCTGTTTTGCATCTGGCCTTTATGGATGGCCATGGAAACGGTCGCAGAGCTTCATAACAATCCATCGCTGCTGGCCTCTTCTGCTCCTGTAAAAATTTCCCGCAGTACGGTGCGAAAAATATTGTGGTACACCCCTCTTTTCGCTTATTCGGATTTTTTGTTAAAGCTTTCCTTTGAAAAAATTCTTAAAACCAAGGAATTGCAAAATCCTCCGCGGTTCAATCTGGAAAACCTCCAGCAAAGGTTGAGGAAAATTCCATTAGACCCGGTCACCTCAAACACTCAACCGGCTTAAAAAGCATCTCATGAACTCCAATTCCCGATTTACCAACAACAATGACGGCACAATCACTGATGTAAAAACCGGATTGACCTGGATCCGGGAGGACTCCTGGCAAAGCGATGCAAAATGGGTGACCTGGGACGAAGCGAAGGAACACATAATGAATTTAAGCGATAATAAATATTGCGGCATGAACGATTGGCGCTTCCCCTCTTCTGAAGAAGCACTCACCCTGTATGACCCTCATGCAATGAACGCCGACAAATACGGCAAGGAAATTCATTTGGATCCCATTTTTCCTTCCGGCGCTCTGCCAACGATTTGGACAGATGAACCCATGTCGGGGAATGAGGGTTATATTCTGGATTTTCGGAATGGAGAAATTCGAACACTCTATAAGAGTAAAAGTGGCAGGATGGCTGTGCGCGCTGTGAGAGGGGAAATGAAAAAACCTTGACCGAATCTGCCTGACCTAATGATTTGAAAAATCCTTTTTTCCATGAAACCATCTTAAAACGTAATACTTTTTCACCGGTGGGCTCCTGCCTTGAGTAAAAATAACCTTATTTATATTGCCGGCGGATTGTGGGGGATGATCGGAATTTTTTTGATCACCCGGGGAATCTCTATGTATCAAATCGCGTTGGTTGAACAAAATTCCACGCAGATGGCTGTCGCCTATTCCGTGATGATAGGAATGATCGCAGGGTTTTTTAAAGGCCTCTTCGTATTGAGCAAATCCGCGCGGAAAAACAAATCCAGAATTCTAAGCCTGGAAGCTCCTTTGAAAATTCACCAGATTTTTTCGAAACCTTTTTACGGATTAATCGCAGGCATGATGCTCCTTGGAGTTTTACTTCGCAATATGAATGGCTATCTGGGGGGATACATCGTGGTTGCGGGGATCTACTGTGGAGTGGGAATCGCTCTGATCGTGGGGAGCCGTGTCTACTGGAAAACGGAAACTCAAATACCGGTTGAAGAAACTCGATAGCGAGTCCTTTTTCTCCCACAATCAAACTTTTAATGTCGCCGGACTATTGTTGATAAGGCTGAATTCATCGTCCATGGAAAAATTACCGTTTCAGCTACTTTCAAACTTTTAATGTCGCCGGATGATTGTTGATAAGGCTGAATTCATCGTCCATGGAAAAATTACCGTTTCAGCTACTTTCAAACTTTTAATGTCGCCGGACTATTGTTGATAAAGCTGAATCCATCGTCCATAGAATAATTGCCGTTTCAGCTACTTTCAAACTTATGAAAACCCCTAAATTATGAAAAACTTTTTTCTCACATTGCACATGATCTCCATGTGTCTGGTGATTGGGACACTTTTTCTACAATCGCTCACCGTTGTGTTTCGGCTCAGATTAAAAAACGACACCGAAGTCCTGGGCCTGCAAAAAACCCAGGCCCGGATTCACAAATTTATCTACTACCCGATTCTTGGCGTCACCCTCCTTTCCGGAATCTACCTGGCGGTACACACGGGAGTATTCAAGGAGTTCACCTGGATCAAAGTCAAAATGGTTCTCCTGATCATTCTGGTAGGCCTCGGGTTCTTAAATGGAATTCAGATTCCCAAGAACGCTTTGCCGAAAAAATATGCGATGATGGTTCATATCGCTATTTTCATCGTTGGCGCGGGAATGATCTATCTGGCAACCATCAAACCCTTTTAATATGGTGGAGCGACGATCATTCAGCTGACTTTGTAATCCTTATTATTAAGAGCAATTCAGTATTAAAAATCTTTTCTAAATTATAGGGCGATAATCGCTCCGCTCACTTCATAATCGGTATTAAGATATTTCATGGATATTTTTCTCACAATCATTGCCAGCATCCTCCTGATCATCGGTTTTTTTGTGATCTGCAAATCCAGCGATGATGACGACGAGGAAGAAGGCGAAGAAAACAACCCCGGTCATGCCAACTCCGACAAGTGAGTTTAAACGCCTGATCCAGAAGGCCGCTGCATGCCGTATCTGCCCGAAACTCGCCGAACAACCGGCAATTTTAAGTTCCGGCAACGGATCGCTCTCCGCCCAAGTGGTCTTTGTGGCCGAGGCGCCGGGCCGGTTTGGCGCCGGACGGACAGGAATTCCGTTTTCGGGAGATCAATCCGGGAAAAATTTTGAGACCCTGCTCAATCACATTGGCTGGACCCGTGAGGAGGTTTTCATCACCAACGCCGTGCTTTGCAATCCCCTGGAAAATGGAAACAACCGGCGGCCCACTGCAGGAGAAATACGAAATTGCGGCTTCTATCTGGGATCTGTCCTGGAAATTATCCGGCCAAATATGGTCGTCACCCTTGGGGCTGTGGGCCTGGAAGCAGTCAACCATTTTCTAGGAACCAAACATCAACTTGCTAAGAATATCGCCCGCCCAATCGCCACCGAAAAATTCACGCTTGTGCCGCTTTATCATCCCAGCCCAAGGGTGATCCACACGAGACGATCCCTGATTCAGCAAAAAAGAGATTTTAAAAAAATTGCTTCCACATTAAGCGCCATGCATCCTTCAAGGCCGTGCGACGGATCGGACGGGGCTTCCCTTGACAAGCCGCCTCCTGAATCTTATGTAAATAGGTAAGAAGGAACTCTCTAAGGAAAGGAGCCGTCATGATAAACACTTGGGGTCATTCCAACGACATTTTCGATCAGGGTTATAAGGCCTTGAGAAAAGGGGTCTTGCTGTTTGGTGCATTCCTTACGGTGCTAGGGATCCTGATTTTCATGTTTCCCAAACTGATCGCGTTTATCTTTGCATTTTTCATTTTCTTTACCGGAATCTCGGCGCTTATGATCGGGTATCGGATCTGGAAATTCCAAAACCAACCCCGACCCTTTGAATGGCAGGACGAACCGTTGAAAACCCACATCGAGGTGGAACGTCCGGAAAGCGTCCGCCGTACGATCACCTTTATTATGAGGTAATATGCGCTCGGTATTCTGCAATGGGCTGGATAAAGACTGGAGCGTCATCACCTTCGGGTGCTGGCAAATCGCTCCCAGCGAAGGATGGGGGGATGCCTGTTCCCCGGAAGAGGCGGATGCCGCCGTAAAAGCGGCTCTCGATCAGGGCATCACCGCTTTCGACACCGCTGAAGGCTATGGCGATGGAGAATCGGAGCGCCGTCTCGGTAAGGCCCTTGGTGCAAAAAAGGATGATGTTATCATCATTTCAAAAATCTGGCCCGATGCCGAATTGACTCAGGCGAGCTATCAGAAGCATCTGGACGCCACTCTCACCGCCCTGGGCCGGGATACGGTGGATGTTTATCTCATCCATTGGCCGGGGGGCTATTTTGATTCCAAGGAAAAAAGCGCCCGGCTTACCGACTACATGCACGTCTTGAAGGAAAGCGGCAAGGCTAAAATCGTCGGGCTCTCCAATTTTCAGCGGGAAAATCTGCTTCTTTTAGGAGAAGGTATTTCCCGTTTCTCTATCAACGAAGTGCCCTACAGTCTACTGGACAGGCGGTATGAAGGCGAGACACGGGAAATTTGCCAGAATGCATCTATCCCCTACATGGCATTTTCGCCGACCGCTCAGGGGCTTTTAGCGGGCCGGCTCGATCAAGAAGCGCGGAATTTTCCCGCCCGCAGGCACAATCAGTTTTACCAGGAACCCATGTACTCCAGGTCTCTAAAAGTTCTGGAAACCGTCCAAAAAATCGCTGATGAAACCCAAAGAAAACCGGTGGAAGTAGCGGTGGCCTGGGTCCTTGAGCAAAAAAACATTTTGACGGCCATTGTCGGGTCACGCAAAGTACAACAGATCCGCGAATTCGCAGGAGCGGCAGACCTTAAGCTCAGCCAGGAACAGCTAAAAAGACTGACCGCCGCGAGCGATGCGTTATGAGTGATGAGGACTGGAAAGACCCTTACGAAGAAAACGGAATCACCCTGGGTCCCGAAGAAGCTCTCAGACGAGAAATTGAAAAATCCAAAACCTTGAAGGTGGAACGGCTCAAGCTCAAGGACGAGGTTGAAAAGTTGCGTTCAGAAAATGCTCTCCTGACCCGGAATATTGAAGCACTGCGAAAGAACCCCCCGGAACAGCAACCTCCCCTTCCCAAAAAAGTTCCCTTCCCCTCTCCAAAGTTGTCGTTGTTCCTTTTAATTTTCAATTTAGGCGCCCTCGGAATCCTTTTATTTTTTCTTTTCCATAAGTAATGCGTTTGAATGATGAAACCGTTTGGTATTTATTCATTGGTTTGCTGAAAAACGAATTTTAAATTGGCCTGCGGGAAAAAATAAATTAAAATGCCCAAAATTGAAAAAAGGTGAATCCATGTCCGAACCGGTTTCATCTTAATTAGCGATGTTTCCGGTTTTTCCGCATCCCCTGTCAATACCATCACGGTCCTGAAACGGTGATTATTAATTTTAAAGAAAGGAACAGGTAATTTAAACATGTGGGTATATGAATTTCTTCACGTCTTGCTTGGAATTTTATGGATAGGCCTGCTTTACTTTTTCAACCTGGTTCAGGTGCAGTCCATGCCCAAAATGACTGAAGCGGGGGCGGCCAAACCCTACACTCAGATCATTCTTCCGAAAGCGCTATTTTTATTCAGGCACTCCGCTTTGTGGACGGTGATCACCGGTATCGCCTATTACATTGCCGGAAGAGGAACGGTAGAGGGCATCCCCAGCGGTGAAATCATGATCGGTATGCTTCTCGGTATTATTATGGCGGGTAATGTCTGGTTCATCATCTGGCCCAATCAGAAAAAAATCATCGCGGGAGAGCTTGAAGGAGACGCCCTGACGAAGGCCAAACGCAACGCGTTTCTTGCCAGCCGCACCAATGCCTGGCTGTCGCTGCCCATGCTGGCCTGTATGGTCGCCGCCAACCATGGCGGGTTTGGTTTTTAGGAACTCGCAAAAAATTGAATTGCATTAAGGGGGTCTATCCGGGAAACCGGGCAGGCCCTTTTTTCTTCCCCCGTCATTCCACGGTCAAAGCAGTCATCGGGTCCAATCGTGACGCTTTGACCGCCGGAAATATGCCGAACATAAGGGCAATCCCTAAGCAAACTCCCGACGCAAATAAAATCGAGGGAACGTCTAAAATCAGTACCCAGGGTCCCCAATGGTTCACCCCTAATGTGATCCCGACTCCACAGGCAACGCCAACCCCTCCTCCCAAAGCACCGATCACCAGCGACTCCAGTAAAAACTGCTGAGTGATGTCCGCCCGAGTGGCTCCCACGGCTCTTCGGATTCCGATTTCACGGGTCCGCTCCTTGACGGAAATCAGCATCACCGCGAGCACGCCGATGCCGCCTACCACCAGTGAGATGGCCGCGATACTCACAATGAGTTTAGTGAACAGCTCCGTCGTTTCCCGCTTCATTTCCTCGATGTCCAACTGGCTGACGATGGTGAAATCATCATCAGCCTCATCGTTCAATTGGTGACGCTCTCTTAAAACCGCTTGAATCCCTTCGATGGCCGCATCAATTTTTTGCTTTGAGGCCGCCTTGGCATAAATGATGGAAACAAACGTTTGATTGATCAACCGCCGCAACAGGGTGGTCAGGGGAATGAGGATTATGTCGTCCTGATCGCGACCGTCCGTGTCCAGGCCCTTGGGAGCCAATATTCCAACGACCTCAAACGGAACGGCATTGATCCTCAATGTTTTTCCCAGGGGGTCTTCCTCCCCAAAAATATTTTCGACCGCGGTTTGGCCGATCACCGCCACCCGCCGGCTGAGTTTCAGGTCTTTTTCAGTAAAAAACTCGCCCTGGGCGACCCGGTATTGACGGATTTCCATATAGTCGTGGGTCGACCCGGAAACCTGTGTTTCGGAAGCGAAGTTCCCATACTTCACTTTCAGAGCACGGGATTCAAAGGGAGCTATTTTTTCCAGTTCGCCCACTTCTTCAAGCAATTTATCAGCGTCACGGGGGGTCAGGGTCGTCACATTGCCCGTCAACCGGAGTCTGCCGCCCCGGCGTTTCATTTCCCCGGCATTGATGGTGATCAGGTTCTCGCCCATTCCCGCGATCACATCCATCACCTCTTGTTGTGAACCTCTGCCTATCGCCACCATGATGATAACCGCGGCGATTCCGATCATGATTCCCAGGGATGCCAGAAAGGTCCGGGTTTTATGGGTTTTGAGTGCCGTCAGGGTGATGGTCAGGGAAGGTTTGATTTTCAACGTCCGCAACCCTCCCCGCTCAACTTTCCAGTCATCGAAGCGTTTCTTCGGGGCTCAACAGTGCGGCTTTTCTTGCGGGCTGAATCCCGAAAACCAGACCGACGAGGGTTGAAAAAATAAAGGCCAGAATAAAAGGCTCCCAGGTGATTTTCGTGGGGATGATATCGAAGCGTTGTAAACCGGTGATCAATAACAATCCGATGACCGTTCCCAGGATACCGCCCAGAATGGCCACAAATATGGATTCGAATAGAAATTGCTGGGTGATGTCCGAACGCCGTGCGCCAAAACAGCGGCGGATACCTATTTCATGAATCCGTTCGCGAATCGAAACCAGCAGGATATTCATGATGACGATCCCCCCGACCAAAAGTGACACTGTTGAAATGAGGACCAGCATGCGGTTGAGCGCCTGGGAGGCTTCCGTGACCCATTGCATGATGCCTTCAGGGGTGATGAAACGAAAATCGTCATCGGCCAACGGGGACAGGTTGTGGTTTTCCCGGAGAATCTGGCGGATGTCTTCCATCGTTTTTTCCACCAACGCAGCGTCCAGGGCCATGACCTTGGCGCTGTGAAGGTGGGTCTGATGGGTCAACCGGGAAATCGAGGTGGTCAGTGGAATCAGGGTGCGGTCGTCGGGATCGTAACCGCTTTCAGTGAGACCTTTTTCCACGAGAATACCGATGACCTTATAAAAAACATCGCCCACACGCACCATTTTCCCGATGGGATCGCCGCCACCGAACAATTTTTTCGCCGGGGTGGAGCCAAGAATGATCACCCGGCGTTTGCGCTCCATGTGTTGTTCATTCAAGAATTCTCCATCCGCAAGTTTCCATCCCCTTGCGGCCTGCCATTGGGGAGTCACGCCGTAAACGCGGGTGGTGGTGAACTCCTTTTTATAAATGATCCGCATGCGTTTCTTTTGCCGGGGAACCACGAGACGAACCGTAGGCAACGCCCGGATATCGTCTGCGTCCTGAAGCGTCAGACTGGTGGTTTCTCCTGACCTGGCAAAAAACAGGCGGCCCGCGCCGGCAACCACGGAGAAAGAATCCGGGCCGAACCCCAGGCTGGTGATGCGGTCGAGAACTTTCGCTTTAGTTCCTTCGCCAATGGCCACGATGACAGTGAGGGAACCGATACCGACGATGATCCCCAGAGTCATCAATAACGTGTTGCCCTTATTCAGAAGGAGTCCGCGAAGGGCCTGCTTGATATTTCGAAAAATTCTCATTCCACTGGTCCGATTCGATTTGGCCGTCTTTTATCGTCAGGATTCGATGCGCATGCAGGGCCACTTCCTGGTCGTGAGTGATCAATACGATGGTGGTGCCTTCTTCCCGGTTCAAACGATCGAAGGTTTTCATGATTTCAACGCCATTTTTGGAGTCCAAATTGCCTGTGGGCTCATCGGCAAGTAAAATTTTTGGACGGTTGATCAGGGACCGGGCGATGGTCACCCGTTGTTGCTCTCCTCCGGACAGTTGCCCGGGAGTGTGGTGCAGTCGGTGCCCCAACCCCACTTTTTCAAGAACTTCTTCGGCCCGCTCTCTGGCATCCTTCGGCACTTTTCGCGAATAAAGAAGAGGCATCATGACGTTGTCGATGGCTTTTACACCCGGCAAAAGGTGAAAGGCCTGAAACACAAACCCGATTTTTTCGTTGCGAATCCGCGACAGCTCCCGGTCGCTGACCTTTTCCACTTCCTCCCCATCCAAAGTATAGATCCCCCTGCTCGGCAGTCCCAGGCAACCCATGATGGTCATCAAGGTGCTTTTCCCCGCGCCCGACGGACCGATGATGCTGATGTATTCCCCTTGCTCCACACGCAGGGAAACGTCTTTCAAAACTTCCACGTCCAGGCCGGCGCTTTTGTAGGTCTTACCGATGGAAAGCATTTCGATCAGGCTCATCTTCTTCGCGGCCCCCTGCCTTTGCGCTCATCCCCCCTGGACTTGATGGGAATGCCCACTTTGTCATTTTCGCTGAGACCCGAGACGATTTCAATGAAGCCTTCATCCCGCCATCCGGTTTCAATGGCTTTTTCAGCCAAATCACCGTTTGCATCCACAATGGCGAAATATTTTTTTCCCATTCTCTTAATCGCTTCTTTGGGGATAGAAAGCGCCTGCGGACGGGTTCCCGTCGTGACTACCACATTGGCGGTCATCTCAGGACGCAATAGAGAAATATTCTTAGGATCGATCTCCAGTATCACTTCATAGTTGACCACGTTGTCCTTGATCACGGCTTTCGGGTGAATGTCCCGAACCACGCCGGAAAAAAATTTATCCGAATAGGCATCTACCGTGAAAACCGCCTTCTGGCCGGTTTGTATTTGTCCGATATCCGTCTCGTCCACGAAAACCGTCACTTCCAATTTTACCAGATCGATGAGGGTCACAAAGGTCGGAGCACTTAAACTGGCGACTACAGTTTCTCCTTCCTGAGTGGAAATGAACGCCACGACGCCATCAATTGGGGCTGTGATTTCCGCGTAGGAGAGTTGAACCTCCTCCTCCCTCAGGTTGGCTTCCGCCTTTTCCACACCGGCCTCTGCAAGGCGGATGTCATTTCCAAGTTTCGCTTCCTGAAGACTCAATTCTTCCTGTGCCAGTTTGATCTTGGCCTCCAGCACCTCCACTTTTTCTTCCGCTTCATCCACCGCCGAGGCCGAGACAAAACCTTTTTCACGCAGGTCGAGGTTCCGTTCCAGGGTCTTTTTCGCCAGGTTCAACTGGACAGTGATCTCTTCCAGGGAAGCCTTGTCCTTTCTGATTTCAAGTGGCCCTTCCATACGAACCTTCCTCAGCCGGGCCTTTTCTGACTTTAAATCCGCCTGAAACTTGGACACACGCGCCAGGAGATCTTCGTGTTCGATCATCGCGATCAGGTCCCCTGCCTTGACCCGATCTCCGATTTTGACCATCAGCTTTTCCAACTTGCCGGAAATCCTGGCCCCGATTTTTACTTCGGCGCCTGTCTTGAGGCTCACCGTCCCCGTGGCCAACACCTTCTGGTGAATGTCCCGGCGGGATACTTCGGTAAATTCAAAATCTTCGGCTTTTAATGGCTGATCTTTTTTGCCCTTCATCGAATTGGAAAACCTGGAAAGGTTCTCCCCGCTGACCACCCAGATCAGGAAGGCCATGATAATAAACAACAGAGCGAAGCCGCGAATTTTACCGGAAAATCCCATCAAATAGTGTTTTCTTTGTTGTGGTTTCATGAATCATAACATACTGAAAATACGAATGTTTACTTAAATTGGGCGTTCGTGCTATTTTATAGGCAACGTTCCATCCGGAATGCTTTGACCGCCTCTCCAACGCCGCCGAACCAACGGTCCAAAAAGAGTGAAAACCTTTCTAAAAATTTCTCTGGGATCGATTTTGTGCCTCCTGCTGTTATTAGGATTCGGCTTGTTATTGATCACTTTTGTCGATCTGGATCGGTTCCGCGAACCCATCGCCGCTGAACTGTCGAAAGCGACGGGATTGAAGGTGGAACTGGAATCCTTGCACCTGGAATTCACCCACGGTCTGGGCTTTCGATGCAATGGCTTACGTTTTTTCACCCGTGATGGGTCGAAGGACCTTTTTTACGCTGAGAACGTTTATTTACTGGCGGAGCTCAAGCCGCTATTCAAAAAACAGGTTAAAATAAAAAAAGCCACCCTCGTCAACCCAGTGGTAAAAATCGACCTGGCATCTCCCCGCCCTAAAATAACTCCTACTCCATTGCCTGAAGAATCCGGCAGGAACGATGACTCTGGACGGACACCCGATCAGAAACCCAGCCCGACTCCAAGCCCGGCAGCGGTTCCGAGCGAAGACCTCGAACCGATCGATCAACAAAAAGTAACGGTAAAAAACTTAGAGAAGATTCTTAAGGGAACCGACCTTAGGGTTCAAAATATTGAAATAAAAAACGCGCAAATTTTGTTACTGCAAAAATCCAGCGAATCCGCTCCGGCCCACACCATTCCGATAAGCGTCTCTTTCCTCCTGAATCTGAACCGACCGGCTACCGGTCGCATGGAGACTCGTATCGACTCATTGCAATTAAAAATCGACCCTCTGCATTTTCAAGGTAAAGGGCGGATCGATTCTGACCCGGAAAGCCCTCTGCATGTTGTGGCTGATTTGACCTCCTCACCGATACCCATTGCGGAATTGAAAGAGATAAAAAAACACCTCCCCAACCTTTCCTTCCTGAATCAGCTAAAAGAAGGCCGTCTTGATAAAATTGCAATGCATCTCGAACTTCCGATTCAGGACGTTGAAAATATCGATTCCCTGCAAAAAAACGCCCGGATGGATTTGAAGGTCCAAATCAGCGACGCCGTTTACCAAACCGGGGAAGGACGCATTGCCCTTTCCCGTCTGAACGGTGAAGGAAAATGGAAGGACTCACTTCTGACGCAAAAGTTCTCGGGAGAGCTTTTGGGCGGCGAGTTCCAGGAGACCGGGAAAATCCGGTTTTCTTCAACCACCGGGAAAAAACGATTGCTGACCGTGGAATCGGATATTTCGTTTAAGGAATTGAATCTCGCGCAACTGGGTTTCCCAGACAAAGTGAATCGTTTGCCATCCCAAGGAAAAGCTTTCGGCTCTTTTAAATTAATAGGCCCGGTTTCTTTTTCTAAAAATGCAACCGATTTATCGGGCCTGCAATGGACAGGGTCCGCCGAGTTGGAAAACCTGGCCTGGACGAACCCGGACTTTCCGCAAAAGATGGCCCGCGCCACTCTGCGCATCCAGAAAGGAACCCAAGCTTTGACCATCGCGGACGTGGAAACAAATCAACTGACGGTTCAGGGCATACCCTTTAAAAAAGCATGGGGACTGTTTCGCATCACCCCTGAGACTCTCCAATTGGTCAGTGGAAAAATCCGCCCTGAAAACGGGGAGATTCGCATGACTGGAAAATTTAATTCGATTCAGGAAACCTATTCTCTAAGCATCCAAGGGGATCGATTGAAAGCTGAAGATTTTTCCCGCCAGTCTGCTTTTGGATCGGTGAAATTTTCAGGAAAGTTCGGTGGACGATTGCGGTCTACTAAGCATCAAGGCAAACAAAGCGAAAAACTTTCTCCCTTCACTCGTGGATTGTCTGGAAATCTTGACTTGAATATCACCGACGGCAATATCCAGAAAATCGAGGGCATAAAAGCCTTACTGGTTCTGCTTAATCCCTCCACCGCTCTGCAAGCAGGCAGAGAAGGTTTGGAGTATAAGTTTGTCCGGGGCCATTTTAAAATCCGCAACGGACTGGTGCTGACGGATGACCTGCAGATGGATGGACCGCAATTGAAAATGTTCGTTGCCGGAAAAACCGATCTGCCCACCGGCAAGGTGAGGGCAGAGATCAAAGCCGTTCCGCTACAAATGATCGATGGTCTGGTAAAGGCGGTTCCTCTGCTCGGCGAACTTCTAACAGGAGGGGAAAAAGGCGGGGTTCTGGAAACCTATTTCAAGGTGACCGGCACGCTGGACAAACCGAAAATCGAGCTCATGGCGCAAAAATCGGTGATCAAAAAACCTGCTGATTTTCTCAAGGGCTTTCTTAAGGCTCCGCAGTTACAAGGGAAAATTTCTGGTAATTAGGCCGGAAACCGGAATAGTTATTAAACCGGTTTAACGCTTAAATCGGAATGGAGTTGTTGCTTGAGCTGGGTCTGGATGTATTGCAGGGTTCCGGTGCTGGAGGTGGCGCAGGTTCCGCAGGCGCCGTGATACTCGATACGCACGACATTGTTTTCGAGGCTTTTGACCTCCACTCCGCCGCCGTCTTTGGCCAGGTTGGTGCGGATGGAGCGGTCCAGCACCATTTCGATGGCCTTCAACTTATCTTCCTGAGATAACGCGGGAAAGTTTGTCACGTCGATCTTGGCGAGTGCGGCCTTATCTGCGGTCTGATAAACCGTTACATGCTTGTCGATGGTTTTCCAGATCTGATCCTTGAGCGGGTTCCAATCGATCGTGGGGTCTTTGGTCACCGTCACAAAATTTTCCATGACATAGACGTTTTTGACGCCCCGCATACCGAACAACGCCTGACCCAGCTTATCGCCGTCGCAATCGCCTTTGGATGCATAGGATTTGTTGCCGTGGTCGAGGATCTGCGCGTTCAAAACATACTGAAGCGCATCGGCGTTGGGGGTCTCCCGGGTGCGGATCACCTTGAGCGCCGACTTTGTGGAAGCGGGCCGGGCTGGAATTGGCGTGCCTAAATTCTGAGCCGTGGTTTTTTCCTTGGCTTTTTCTCTGGCGGCCAAAATTTCACTGAGTTTCATGGAACCAAATCCTTTTATCCAAAATCCGGCCAATAGCCGGGATCAAATTACCCCTGAATCGATGCCTTCATCATAATATATTCCTGGAAAAAAGCCAATAAACTCAGGCTTCGGAAGAGGCGGGTTTAAAATCTTTCACCGACCTTCCTTTCAGCGCCTTGAGCCCTTCACTTCCCACAAATATCGCCAGGGCAATAAGAACCATTGCCGCCAATCCGAGGAAATAATTGGGCCTGGGTGCACTCAGAAATTTGTAACTCTGCCAGGAGAGTGCTCCGATCGTGGTGATGATCATGAACACTGCCGGATAAAGCGTGTACTTCGTCGGTTTCTTTGCTGCCATCAAATAGGTGGAACAGACCATCAGCGCCACCGCGGCGATGAGCTGGTTGGTCGCTCCGAAAATCGGCCAGATCTGCTGCCAGCCTTCGGTCGCGCCGATCAGATAGGCAAGAAAAACCACCGCCACCGTGGTGACATATTTATTCTGAAATACGGGCACTTTGGGTCCTAAGGATTCCTGCACGATGAAGCGGGTGATGCGGACCGCCGTATCCAGCGTGGTCAATACAAAGGTGTTGAGAGCCAAAACGGCTATCATTGAGGCGAATGTGAAACTCAGTATTGGCAGCATCTGATGCACCACGTTGCCGAAGCCGTTGCCAAACGCCAGAATCCATCCGCCGGAATTGAGGGTTTCGCGAAAGCCAAGCGTCGCCATATCGACCCCGCCCCCGGCTGGAGCCACCCAGTACAAACCGCCTCCGACCAGCAGAACCGTGACCACCGCGACCACGCCCTCGGTCAACATTCCCCCGTAACTGATCGGCTTGCCATGCGTTTCGGTCGCCAACTGCTTGGATGTCGTCCCCCCCGCCACCAGCGAATGAAACCCGGAAACCGCGCCGCATGCCACCAGAACAAACAGCATCGGCCACACCGGACCCTGAACATCAGAGACAACCCCTCTGTAAACCGGAGTGTTGATCTCTGGATGCACCCATAAAAGGCCCAGGATCCCCAGCGCCATCGAACCGAACAATACGTAGGTGGACAAATAGTCTCTGGGCTGAAGCAGGATTTGAACCGGCAACACCGAAGCCACTCCGGCGTAAATCATCAGAGCCACGAACCAGAACATCAGTGGAGAAAGCCCCAGCAACCCTTCATCTGGCAGAGGAATGGGAAATTTGAAGCCGATATAGATGTTTAAAATCAGCACAGCCACCGCAATCAACGAGGCCGTGACCAGGTTGCCGTTTTTTTTGTAAATGATCCAACCCAGAATCATCGACACCGGAATAATCGCAAAGGTGGGAAACACCATCTCCGGCTGAGCGATGAGGGTTTTTGCGGCGACCACGCCAAACACTGCGACAACAAGCAACATGGCAAGCACCAGGAAAACGGCAAACACCGACTTGGCACGAATTCCCATTGAGCTTTCGGCGATCTCGGCGATGGAGCTTCCCCGGTTACGAACGGAAATCATCAAGGTGATGTAGTCATGCACCGCGCCGATAAACACATTGCCCACCAGGATCCAGAACAAGGTCAGGCCCCAGCCGAAATAATGCATGGCGATGATCGGGCCAATAACCGGACCTGCACCGGCGATGGACGCAAAGTTATGCCCGAACAGCACCATTGGCTTACTGGGGACAAAATCTATACCATCTTTTTGAGAGACGGCGGGAGTGGTTTTGCCGCCATCTGGCTGAATCACCTCCCGGTCCAGCCGGCCCGCGTAAAACCGGTAACCGATGTAGTAAAAAAACAGAATGGAACCGATGAGAATGACGATGGTCAACATGGGAAGTGGAATCGATTAGTATTTATATCCAATGGAATAAATCGAAAACCCCGCCAGGGGCAATCGGTTTATTATAATATAAGATTCAGAATGGGAGCTCTGAGTTTTCGATCGAACCGGCAAAATTACTTGTATTTCTGGGCTTTATGGGGTGAGGATTTGATGATTTTCCGCCTCCCCTCGGAAGGCGGGGAGATAAATTTACAAAATTGTACTAATACCTTGGGGATTTTTATTTTCCTTTTAAAACAACCTTCCCAGGCAGATGGTGTGTTTCCTTTCGGGGCCGGTGGAAATCATCAGAAACTTGGATTTGATGAGCTGACTGAGACTTTCAATATATTTTCTGGCCTTTTCGGGCAATTGATCGTATGAGGTGACGCCGACCGTATTCTCCATCCACCCTTCGTATTCGGTATACACCGGTTCGCAGTTTTCCAGGCGGTCGAGGTCGGCGGGCATTTCCTCATACACGATTCTATTGTATTTATAACCCGTGCAAACTTTGATCGTTTCAAATTTGTCCAGAACGTCGATCTTGGTCAACACCAGCGATTCGATCCCGTTCAGGGCAATGGCGTATCGGGCGATGACCGCATCGAACCAGCCGCATCGCCGTGGGCGTCCTGTGGTCGCGCCGAACTCGTGACCTTCGTCGCGCAGCCTGTTTCCCGACCCGTCGTGTAATTCCGTAGGAAACGGCCCCTCCCCCACCCGCGTTGTGTAGGCCTTGATGACGCCGACCACGCGGTCCACTTTCGTCGGGGGAATTCCGAGCCCCGTGCAGGCTCCTCCCGCCGTGGAGTTGGAAGACGTCACAAACGGATAGGTTCCGTGGTCCACATCAAGCATGGTGCCCTGAGCGCCTTCGCACAACACTTTTTTGTTCTCGGAAATGGCATCCCGCAAAAGGGAATGGGTATCTGAAATATACTCAAGAATCGTGTCCCGAAAGCTCATCAGATTCTTAAACATGGAATCGAATTCCGGCAGGTCGTGGCCATAAAGGTTTTTCAGGATCTGCTTTTTCTCCTGGTAATTGGCGTGGAATTTTTCGCGCAGGCGTTTTTCGTCGAGAAAGTCGCAAGTGCGAATGCCAATACGGGCGATCTTGTCGGCATAAGAGGGTCCGATGCCCCGGCCGGTCGTGCCGATCTTTTCAAACTTGCCCTCGCTTTCCCGGCCTTTGTCGGAGGTGCTGTGATAGGGCAGAATGATATTGGCCCGGTCGCTCAAAACCAACCGGCCTTTCAAATCGATTCCCGCCTGTTTCAATTCATCCATTTCCTGAACGAGCGCGGCGGGATCGATCACCACACCGTTGCCGATCACACATAATTTTCCATTATGGAAAATTCCCGATGGAATCAGATGCAAGACGTATTCTTTATCGTCGAAGCATATGGTATGGCCGGCGTTGTGGCCTCCCTGGTAGCGGGCGACGATGTCCGCTTCCTCTGAAAAGAGATCGATGATCTTCCCTTTCCCTTCATCTCCCCACTGCATTCCCAAAACGACTGCTACAGGCATAACTCTCCCCACAAGAAAACGGACCCACGCAAAATTCGCACAGCGTGGACAAAATATTAAAAATCGATCAATCTTAGATTGGAATCAACTTTAAGCGGCAGGGCCAACTGGGTATTATCCTTACAGGCTGGCCCAATGTCAACTTTCTTGGAAGGGACGTGTTGGGAAGGGCTTATTTGCTCCTGCAACAAACTTAAACGCGGGAAAAATACGTCAACCCTCGCTCAGTCCAGGACCGTCCAGACTTTCCTTACGCACCACTTCCGAAACGGGCCTGCGATAAGACCGGGGGTGCGGGGCGTCTTTCTGACAACCCAGAACCAGCAGCATGACAGGGATATAATTGGGCGTTAACTTCAGAATTTTTGAAACAGCATCAGGGTCGAAGCCAATCATCGGGCCGGTATCCCAACCGCGGGCTTTGGCGGAATACATCAACGTCATTGCCGCGAGAGAAGCACTGCGAATCGCCTCATCCCGCGTGATTTGCGCCTTGCCATCGTAAAAACCCTGAATCATCGGGAGCATTCTTTCCTGAATGTCTTTAGGCGCTTCTTTATAGATCTTTGGCGCATCTTTAAAGGCATCGAGTTTACCGCAGACGAGGAACGCAACCGAGCTGTCCTCCACTTGCTGTTGCCCCCATGCCGCTTCTTTCAATTGTTTCTTGACTCTCGGGTCTCGCACCGCAATGAAGGTCCAATGTTGCAGGTTAAACGAACTGGGACTCAAGATGACCTCTTCAAACAACTCTTTCAACTCCGCATCCGTAATTGTTTTTTGTGGATCATAAGATTTAACGCTTCTTCGTTGATCGATCAATTCGGAAAATTCCATGTCTATAATTTCCTCCAATTTTTAAGGTTTTACTTAATGACGCTCCAATCCTGCTCTTTGGCCCAATCGTCAAACGTTTGCCAGTTGATCTCAGGAAAATCCTGCCGCAACTTTTGAATTTCGGCGTTGTAGCCCACGCGGTCAAACCAGGAAAACATTTCCGCAAAGTCGGCATTGTCCTCCCGCATCAACTCCGGATCAAATCCTTCATAGCCGATGTTGCGGCCACTCAATTTGGAGACCACCGCTACGGTCTCGGCCCCTGTCAATTCATCCCCGGCGATATCAAATCGTTGGCCGAACACTTGCTCCCGACGATCAATCAAACTCGCGGCGAATTCTCCAATATTGTTGACGGACACCTGTTGCAGGGGACGATCTTTCGGCATGCCCAATTTCAAGGTTCCCTCTTTCAGAGAAGGTAAAAACCACGGAGAGATCACGTTCTCCATGAAATAGACCGGCGCGCTGATGGTATACGGAATGCCTTGCGATGCGATGTATTTTTCGACCTGATACTTGCTGTCAAAATGGGGAATGCGGGTCGATTGATCCGCACTGGCAACGGAACCAAATACCAGATGCCCCACCCCGGCTTTTTTAATTGCATCGACCAAAGCGATACCTTGTTTCACTTCCGCATCGATGCCCGCCTCAAAAGGAGTGGTCATCGCGTACACGGTGTCCATTCCCTTTGCCGCATTGACTAAAGAACCCCCATCGAAAAAGTCGCCCTTCAGGACTTCAACGCCCTGTTCTTTGAGCCGTTTTGCTTTAGAGGATTCAGGGTTGCGTGTCAATGTACGGATATGATGGCCTTTAGGCAACAGGGACTGGACAACTGCACCCCCCTGGTTTCCCGTCGCTCCCATAACTAAAACGGATAATTTTTTTGACATCGTAGTGCCTCCTTATATCTTTAATCTCATTGTTAGATTTTATTGAGTTTCATAACTGCCGGTTTTTTTCCCGGTAAAGCGGATAATCCACTTGCACTGGAACCTCTATAATCGCCAGACGCAAGGTTTCATCCCCTTCCGCCTTGAGAGAAAAAATTCCTTCACTGCGGGCGTGGATCACCGCAAAGTATTTTTCCTGCAGGTAAGTTTTTTGTCCGGTTTCCTCATCGACGCCCACGCCTTTCCCGCTGATGGCGACGACGGCCAACGATCGGCCGGAACCCAAAGTCCGTTGAAATTGAGAGCCGGGTTCGATCGTCACGTCCTGCATCGAGGCTTCCGTCACCAGAGTCACCGGAGCCCCATCGCCTATGATGGATTTCACAGCGACGCCATCTTTATTCCGGATGGGAAAAGCTTCGTCATCGAATTCCCGGTAAGTCGGTGATTTTTGCACCGCCGCATTGAGATCCGGCTGGAACCAGATCTGGAACAATTCGGTATGATCTCCCAACGTTTCTTCTTCATGGGAAACCCCCGATCCGGTCTGCATGATCTGGGCTCCTCCGGCTGTCACGCGGCTTCGGTTCCCCAGGGTGTCGTAATGACCAATCTCGCCCGTAAGGGCATAGCTCATGATCTCGAACCCCTGATGAGGATGGAGCGCGATCTTGCCGTAACCTTTGGCAGTGGCCCAGGCCCAGTAAAAAAGGGGGCCGACATTGGGAACAGACGGTCCTTCATGCGGGAAACCGAGAGGTTTGATCTCGGTGATCCGCCCCCCATCAAAAGCCCCCTCCGCCTGAACTTCCGGAGGGTAAACGTTAATTTCCATGGCGTTTTTAGTTTTCATTTTTGGTCCCTCCTTTCTAATTTTGAAGATGGATTAGTTGGTTTACGCATTCTCCGCATGGATCTCGATGATATGACCGTCGGGATCGTAAAAATAAACCGAATCGCCGCCGCCGTGATTGCGCGGCTCGCCATTAAAACGAACTCCATGGTCTTTCAAAGTTTGAACGATTATGGAAAATTGATCTTTGTCCGCTCCAAAGGCGAAATGCAAATATCCATCATCAGTCATGGTTTTTTGAGCAGACTCAAATTCGAGATCAGGCGATTCGAACAAGGCAATAGCAACGTTTCCCGCATCCAGCTCTACATGCTTCAACCCGGTCAGGGTGCTGGTCCGCGTCATCACCTTAAAACCCAAAATATCACTATAAAATTCGATGGCCCGTTTCATATCTTTCACGTTCAATGCGATGTGATCGATTCCATTGAGTTTGATTTTTGTATCTGTTTTCATGGTCAAACCTCCTAAACTTATTCTTGGGATTAGATATTATTAAATCTTAAAATGTGTAATAGCATTTGTCGTGCCGTTTGCGCAGAATGAAGTAAACCGTTATATTTAAAAAAGTTTTCAAGGTTTCCAAAAACCCTTCTGTTACTACTAATATTCGTAATATGCTAATTTTAGTATATTAATTACCAAATTTCGTACATAATGAAAAGAATACTAAAAAATAGAAAGAACCCATGAAACCCTCCCGCGATGTAGAAGAATGTTTCCGCCTGGCGCAATTCACCATCGAGCAGGCAACCGACGCTATTATCTGGCACGACTCACAAGCTCGCATTCATCGTGCCAATGAAGCCGCCTGCAAACAGCTCGGGTACTCCGAGGAGGAATTGCTCAATCTGACCATTCAAGATATCAACCCCAACTCAAATAAACAAACCTGGGCCCGGTTCTGGAATGAAATCAAGAAAAATAAAACCGTTTCGTTTGAAGATCAACACAGAAGAAAAGACGGCACTCCTGCCCCCGTCGAAGTGAATGCCAGCTATATACAATTTGAGGGCCAAGAGTATGTGGTGGGGTTTTCCCGCGATATTTCGGAACGCAAACAAAACGAAAAGGAACGCGCCTGTGCGCTCGAGGAAATCCAGCGTCTGAGGAAGCAACTGGAACTGGAAAATGAATACCTCATTGAGGAAGTTTCCGAGTTGCAGTCTTACGGAGATATCGTCGGACAAAGCCCGGCGCTCGTGACCATTCTGAAACAAATCGACATGGTCGCGCCCACCGATGCCAGCATCCTCATTGGCGGAGAGTCGGGCACGGGCAAGGAACTCATCGCCCGTGAAATCCACAACAGAAGCCAGCGCAATCACCGTCCGATGATCCGGGTGAACTGCGCTTCCATCCCACGAGAACTTTATGAAAGCGAATTTTTCGGCCATGTGAAGGGCGCCTTCACCGGTGCGGTCAAAGACCGGGCGGGCCGTTTCGAACTGGCCCATGAGGGAACCTTGTTTTTGGATGAAGTGGGAGAAATTCCCCTGGAATTGCAAAGCAAATTATTGCGCGTACTGCAAGAGGGAAGCTACGAGCGCGTGGGCGATGAGAAAACTCAAACGGTGGACGTACGCTTGGTCGCCGCAACCAATCGGGACCTGAAAGAGGAGGTGGAGCAGGGCCGTTTCCGGGAGGATCTGTTTTACCGGTTGAACGTTTTTCCTATCGAAGTTCCTCCCTTAAGAAAAAGAAAGGACGACATTCCACTATTGGCCGGCCACTTTCTGAAATTGGCGGCGAAACGCTTTCGTGCTTCACAACCGAAGCTCACCAAAGCCAATGTCCTGCAATTACAAAATTATGAATGGCCGGGTAACGTCCGGGAACTGCAAAACGTTCTGGAACGCGCCGTCATCACTTCGCAAACGGCAACCCTGCACCTTGACCTGCCGATGAGAAAGGCTAAGAAAAAAAGTACTCTCCCAGTTATGGATTCCTCCCCTCAAAGGGATGGAAAAGTTTTCACCGAAGCGGAGATGAAGCAACAGGAGTTGGAAAATCTCCTTGCGGCTCTGCATCAAACCCGTTGGAAAATATTTGGTCCCGGCGGAGCCGCCGAGCTACTCGACATCCGGCCTACAACGCTTATCTCGCGGATCAAAAAGATTGGACTCAAGAAACCTGGGTGAACGAACAAAGTTCAATTGAATTTAGAATATATTTTTTTGCGACATTGTTCATCTAAAGTTTGCGTTTACCCACTCTTGACCTCGAAGCATCCGAGGAGCAGTTGGCCCTATATCATCCCAAAAGGGGCTAGTTACGGTATTGCCCATAATTTTTGAACCACCTCTTCCCATTACAGCACCTTGTTGATGCCCGTCTTTCCTTCGTATTTGTTTAAATGAAGAAAGTACTAAAATCTCCTTAGACCTTGTCATAGCTACGTAAAAAAGTCTTCGTTGTTCTTCTATTTGGCGATCTATTTCAACTTTCTTTGTCTCCTTCTGATCTCTGAAAGGAATGAATCCCTCAACACAACCAGCAACGATCACAACTTTATTAGTAAGCCCTTTGGATTTGTGGAGACTCATAATACGCAAGAACTCCCCTTCCTCTGGCATTTCTGGTTGAGATATTATTGTCTTAAGGTAATCGAATAGTTTTTCACTCAAATCCTCTTTCTCTTCATCGTCTTCTAATTCTTTTAATTTTAAAATACTGGCTTCCCGTAAAATCTTGGCCCACTTAAAATTTTCAGGAAACAAAAGATCAACGGTTTCCCTCAGAGATTTTGATTCCAGTTTAGGCAAACGGGATTTAAGGATTTCGAATCTTTCGAGAAGTTTAGAAATTCCTTTTATCTCTAATTCCCTATTTAAAACCCTTTCCAATACCTCCAAGGGAGATCTGCCAGATTCTTCGCAAAATGATCTTAATTTTTTGTATTGCCCTCCATTCCAGCTTGGACTCCCACAACCAAGCCAATATCTCAAAGCGACCCTATCATTTTTATGAATAAACAAATTTAGCAAACAAAATGCCTCCTGTGCTTCTTGAAACTCAAGTGCCTCTTCATGGTAAAAGCTGTGAACTGGAATCTCTTTCTCCCCGAGAATATCTCTAATCCCGTAACCAATAAACCTTCTTGGAGTAAGAATAAGAATATCCTCTGGCTTGAATGATCGTTCATTAATTAAGTGTTCAATATATGTGGCAAGTCCTTTAATCTCTTCCTTGTCATTTTTCCACTGCACAATGTTTAGTTCTCCCTCTGGGTTTCCAGGGAATGGTTTGAGTCGGTTTTCTGTCCCAGCGGGGTGGTTATGAAGAATTAATGTATTTGCTAGTTCGACCACCTTGTATGGGCATCGTCTGCATTCATCCAAACTCTCATCGTGAGTGGTTGTATGTATTTCATCGAATTCTCTAATTCCTGATGGATGGGCAAATCTAAATCCATAAATAGATTGATCTTCATCCCCCACGATCGCAAAACGTCCAGCTTCTGAAATAACATCTAGTAATACCTGCTCTGCTTTATTAAGATCTTGGTATTCGTCAACAATAACGTGGCTGAACTTTCTCAGATCGTCGCACTCAGGATTATTCCTTAAATAACGCAGTGTTAACGGAATAAGTTCGCCAATCAACATACCATGATGGAACATCAACCATTCAATTAAACCTTTGTGAAAGGCACGATCTATCGAATCCATTGGCCAACCCGGATCGTCAGACTGTAACCTGGCCCATGCAGCTTCAAAAGCATTGATCCTTTTAATACAGTCTCTTTTCCCCCCAAAGGCTCCACATGTTTTCAAATCTTCAATAAGTGGCGCAGCTTCAAAATGGGGAACACCTCTTCGAGGTGAAGTTATCAATGGCCTAGGAAATCTCCCAAGATAACTCAAAACATCCTCCCCTAATAAAATGCCAAAGCAAAAAGCATGGAGCGTACCTACTTTAATTTTCTCGCAACCTTCAACCCCCAAATTATTTAACTCCTTCAAAAGATCACTGGCAGCAGTTCTGGTAAATGTAACTGCTAAAATCTTTTTAGGTGATGTTCCCTCCTCAAGAAGTCGGGCGACTCGCCTTTTCATGGCAAAGGTTTTACCAGTACCTTGGCCTGCCATCACCCGGAGGGGATTGCTATCCGTTTTCGCAATTTTTAGAGCAGTGCCCTCAAGCCCCTTATTCCATTTCATAGGTATTCCTCAAAATGGGAAAATCTTCATAATCGAAACTTCTTCAAATAGTTCTTAATGGTTTCGAGAGCCACCATCGGCCCTTTGTCGATGCCGGGGCAGAACCCGCCCACCATGCGCCACATATTTTTAGAATCCAGGTTTTCCTGCCAGAAGGGATAGGCCTGGCATTGCTTGGGTTTGACTTCGTGAATGCCACAGCCCTGAGGGGTTAAAAACGTACAAGGCGCATCGCCCTCAACTTCCAGCGCCCAATGACCGTCATCGCGCTTGAGGTAGGTCGCTTTGAATTCCCTGGGCGTGCTGTCGAGATGCATTGCAGCTTTTCGGATATCGTCCTGATCAAAATACACCAGACCCGGCTTGCAACAGCACTTGAAGCAATCGGCCTGACATTCAAAACGCAGGGGTTCTTTTTCCCACCATTTGGCCATGACTAATAAAACACCACCATGTCGTCGCGGTGGATCACTTCTTCATAATAATTGCTCCCGAAGAGTTTCCGCACTTCGGAGGTTTTCATTCCCTTGATCTTTTCCAGATCGCCGTTGCTGTAGTTGATCAAGCCGCGGGCGATCTCTGCGGATGTTTCATCGACCACGCACACGGAATTCCCGAATTCGAAATTCCCTTCCATCCGAACGACTCCTGCGGGAAGCAGGCTCTTTCTTCCATCCAAAAGCGCTTTTTTCGCGCCGGCATCGACCACAATCGTGCCCTTGGGTTTTAAGGTATGCGCGATCCAGTGTTTGCGGTTGCGGATCTTTTCTTTGCCCGGCCAGAACAGGGTCCCCACGGTTTCGCCTTTCAGCGCCTTATCCAGCACCTTGTTGTCCAAACCGTTGACCAGAAGCGTGGGAATGCCAAAGCTCATGGTTTTCTTGGCGGCCAGGACCTTGGTCACCATCCCGCCAACCGTCACCAGATTGTTGCTTTTCCCGGCAAGTTTCTCCACGTCAGGAGTCACTTTGTTTACCTGGTGGATCAATTCGGGCGGATCTTCATTTTTCTTTCGGGATTTCACCGACGGGTCCCTGGAATACAGGCCATCCACATCCGACAAAATGATCAGCAGTTGCGCGTCGGCAAGACAAGCGACGGTCGCCGAGAGCGTGTCGTTGTCGCCAATTTTGATTTCGTCCACGGTCACCGAATCGTTTTCGTTGATGATCGGAATGACGCTGTGTTTCAAAAGCGCTTCGATCGTGTGTTTGGCGTTCAAATACCGGCGCCGGTTGTGGAGGTCGTCACTGCTCAACAGGATCTGGGCAACTTTCAATCCCCGCTTCTCAAACTTTTTTTCATAAGCGTGCATGAGAAAACTTTGACCGATGGCGGCGCAGGCCTGTTTCTCCGGAATGCTGAGGTTATTTCGAACCAGCCCCAAGCGTTCCCTTCCCGCCATGATCGCGCCGGAAGACACCAGCACCACCTCGCACCCGGCATCGACCATTGCCTTGATCTGGGCGGCGTAATGCCTGACCATGTCCTGGCTGAGCCCCTGTACCAGCGGGGCTTTGCCTGGCTCGCGGTGGGAGATGACGCTGCTGCCGATCTTGATCACCACGCGCTTGAGGTTACTTATTATTTTTTTTCTATCTGGTTGCTCCATGTCCCGTCAACAAAATTAAAATAAAAATCGTTAAATGATCTTTTAATAAATCCTATTCACTTCTCTGTTCTTCTAACGCTTTCGTGATGAACCGATCCAACGCCGCGAAATATTTTACTCCGCCCACAGAAACGGTATCGTTGTGCCCTGCACCCTGGATATCATAGAATTCTTTTGGTTCCGCCGCTGCGTCAAACAGTTTTCTGCCAAACTCATAAGGGACGACCTCATCCTCAGTCCCGTGAAGAAACAATTTAGGCAGTTTCAGTCGGGGAACTTTTTCAAGCGCATCGAACTTTGACTGGATCGCCCATCCAATTGGGAGTAAGGGAAAAACTTTTCCTGCCATGTCGCGTGCGGAAGTAAACGTCGATTCCAGTATGAGACCCGCCGCCGGGTTACTGGACGCCACTTCAATCGCGCAAACTCCTCCTAAAGATCTGCCGAAAAGAATTAATTTCTGCGGAGAAACGTTTTTTTCCCGAACCAAAATATCATAGGCGGCCTGGGAATCCTGGTATATCCCCTTTTCATTGGGGCTTCCCTGGCTTTTGCCATAGCCCCGGTAATCAAAAATAAAAATATTGAGATTCAGCGGCTTTAATTTTTGGATATTTTGCAAGCGGTGGGTCAGATTTCCGGCGTTCCCATGAAACCATAACATACTGGCCTGGGCATTTGGCGAAGGAATGTACCATCCGTGTAATTGGGTGCCGTCCTCCGCCTGGAAATTAACATCCTCAACCGTGACATCAAAAGGGGCAGGATCCCAGTTTCCCTCTGGATACTTATAAGGATGGTAGACAATTTTACTCTCGCAAGAAACCAGGAGCACGGCACAGAGAATAATCAGAGCCAGGGCCCATCCCGCCGTTTGCACTAGGAGCATTCATTTCCACCAATAAGGGTCATTAAACGGAAATAGATTTCACTTTGAGTTTGAGACCTTCCACGGAATCCACGATCACCTTTTGCCCGGCTTCAATTTTTCCTTCGCTTTCGGCGTTCCACACCTCACCACGAATGAGGACGCTGCCGACTGGGTTCAATTCCGCTCTCACAATGGCTTCCGCCCCAATCATGGCTTCGACTCCGGATACCGCACGGTGCCTCTGTGACTTGATGGCAAGATAGACGACGCCCAGCGAAATTAGGATGAACACTCCGAGGGTCGGCAGAAGGACGGATTTGGAAATCTGCATCGCCGGATCTTCGCTGTCGATGAGCATCAAAGACCCCAATGAAATGGAGATCACCCCGCCCGCCGACAGGAGGCCAAAACTCATCACGTTGATTTCGGCGATGAACAGCACCAGGCCGAGAAGGATCAACAGCAGACCGGCATAATTGATCGGCAGGGTCTGCATGGCGTACAAGGCGAGGATCATGCTGATCCCGCCGATGACCCCCGGCAGAATCAAACCGGGGTTCGACAACTCAAAATAAAGCCCGACGAGCCCCAGCATCATCAGGATATAAGCGACGTTGGGGTTGGAAATGGTATCGAGAATCTTTTGCCGCTTATTCATCTCATGGTAAACGACTTCCTTTCCTTCGGTAGCCAGGGTGACGGTTTTAGAGTCCATCTTAACTTCCCACCCGTCCAAAGCCAGCACCAGGGCATCCACGTTGAAGGCAACGAGGTCGATCACGTTCAACTTCTTCGCCTCTTCGGCGGATATGGACACGCTTTTGGTCACCGCCAGTTCCGCCCAATGCGCATTTTTACCCCGCTTTTCCGCAAGCGAACGGATATAGGCCGAGGCATCCTGAGTCACCTTTTTTTTCATGGTCTCGGCCTGCTCACCGCCCCCCCCTCCGCCCATCAGGTTGACGGGGGACGCGGCCCCGATGTTTGTTCCCGGCGCCATAGCGGCGATGTGCGAAGCGATGGTGATGAACGTTCCCGCCGACGCGGCTCTGGAACCGCTGGGGCCGACAAAGGTCGCTACCGGAATGCGGGAATTCTGGATTCCCTTGATGATCTGCCGCATGGAAGTGTCGAGGCCGCCGGGGGTGTCCATACGGATCAGGATCAATTCTTCCCCAGCCAGATTCGCTTCCTGGATTTCATCGGTGACGAATTCCGCGACCACGGGGTTGATGGCTCCCGATATTTCAACAACGACAATTCTTCCTTCTGCAAATGCCTGAAATGGCATGAGAATGAAAAAAAACACCGTCCATATAATCTTTTGCGTGGATGTCATAAAAACCCCAATTCTCAAGGGAAAACCTTCATTAACTTTCATTTTTTCATAGAGCTCGAGACAAAGTCAAACCAAAACCCGGCAAGACTTTTGCCCTTTTTGGGTGCATCCGTTGAGTTTTTGATGATAAACTCAAGCAGAAACTCTTTAACAAGGAAGCAGGATGAAATACAAAACCATCTTTATCGTCGATCCGATTCGCGGTGAACGGATCCAACTTTCAAAGTTCATCAAGCAGGAATTCTTCACCGTCATGAGTTTTGTTTCCATTACCGATTGTTTCAAGCAGTCGCAGTTGGTCAACTGCGACCTGGTGATTTTTGTCCCGAGGGCCGGCAAATCCGAAGTGAAGCATCTGTTAAACATAAAAAAGAAATATAAAAAACTCAATTTCATCCTGATGGTGGCGGAGAATTCCCCCGAAGCCAGCATTGCGCAATTGAAAGAAAGCGGGTTCACTTCCATTCAAAAAGCCAACAGCAATGAAAAACTGCGGGAACTGGCCCTGAACCTCCTGGCTCCGGAAGGTTTGCCGCCGCGCACCGAAACACCGCATCCCGTTCCCATCGGCATCGAACTGGGTCCACCCCAGCCCCTTAAACAATGAGCCTTTCACTGCCAACCACGAAAGCCATTGAAATCGGTTCCGTTTCCATGGGTGGGGACCACCCCCTGGCCTTGATCGCGGGCCCCTGCGTCATCGAGTCGGAAAAAAACGCCAGGGAAACGGCGGAAAAACTCAAACGCATCACCAGCGATGCAGGCGTGCCTTTCATCTTTAAGGCGTCTTACGACAAAGCCAACCGGTCCTCCATCGATTCGTTTCGCGGACCGGGTTTACGCAACGGATTGGCCGTGTTGAAAAAGATTCGTGAGGAGTTGCAAATTCCGGTGCTGTCAGATGTTCATAAGGAAGAGGAAATCGGTCCTGCCGCCGAAGTGCTGGACGTTTTGCAAATTCCCGCCTTCTTGTGCCGGCAGACGGACCTGCTGGTGAAAGCCGCCCAATCGGGCAAACCTGTCAATGTCAAAAAGGGACAGTTCATGGCTCCCTGGGACATGAAAAACGTCGTCCGCAAGGTGGAACAAGGCGGCACAGAGAATATCCTGCTGACCGAGCGCGGCTTCATGTTCGGTTACAACAATCTGGTGGTGGACATGCGTTCTTTGGCCCTGATGCGGGAATACGGTTATCCTGTCGTCTTCGATGCCACGCACAGCCTGCAATTGCCGGGCGGTCAGGGAACCAAAAGCGGCGGCCAGCGGGAACTCATCCCCGATCTCACCCGCGGGGCGGTGGCGGTCGGGTGCGACGCGCTGTTCATGGAAATCCACCCCGATCCGGACAATGCGCTTTCTGACGGACCGAATATGTTGAAACTCGACACCCTGCCGGAACTGTTGCAACAAATCAATCCCATCGCCCGTGTGGTGCGGGGAAAGGACCCGCAACCGGTATCGCCCTGATTGCTCTTTAAGGAACACTCTCATGATCTTTCCCAGAACGCTTGTTATTACTTTGATTTTTCTTTTGGGGTGCGCCGGTCTGATTTTCGCGGCGCCTCAAGGGAACTGGAAGGACGGAAAGTCCGCTCCCACCGAGCGCACCGAGGTGGCCGTCGCCAATCTGGCAGGAAAAATCTACGTGGTGGGTGGTTTCACACCGCAAGGCGTCACTGACAAAGTAGAAGCTTTCGATCCGGCAACCGGAACCTGGGAATCGAAAAGCCCCCTGCCCCGCTCGTTACACCACACCACAGCAACGGTTGTGAACGGCAAGCTCTATGTCATCGGTGGATTCGATTCCAGCACCTGGAGCCCCACTAACGTCACCTACGCCTACGACCCCGCCGAGGATCTATGGACAGAAAAAGCACCCATGTCCATCGAAAGAGGCGCGCTTGCGGCGGGAGTGATCGACGGAAAAATTTACGCCGTGGGCGGCGCGTATCGCAGATATTTTCGCCTCATCAACACCGACGCACTTGAGGTCTACGATCCGGAAACGAACCAATGGCAGAAACTGGCGCCTGTCCCAACTCCCCGCGATCATCTGGCGGTTTCCAGCCACAATGGGATCCTTTACGCCATCGGCGGGCGGGTGAACGTCAGTTATCGGAACAATCTGAACGCCAATGAAGCCTTCGATCCCAAATCGGGACGCTGGACCCAGCTCAGCCCCCTGCCAACGGCGCGGAGCGGCATCACCTCACAAGTCTTGAATGGGAAGATTCATGTTCTGGGCGGGGAATCGGGGGAAGGGACGTTTGTGGAAAACGAAGCCTATGACCCGGAAAAAAATGTCTGGGTGACCATGCCTCCGATGCCGGAAGGACGGCACGGACTGGGAAGCGCGGTGCTGGATGCAAAACTCCACACCTTGACGGGAGGACCCACTCCCGGCGGCAGTTACAGCAGCAGCCACTGGATCTTTTCTTTGGATTAGGATGCCCACCACCATTCTTCAACTGGAACCCTCACCTCAATCCTCTCCCAGAGGGAGAGGAAGATAAATAATTCCTTCTCCCCAAAGGGGAGAAGGCGAGGATGAGGGGATTAAAAAAGAACAAAGCCCACCCCGGGTCCATATCCAAGCCCTTTGGCATAAGAACCAAATAGAATTTCTTGAAAATTTTAAGATGGAAAATGATTCTGCGGCGGGTTAGGCACGCCACGAATTGGGTCTGGAGTGACCCAATTCGTTGGAGGAGGCAGTGCCATTTCGAATCTTCATTACTATAAAGAGCAATCTCTATGCCAAAAGTGACGCACCTGCAAATTTACTGAAAAACCGATTTAAATCCAACAAATTAAAGGTTCATCGCTACTTTATTGATCGTCAAAATCCCGGTCGCGCAAAAGAAAAATTTGCCGGGTCCGTCAAAAATTGCCGCCTTCCTACCTGACCTTCTACAACAACTCCAGTGCCAACTCAAATGCCCGTTTCTTGGTTTTTGCGTTGGTCCCGAACCACGCCTGCCGCAATCGGGAATCCGGGTTTTTGCCGAGATGGTGATCGACGGTGTAGGTCACGGCGTTCAATAGACCCCAGGCGGTTTGATGCGCGGTTTCCAACTCCTGGCCCGGAGCATTTTTGAGAGCCTCGACGGCGTTTCTGGTTTTGTCGTCGGCTTTTTCTTCGATCTCTTTTTCTCCAATGACAGGCGTTGCGCTGGAAACATCCGGCTGGAAGACATCGAAAAAATAGCGCAGGGCCGTCTGGTCATCCACCTTGTGATTTGCCAGCCGCCCGGCGTCGGAGGCGAACGCGGAAATTGCTTTACGACCGGCCTCAATTGCGTCTCTGGCTTTTTTGTTCATGGCGTCGTCGAACTTCTGCGGAATCTGGTTCAGAAAGGGAAAGGTATTGGTGAACTGCTTGCGGAAGATGTTTTTGAGCGTGGACCGCACTTTGACGGGAACCTGAAGCATGTTGTGTCCAACTTCGCGGACCGTGAGGAACAGGATTTCGACGGACTGCCGGTTCTCATGGCGGGAAGCCATCAGCAGGTAACCTTTGACCGGGTCGATATCCACCAGGGAAAAATCCTCGTTCAACGGAACCAGGGCCCAGATGATGCGTCCGTCGTCGAGGCTGCCGATGGATTCGATGCGAAGATCCGCGGCTTCAACATACGCTTTGAAGAAACGGAAGGTCTCCTGATTGGCCGGGGACTTCGGTCGTTGCGACGGGGTTTTGACCACCTCCCAATCGAGTTGCAGTTTGACCGACATCTCGCGGGCGGACAGGTGGGATGCGATTTCCACACCCAATCCCTGCCAGGGTTTTTCGTTCGTCCACTCCATCGCCTCAATCCTTTTTCAACAGGCCTATAGCCAGATCGAACGCACGTTTCTTGACCGTCGCGTTGAACCCGAACCAGGCCTGGCGCAACCGGGTATCCTGATTTTTGAGCAGAAGATGATCGACCGTGTAGGTCACCGCGTTCAGCAGTCCCCAGGCGGTCATGCGGGCGGATTCCAGCTCCTGCCCCGGAGCGTTTTTAAACGCCGCGATGGCTTTTCTGGTTTTGTCCTCGGCTTGTTCTTCGATCTCTTTTTCGCCAATCACAGGCAATTGGCTGGAAACTCCCGGCTGGAAAACGTCGAACAGGTAGCGGTTAGCCGTCTCGTCATCCACCTGATGCTCGGCCAGACGCCCGGCGTCGGACGCGAACACGGAAATCGCCTGCCGGCCCGCATCGATGGTCGCTTTGGCCTTTTGAGTCATTTCGTCGTCAAACATGGGGGATAACAGCAGGGTATTTCTGAAGGTGGACCGGACCTTGACCGGCAGATGGAGCGTGCTGTTGCCTGCGCCCCGAAGGGTCAGGAACTGGGCCTGAACGTTTTCGCGTTTCTCATTTTTGGAGAAAAGGAGGACGCAACCGCGCACCGCATCGCCGCCCGGCAAGGTGAAATCCTCGTTCAACGCCGCCAGCACCCACATGATGGGCTCGCTTTCCATGTTGCCGAAAGCCTCGATGCGCGCATCCCCGGCTTCGGCGAAGGCCTTGAAGAAGCGGACCGCCTTCTGGTTGGCCATGGATTTCAGCTTTTTGTTTTTAGAAAGCGGCCTATCGATATCCGCGCGGATCATCATCTCGCGCGGCGACAGGTTGGTCTCAATTTCCAGGGCGATTCCGCGCCAGGGTTTTTCGTCAATCCATTGCATTGGTTTTGGCTCTGTGAGCTAGTGTCCTGTCGTAGGGTTATCGTTAAAAATCCCCCTAACCCCCTTTATGAAAGGGGGGATAAAGAAGCTCCCCCTGGGCCGGGGGGATTTCAAGAAGTTCGAAAGCATATTTAAACTTTAAAACCGCCGGGTGATTAACAGACTTATTTCTGCAACACTACACTAGGATTAATCTTCAGTTAAGCCGAGGATTATACATGATTTGAGAAAGGGGGGGGATAGGGGTGAATGAACTTGAGGGATCTGGCGCCGCACAGCTGATTTTCGGAACAGTTTCGGATCATTTATTCCTTATCTTTTGTACCCGGGGGGGACTTCGCCGGTCCGGTGACTCCAGCGGTCAGCGTGAACCGCATGGCCTCCTCCATCTTCATGTCCAATGGCCGGATGGCACTGCGAGGCACCAGTACTGCGTAACCCCCGATCATGTAACTCAAGGGCAGATAGACCAGAACGCTGTCTTCTTCCCGAAAACCTTCCGGCAGGTTTTCTGGAATGGCCTGGGTCACAAAACCGATCACCTGCATGCCGGGACTCCCGAACGTGACGGACACGACTTGCTCGAATTCCTTTTTCCGTTCAGGCGAGAAATAATTAAAAAAGTCGCGGCTGGCGCGATAGATCGATCTGGCAAAAGGCATGCGGTACAGGAATTGTTCGCCTATGGAAAACAAGCGTTGAACCACGTAGGTATGCATCAGCATCCCCACCACGAATACCGATGCCAGGCCGGCTGCCACCCCCATACCGGGCCAGTAAAAGCTGTCTGACAGCAACGATCTCATCACACCGCCCAAAGCCGTTTCCGCCGTTACCGCCAGCCAGTAAAGGAGATAAAGCGTGAAAACCACCGGCAGGAGGGTTACCAGCCCGGTAATAATGTTTTTACTGATGAATTTCAGCATCGGGCCATCCTTCGTTTAAGTTGATGTTTCCCACGGACTGGAGAAATTGTACACGCAAAGTTGAGAACAGTGGAAAAACAAGGTAATAATGTGAAGGGTTTATGGAAATTTTCTAAAGAAATTGAAATTTTTTCTTTAACTGCGTTGTCTTAATTAAACCGGTCAAATTAGTCTCTACCTTTTTCAAAAACGTCATCATGAAGATAATTTTGTCTTAGATTAGACTTCAATTTATCTTTAATGTAAAAGTTTGATGGTAAATGAGTTGGTTTCAAGTATGTTCCACCACTTTTAGTCCGTTCTTCCACAGCTTCCACAAATAACTTTAAAAAATTCGAGATCTCTTTTTCAGCAGACTCAATCCAACTAATATTATCATCAACTTTTTTTATAAATTCTTCATAATATTTGCCAAGGTAATTTTCGTTTTGTAACGCTCGTTCTTCCTGTGTTGCCAACTCAGTATGACCAGGAAACCACAAATACGACTGGTGATGATTATAGTTGCGTTTCTTGAAAATTAAAGGGTCAAAGAACTGTAGAAGTATCTGTTCAAGCTCCTTAGTTTTTTCTTGTTGTCTGAAGGCTTTATTTAAGAGCACCAGAAAACCTTCCAAACGTTCAAATAAAATGACAAGTTCATTGATATAGGCCCTATGAAGACAACCTAACGCCAACACACTTATTTGCCGAGACTGTCTGAGCCCAACAAATTGACTTTTCCAATACTGACGAATTTGAATATTTTGAAACAGTTGATTAAAAATAATATCAAGTTTTGCAAAATACCTGTCTTCAATAGAAAAGTTCTCTTCATCACCTTCTAATATAAAATAACCCTTTGTATCTTTATGATGCTTAAGTCTTTGATGAATATATGGTCGCAATGAAGAATAAAATTTTGTTTCTCGCAAAGAAGATATTTCTGGGCAATCGATAAATCGTTCTATCTTAATTTTTATCCCTCCTTCTAATTTGTCCTCAATCTAAAAAATCATTTTTAACCTTCGATAAAAAATTTTCCGACTCAGTTCTTAACTCGCAAAAACTCAATCAAAAACTCAGTCAAATTTTTTGTGGCTTGTTGAGCGATGTCTTTGAGGTCGATGAAGGTTTTTAGCGATGCGGGATGGGTGAGGACGTACCACCCGGCTTTGAGTTTAGAGATTTCTCCATCCTTCTCCATGAAGGATGAAACATCCACCAGTTCCTGCTCGACGGTGTCGCTGATGGCGCGGACGGACAGAAATTCCAACTCCCGCTTGGCCGCGATCCTGGCCAGTTCGCAGGTTTCCATGTCGAGGGCCATGGCGTCATATCTCTCCCCCAATGCCCGTTTGTCTTCGGGGCGATGGATCACGGTTTCCACGGTAAGCAGGCTGCCTTTGTGTATGGAAAACTTGAAGCGGGGTTCATCCGATGCTTGAAGGCCCACCGCCTTTTCCGTAAGGGGCGCGGTCGTGAGGACTTCCTTCGGGGTTTTTCCGTCTTCGGGGACGGCCAGCACTTTATCGGCGATCAACAGATCTCCCGTCTGAAGGTCGGGATGCGTTCCGCCGGCGTAGCCTATGGAAATCACCATCGAGATGGGGAAATTATCCAGCACGCGGGTCAGGGCTTCCTGGGCTCTTTTTTTGCCGACTCCGGTGCGCACGAGGATGACGCGCTTTCCCTCCCAGGTGCCGCGCCAGATATCGGTCTTTCCGAACTTGTGCCGGCGCTCGATCTTCATCCGGCCTTTGATTCCGGCGATCTCTTCCTTGACCGCTCCCAGTATGCAAATGCTATGTCTCATGAAGTTTTATTTTCTAAGCGGCTCGTTTTCCTTTACACTTTACTGCACCCGGACAAAACATAGCACGCCTTTGGGATGCCTCCCAAGAGGATTATTCTATTTCCTTCCACTCGGCCCGTATGCTAGATTAGCGGGTTTTACTCTCTGAAAGACAAGGACGCATGGCAAAACTTCAGCACATCATTCCAGTAAAAGTCGGCGACCAGCTGGAGCTGACCGTCGAAACTCAGGGTTCCAGCGGCGACGGCATATGCCGCCACGAAGGATACACTCTGTTCGTTCCCGAGGGCCTGCCTGGCGACACGGTGATGGGCGAGGTCAGCAAGGTCACCCCGCGCTTCGGCGTGGCCAGGGTGCTGGACCGGCTGAAGGCTTCCGAGTTTCGGGTCGAGGCCCCCTGCCCGGTGTTTTTGGAATGCGGCGGCTGTAAACTGCAGGACCTTTTGTATGAAAAGCAGATGGAGTTCAAGGTACGGGTGGTTTCGGAAGCATTGCAACATATCGGCAAGATCACGCCTCCCGACCCGATTAAAACTCTGCCCGCCGAGCGCCCGTATCATTACCGCAATAAGGGAAGCTTCGCGGTGGCTCTGAAGGATAAAAAGCTGGAGGTGGGTTTCTACCAGCAGGGCACGCATGAGGTGGCCGATTCGGACCGTTGCGACATCCTCCTGCCGCCGATCAACGAGGTCAAGGAACACATTCGCGGCCTGCTGATAAAACACCGGGTCCTCATTTACAGCGAAAAGTGGCACAAGGGATTTCTGCGCGGCATAGTCGTCCGCCACTCGGAAGCCACCGGGGAGACGCTCATCGGTTTCATCACCACCAAGGGCCGGTTTCCGAAACCGTTTTTAAAGGAATTGACGGACGCGGAATTTCTGGAACGCTATCGCGTCGCGGGCATCGTGCAAAACCTGAACGACAAGGACACCAATGTCATTCTGGGCGGCAGTACCCGAAAACTGTGGGGCAAGGGCCGGTTCGCCGATGAACTGGACGGTTTGCAGTTTCGTTTGGCTCTAGGGTCTTTCATGCAGGTCCATTCCCCGCAGGCGGTGAGGTTGTATGAGGTCATCAATCAGTGGGTGACTCCGGGCAAGGGAAAAGTTCTGGACGCTTATTGCGGGTCCGGCGGCATCAGCCTGTGGCTGGCGCGTGCGGGACGGTCGGTGATCGGCATTGAAGAGTTTCCGGAAGCCATCGAGGACGCCAAGGAAAGCGCCAAACTGAACGGCATCGAAACCTGCGAGTTTTTGCAGGGAACGGTGGAGACGCATCTGCCGAAAATCGTTGAAGAGCAAACGATAGACACGGTGATCGTCGACCCGCCGCGAAAGGGATGTTCCAAGGAGGTGGTGGAAAGCATCTTAAAGATCGCGCCTGAGACGATCGTCTATGTTTCCTGCAACCCCGCCACTCTGGCGCGCGATCTCGCCCGCATGGAGCCTTATCGTATCGAAGACATGGTGGTCATCGACATGTTCCCGCAGACGCAACATGTGGAAACAGCGGTTTTGCTGCGCAAGTCTTAAACCCCCTGCCTATTGCGAAACTTAGAAAAAAGCCTATATAGAATAATAGATACCTAGGCCTGATCATCCATGCCGCATGATTGAACGAATGATATTTTGCGTCCTCCTGAATTCGGAACGTGTTACGGAATGAATTTTTTTCAGGAAGTAATCTAGGATTCGGAAAAGGAGAAAATCATGAATATCAAAGTCGTTACTTTTGTATTGGTTTTCGTCGGAGCCAGTCAGATTCACCCAACCCCATCCGCATCTGAAGAGGATATGATACCAATTTTTATTGGTTCCTCTCGCCAAATCCCAAGACTGGCTAATCAACATCTGAAAGATTATATGCATATGGAGTTTTCCAAGTCTAAAGGAGCCGGGGAAGGGGAGCTTCGGACCTTGAATACGCGGTTGAATAATCTCAAATTAAAATTAAAAAATCTGAAGGCCGTCGAATTAATGATCCCTTCAAAACTTTATTTTGACCATGAAGAAAATGAAAAAAAAATCAGCAGGGCCGCAAAAAATAGAATGCGGAAAAGGGAATTATATTGTGATCCCTGTTTAGTGAGCTATGAAAGAGGAATATTTTACTTCGAGGAACTTTATCCAAACCAGGATACCTCGATAAAATCGTTTGATACCGGGGTTAGACAAGAACCCCGAATAACGAGAGAAGGACCTGATGCCAAGTCAGAGTCACAGTTACGACCGGAACAAAGGGAGATGATCCAAGATATGCAGGATTTTTTAAATGACATAGAGGAAATGAGATCAAAAAACTAAGTGGAGTAAAGGGGTCATGAATCATAAAACTATCCTTTTCACTTGGGTGGTCATAATTGTTTTGCACCTCACAACCACCTTGAACCAGGCAGCCGCAATTACCGTATTTGCGGGTAATACTATCCAGACCCAGTCTTTGGCGGAACAATACGAAAACCTTGCGGAGGAGCACTTTTTTAAAAAGAAGGCCGGAGTGAGTAAGACGAAACTTGATGTTTTGGAAAAAAGGTTGCGTGATCTGCAAAAAGAATTGTTGAGCCAGCAGGGAGTCGTCCAATTGAACGTTCCTCCCGATCTATATGCGACCGATTTGCAGAGAGTGAAAAATGAAGCTCTGGACCGAATGAATAAAAATAAATTACGTTGTCGTCTGTGCAAGGTTCGATCGGCTGGAGGAGCGTTGGTTTTTGAGAACCAAATCGGAGCAGATATGTACCGGGCCCTGGGCGAATCCACACGCCAATATTGGGACGAGCAAAGACGGCAAGGACGAGGGGGTACGGGTTTGCCCCGCCCTAGAGATCCCAGAGATCGCGGGTTTAAAGGATGCCCTCCCGGCTTCTTACCCTATGGCCAGGGATGCACAAAACCACGCTGATGGGATTTCTTATAGCCGGGAATTTAAAACTTCCCGGGGAGTCCCTGTGCCATCACGCCTGAAGGAGAAAAAAACTTCTCGGATTTCGACTTCCATCAGAGCCAAAGAAATTTTCTCTAAAAATATATCAAATATAGCTCAAACCTAATTAGAATAGTCCAGAGGTTCTGCCTAGGTTAATTAAAACCCGGCGTGCCTGGGCGTGCGCGGGAAGGGGATCACGTCGCGGATGTTTTCCATGCCGGTGACGAACTGCACGAGTCTCTCGAACCCCAGCCCAAATCCGGAATGCGGGGCGGAGCCGTAACGCCGGAGATCGAGGTACCACCAGTATTCCTGAGGATCGAGCTCTTTTTCCTTCATTCGGGCTTCCAGAAGCGCAAGATCGTCTTCTCTTTGACTGCCGCCGATGATCTCTCCCAACTTCGGCAACAGCACGTCCATCGCCCGAACGGTCTCTTTGTCTTCGTTGAGTTTCATGTAAAACGGTTTGATCTCTTCGGGATAGTTGTAGATGATGACGGGTTTCTTAAACACTTTTTCGCTCAAGTAGCGTTCGTGTTCGGACTGCAGGTTGCATCCCCATTCCACGGAGTAGACGAACTTCTCACCGGATTTTTCCAGCAAATGGATGGCGTCGCTGTAATGGACGCGTTCGAACTGATTCTCGACGATATTGGTTAACGTTTCGATGATGGTTTTGTCGATGCGTGTGTTGAAAAACTCCATGTCCTCCTGGCAATGGTTCAGCACGTCTTTCAGCAGGTAGGTGACGAACTCCTCGGCCAGGTCCATGTCGTCGTCGAGTTCGTAAAACGCCATCTCCGGTTCGACCATCCAGAACTCGGCGAGATGCCGGCTGGTGTTGGAGTTCTCCGCCCGGAACGTTGGGCCGAACGTGTAGATGTCGGACAGCGCCAGGGCATAGATCTCGCCTTCCAGTTGTCCGCTGACGGTGAGTCCGGTTTTTTTGCCGAAAAAATCCTGATCGTAATCGACCTTGCCGTCGTTCCGGGGCGGTTGATCCACGTTCAACGTCGTCACCTGAAACATTTCTCCCGCACCCTCGCAATCGCTGGTCGTAATAATGGGCGTGTGCAGGTAGACAAACCCGCGGTCGTTGAAAAATTTATGGATGGAATAGGCCAAGCGGTTGCGGACGCGCATGACGGCGCCGAAGGTGTTGGTGCGCGGACGCAAATGCGCGATCTCGCGTAAAAACTCGAAGGAATGGCGTTTTTTCTGTAACGGATATTTCTCCGCATCCGCCGAACCATACAAAACGATTTCGCTGGCCTGGACTTCCCATTTCTGGCCCTTGCCCTGGGACGCAACCCGTTTTCCGGTGACCGAAACACAACTTCCGGTATGCAGATATTTCGCAACGGATTGAAAGCTTTCCAGTTCATGATCCGCAACCACCTGGATGCCGGCGAGACAGGAGCCGTCGTTGATTTCCAAAAATGAAAAACCTCCCTTGGAATCGCGCCGCGTCCGCACCCATCCTTTGACGACGACATCTGAAAGTTCTGTTTCGTTTTTAAGGAGGTCGATCACCTTATCGCGTATTTTTTTTGGCATGGTCCTTCCCTGTTTCGGTTAGAAAAGCGGTGCTTCCTCTTTATGGAGGATGACAAATGAACCTTTCGCGGTCATAATTCATGTTCCGGACTTCCAATTGACAATATAATGGAAGTTGGTTACTTTAAGCGGGTTAAAATCAAGGATTTTAGCGGTTTCCCTTTTTGTTCGGAAAGCGCTTTGTCCATCCCCGACCACTCAAACGGACACTTATGTATATCTTAGGAAATTTTCTTTCTGCCACCGCCACGATTCTTGATATCGCACTCAGCATCTATATGTGGATCATCATTATCCGGGCGCTGTTGTCCTGGGTCAATCCCGATCCATACAATCCGATCGTACAATTCTTATACAGCATCACGGAACCGGTCATCGCCCGGGTGCGGCAACTGATACCCATGTCCGGCATCGGCATCGATTTTTCTCCTATTATAGTGATTCTGGGGATCATTTTCCTCCAGGAGTTTGTGGTCAAATCTCTGGGAATGTTCGCTATTCAACTGCAATGAGTCCGCCATGAGGTTAAATCATCTCGACATCCTGGAACAGTGCTTTCGCGAAAAGTTCAGAGGCTATAACAAGCAGGAGGTGGATACATTTTTACACCTTGTCGCAGATGACTTCAAGGAAATGTCGGAGGAAATCGAAAGGCTGGAAAAGGAGCTCGCGAAAAAAAGCCGGATCATTCGGAAATTAAAAAAAGAAAACCCGGCCGGTTCGGATTCCAACGACAGGCCCCCGCAGATCACTCAGGAACTTATCAAAGAAAGAGCCAAGCTGGTCCTTTTAAAGGCGCGGGAACAGGCTGAAAGTCATAAAAAAAAGGCGGAGCAGGATCTGGAGGGATTGAAACAGGAAATCCATAAACTCACACAGGAAAAATCAAACCTGATCAAAAGCCTCAAGGCATCGGCCCGGGAACACCTTCAGCAATTTAAAAAGTAAAATGCGGGTTGCCTTGCAATCATGTCTTTGAACGTTAAAACCTGTAAAGGGGGAATTCAGTTTTCGGCCGCCATTCAACCCAGGGCGTCTAAAAACGAAATCACCGGAGTCTTCAACGGCGCGCTGAAGATCCGGCTGACGGCACCGCCTGTGGAAGGGGAAGCCAACCGCAGTTGCGTCAAGTTCCTGGCCAAATCACTGGGGGTGAGCGCATCCCGAATAGACATCGTCGCCGGGGTGACCAGCAAAAATAAAATCATCCACATCGATAGTATGGACGCATCCACTTTTTTACAAAAAGTCCTTCCTCAGACATCTTAAAAAATTGAAAGTGCAAAAACTCCCATGATTAAAACAGTCGAATTCATCGATGGCGCGGCCCGCATGATCGACCAAACCCGCCTGCCGACGGAAAAAGTTTTCGTCGATTGCCGAACCATCGAAGAGGTCGGGCATGCCATCAAAACCATGATCATCCGGGGAGCCCCCGCCATCGGCGTGGCGGCGGCCATGGGGGTGAGTCTGGGAGCCGATGCCATTGAGGCGGAGGATTTCGAGAGTTTCTACGCCCAGCTGGAGAACAAGTGCGATACCCTGGCTCAGTCGCGCCCCACGGCGGTCAACCTTGCCTGGGCCATCGAACGCATGAAGCGGGTGGCCAGGGATTCTAAAAACCAAAGCCTGCCCGACTTAAAAAAAAGATTGCGCGAGGAAGCGCAAACGGTTTGTGACGAGGACATCGGCGCGAATCAGGCGATGGGCGGTTTCGGCCAGTCCCTGATCCAGGACGGAAGCAATATTTTGACGCATTGCAATGCCGGGGCCCTGGCGACGGCAGGTTTTGGAACAGCCCTCGGGGTCATCCGCGCCGCGGTGAACGCCGGCAAAAAGGTGAACGTCCTCGCTAATGAAACCCGCCCCTTTCTGCAGGGAGCCAGGCTCACGGTCTGGGAGTTGATGGAGGATCATATTCCCGTCAAGCTGATCACCGACAGCATGGCGGGATATTTCATGCAGCAAAAACAGGTGGACGTGGTCGTGGTGGGAGCGGACCGTATCGCCGCCAACGGTGATGTGGCTAACAAAATCGGCACGTATATGGTGTCCATTCTGGCAAAAAATCATAACATTCCGTTTTACGTGGCGGCACCCGTATCGACGCTGGATCTGTCCCTGGCGACCGGAGAACAAATCCCCATCGAACAACGATCCGCCGAGGAGGTGACCACCATCAACAACAAACGCATGGCCCCCGAAGGGGCGGCGGTGGCGCATCCGGCGTTCGACGTGACCCCAAACCATTTGATCACGGCCATCATCACAGATAAAGGAATCGCCCAGCCGCCGTTTACGGAATCGTTGAAAAAACTTGCCAGCGGAAACTAGACCCTGCAACACGTTTTACCACCAGACTCACCATGAATCTTTCTCCCTCACCGGATAAACGCAAACCTCTCAAAGCCATGATCCTGGCTGCCGGGTTCGGAACCCGGCTGATGCCTTTGACACAAAAAATTCCCAAGCCCATGGTTCCGGTGTTGAACCGACCGCTTCTCGAGCACACCATCGAGTTATTGCGCTCCTTCGACATCCGGGATATCGCGGTCAACGTTCACCATCTGCCGGAACAGGTTATCGACCATTTTGGCGACGGTTCGCAATTTGGCGTCAACCTGCATTTTTCAAGGGAAGAAAAAATCATGGGGACGGCAGGAGGGATCAAAGCCGCGCAGGGGTTTCTTGAAAGCGGACCGTTTCTGGTCATCAACAGCGACATCATCGTGAATATCGATCTCAACCGCGTGCTCGATTTTCACCGGCAGAAAGGTTCCTGCCTGACTCTTGTGGTGCGGGAGGACGCATCGCCAAAACAATACGACCCGATAGAAATCCAGGAAGACGGACGCATCGTTCATTTCGTGGGCGCATCTTCCATGGATGTTCCCGAGCCTACCCGGCGGGTGATGTTCACCGGAATCCAGATCATGGAACCGGAAATTTTCTCCCGCATTCCAGCCGGGCAGTTCTGCGGCACCGCCGAGAACATCTTTCCGGAAATGATTCAGGAGGGATTACCCGTCTTCGGCCATCTCCACCAAGATTACTGGATCGATATGGGCAACCGGGTGCAATACCTAAAAGTTCATCGGGACGCGCTGGACGGGAAAACCTTGTTAAAGGCCGGCGCACCTGAAAAACCGCAAGGCTCCGGCATCACTCCTCCGGTTGTCACAGGAGAAAATTGCGTCATCGAAACGGACGCTAAGATCGGACCGCATGTCGTCCTGGGAAACGGGTGCCGTGTGCAAAAAAACGCGGTGATTGAAAATTCCGTTTTGTGGGATGGCGTGACGGTGAACGCAGATTGTGTGGTGAAAGGATCGGTCCTGGGAAAAGGAGTGACCGTTTCAAATAAAGCGAAGGTCATCGACCAGTCTTTGATCGCCTGACAAAACCTGGACCACAATGCACAAAAAAAACCGCACAGGGGACCCGACCCACTGCGCGGTTTTTAATCTCTGGCCTTCTTAAAGAATTTTGTGATTGCTCAAGGTCATGCTGTTGACCTCAATAGCCCCATTTTCACTATTGATGATTCTGCGGTACTGCGGCAGATCAGCTTCGCCCACCCGGACATAATCATCGGAGTAGCTTTCGACATCCTTGATGCCGTTTTCCTGATTGAAATAATACACCGTGTATTTGTGGGTGAGGTATTTATCGTCCGGGTTCTTCACGCTTTCTTCGATATTGATGGTAAACGCCATGCGCGGCGTTTTGCGGTTGATCTGCTGAATCCGGCCGTCCTTGATGCGGTAAAAGGAACTCATGCCGTCACCGCCCATGACGACGATGCGTCCGAGAGGATGCGTCCCCTCGTCGCCAAACGCCAGTTTGTATTTACCGTCGGACTGTTCGAACGTCCTGGGTCCCCGATGACTGACGATGGACGTCATGTTTTCAACCAAAAACCCTTTGGCCTTTTCATCCTGAATCGTGGTTTCGATTTCCTTGACGTTTTTTGCGGTGACGGTTCCCTTTTCTTCCTTGCCGTTGATGTTGACAACCACATCTGCGGAAAACCCGCTAAACCCCGCCGGCCAACGGGCGGTGTTGCCAAAAACTTCTTCCATGGCGGCGCGAGCTTCGGCATCGTCTTCCTGAGTGGTTGCTACATCTTTCTCTTTGGTATAGGTTGCCATTAATTTTTTTCTCCTGATGAGTTATTTTTTAAAGAAATGAAATTCTTTTGAGCTCATAAAAGGATCTCAATTTTAGCCTTTTTCCTCAATTCTTGCAAATAGCGCCCGACACTCTCCTGGGCTTTTTCCATGAACAAATGCTTCTGGATTCCCTCTTCCATCTCTGAAAAAGTGGCCTGTTCCGCGGGCTTCGTGTCGACGAGTTTTATAATGTGGTACCCGAAAGAAGTTTTCACCGCATCGCTGATGTCTCCCGGCTTCATCTTTGAAATGGCTTCATCAAACGCCGGATCAAACACTCCCTTATAAATGAAATCGAGGTCGCCACCCTGTTCGGCGCTTCCGATATCGTTCGAGTGTTTTTTTGCTAATTCCGCAAAATCGCCGCCAGCGCGCACTTTCTCAAGGATGTTTTGAATCTTCTTTGCAGCGGCTTTTTCCAATTCGGCCTTGCTGGATTCCAATTCTTCAAGGGTGTGTTTTTTTGCCAGATCCGGCGGAATCGTGGCAATGAAAATATGGCTGGCGCGATAGGCTTCGGGACGGAAAAACTGTTCCTTATTGCTCTCGTAATACTTTTTGACGTCTTCGTCGGTGATTTGAATTTTCCCCCGGACCTGGTCGTCAATCAGCTTTTTTGCCATGAGATCCACCTCAATGGACTGCCGCAATTCTTCCTCGGTCAATTGGCGCGCTTCAAGAGCCTTATCGAATTCCTCTCTGCTTTCATAAGGTTCCATGATGCCCTGAAATTCCTGGTCCACCAGTTTTGGATCAATTGTTAGCTTGGCGGATTTTCCCTCCTGATACACCAATTCGCGGACAATTTCTTTATCGATGATGGCCATGACCACTTTTCGTTCTTCTTCCTGAGAAAGCGGTTTTTGATTTTCCCGCATGGCGCGGTTCAATTGGAAGGCCACAATTTTAGACGGGATTTCAACTCCATTGACCTTGGCGACCACCTTGGGAAAGGAAATCTCTTTTTCTGTGCCGTTTGGATCCGTTTCTGCGCCAACCCTCTGTGCCACCACCAAAACTAACAGGATGAGAGCAACTAACAGCCCTCTTTGCATTGTTACAGGCATTCACAACCTCCAAAAAAATGAAACTGGGAAATCAGAGTTTATATCAATGAAATGAACGATGATTAGAAAGGTTACCATTGTTGGTGAAAGCTTGCAATGCCAAGGGAGCAAGGGACCGCCAATCTTCCCTATCGCCATCCCTGAAAAGTTCTGGCCCCCGAAACTTTCGCTGGGTTGGAATCTGGCATGGACAATAACAGACAATTTTTCCTTAACTTTGGCCAGTCTCTTCACGTTGACGCAGGCTGGGGGTTATGGGACAATTCCTGCAAGTCCATCGCAGTGTTTCCTTCATGAATTCATATCGTAACCCCTTTTTGTCAGCGATCCCCACCCTGTGCCTGTTCATCTCCGGGGCGGCCAGTCTGGTTTACGAACTGGTCTGGATCCGGCAGTTGACGCTAATTTTCGGTGGCACGCTGTTTGCCATCAGCGCGGTCTTGTGCGCGTTCATGATCGGACTCGCGCTTGGATCCTGGGGAATCGTCCGTTTTCTGAATCGACAAAAACAGCATGGGAAGGCCGTCCACCCGATCCTCATGTACGGAATTTTGGAAGGATTGATCGGTCTCTATGGTCTGGGCTTCCCTTTGGGGCTGAAGCTCCTGGAAAAAGTGTATCCTCTGGCTCTGGCCTGGGCGGTCGAATCCGGCCCATTTTTACACCTCATCGAGTTTTCTCTCAGCACCCTGCTCATGCTTCCTCCGACCCTGATGATGGGCGCGACGCTTCCTCTCATCGGCAGTTGGTCCATCGGCGAAAAGCCGCAGCGGATTTTTTCCCGCATGTCTCTCCTCTACAGCCTGAACACCTTTGGCGCGGTCTTCGGCTGTCTGTACACGCAATTGTTCGCCATTGAATATTTCGGCATTCAAGGAACCGTGTGGACAGCGGTCGCCATGAATACTTTCGTCCTGCTGCTCTGCCTTGCCTACCGAGAGAAACCTGAGGAAACTCAAGAACCACCGCAACCCTCTAAAAAGAGCAGACGGGAGAAAATTATCGACGACGAACCGGCTCCGTCGCGAACCCTGAGCCTCCTGCTCCTATTCATCTTCATTTATTCCGGGATGGTCTCGCTCTCCAGCGAAATTCTTTGGACACGGGTTCTGGTTTTTCCCATGGGCAGCACCTTGTACTCCTTCGCCCTGATCCTGGCGACGTTTCTTTTCAGCATTGCCCTGGGAAGCCTGATCGCTGAAAAATTACTGGGAAATTCCAAATGGATTTTGAAATTCCTGCTGATCGAACTGGGAATCGGCATTCTCGGAATCGGCATCCTTCCGCTTCTTGAGCAGATACCCGAATGGACGGCCTGGGCGGACCGGCAATTTTACGATCTGGAAAACACGGCTGGACGAACGCTGTTCATCCGTTCGCTGTTTGCTTTCGCACTGATGCTGCCGCCCACTTTAGGTTTCGGCATTTTGTTCCCTCTGGCCAACCGCATTCATTTGTCATTATTCGGCACAGTCACCGGGACTCTCGGAAACAGTTATGCCTTCAACACGATGGGCGCTGTGCTGGGAACCGTTCTCACCCCCTTCGTGTTCATCCCCCTGTTTGGCATCCGGTTCTCGCTGTTCGCCATTTTCGCCCTGCTCATCCTTTTGTCCGCCGTGGCGCTGGCGCTTTATCAGGGCGGACGTCCGGTTCGATACGCTCTCACACTGTCTTTGTCTGCGCTGGTCGTTTACGCAGGCTATTCCTGGTCGCAACCGACCGTCTCGACCCAGCGCCTGGGTGAGCACAACCTGGCGCGCACGGAGATCAACGCCGACAAAGAACAGATGCGTTTATTGGATTACAAGGAAGGCGATTTCACCACTCTGAGCGTGGTCGAAGATGTGACATCGGGCGCGCGCACGCTTTATGTGAACGGCTTCAGCACCGCGACGGTCTCCGAATCCATCGGCGGCAGTGCTTACATGCAGGCGATGGGATTCGTGCCGATGGCGCTTCACCCCAACCCCAAACGCGCGCTGGTGGTTTGTTTCGGGACGGGCAACACCCTGGGAACGGTGTCTTTATTCCCCGGCGTGGAGGTCGACGGCGTGGAGATTGATCGTAATGTTTTATCATTCGCCAAATGGTTTTCGCGCTGGAATCACGATGTGCTGGAGCGGCCCAACACCCGCATCATCGTACAGGACGGACGCACCTTCACGCGCTGGACCGAATCCCAATACGATGTCATCACCCTGGAACCGATGTCGCCCGTTCAGGCGGGTGTGGTCAATCTTTATTCAAAGGAATTTTATGAAGAGGCCCTTGACCGCTTGAATCCGGATGGACTCATGATGCAGTGGCTGCCGCTCCATCTGATCGGGCCGGAAGACGCGCGCGCTATTATCAAAACCTTTCAGGAGGTGTATCCGCATACTTCCGTCTGGAACAGTTTTCTGACGCGCATCGTCCTGCTGGTGGGTTCCCGGCAACCGATCACATTGGACAAAAACCGCTTTGATGCACTGATGCGTGTCCCGGCCCTGGCCGAATCCGCTGGGCAAATGGGGGTCCGATCGTTTCTCGATCTGACGGATTTTTTTGTCACCGACGGCGACCGGCTGAAACCTCTTCTCAAAGACTCCCCTGTCATAACGGACAACCATCCCCTGCTCGAGTTTTCTCCGGTCACCCTGCTTCCACCGCTCAAGTGGCAGACTGATGAAAGTTTTCTCAACCTTCTGCGTTACCGGGCGGATCAAAGGCCTCCCGTCACTGGATTAAACACTCTAGAGAAAGATAGATTAGAAAGAGATTTTGAAATCCGGACGGCGCAACGGTTTTCGGTGTTTGCCCGCCGCTACCACGGCCCCGGCGAGGAAGCCTTCGCCATGAAAAACTATCCTGCCGGGTTGGAAGCCATCAGAATCTATCTGGATGCGAACAAGGACGCGCCCATCAGTTTGCAGGGCGCTGAATGGAAGGATTAGAAAATCTCAAAGGAAGGAAAATTTGAATTCCTCCTCACCTTAATCCTCTCCTCTCAGAGGAGAGGAAATTATTATGAATCCCTCTACCCTTGAAGGGGGGTACCCCTTCGGGGCATGAAGGCTAAGGTGAAATATCACAAGGGCCGGGGGGATTTAATTTCACCGCAAAGACGCAAAGGACGCAGAGAAATTTTTGCGGATTAATCCCTCTCCCCTTCAAGGGGAGAGGTCAGGTGAGGGGATGGTTCGGTCTGTTTTACCTAGTCTTTGCGATCGGTGATCTCGATCAGGTGATAGCCGAACTGGGTTTTCACTGGACCATGCACCTTGCCCACTTCATCCCGGAACACCACTTCGTCAAATTCCGGAACCATCTGACCGGGACGAAACTCACCCAACGCGCCACCGTCCTTACCGGAGGGGCATTGCGAGTGCTGCTTGGCGGCTTCGGCGAAGTCGCCGCCGCCTTCAATTTCCTGTTTAATTTTATTGCACTCATCTTCGGATTTTACAAGGATGTGACGGGCACTGGCGGAAGCCATGATGCTTTCCTTTCAATTACGAAACGTTGAGCAAACACAAAAACCTATAAACCACTCAACGTCACTGATTAACAAAGTAGTTTGAGTTATCCCATAACTTTACCTGTCCCAATTGAGGGTGTCAACCTTGTCTTATTAGATAGGTAAAATGGGCATGATTACAGGAAAAATAAATAATTATTTGTTAAATTATTCTAGAGAAAACCTTTTAAGACCTTTACCTCTAACAAATGATGAGGTCAGCAGTGGATAAAACTAGTTCTACTAAATCAAAAGCATCTCCAAACAGCAAACGCCTGTTTAAACACGATAAAGATTGGTGGCATAACGCTTGCCTAAATTATTCACCTGATTCTTGGGATCTGTATGCAAGTGGATATAAAGATGCTGCGGATACACTCATAGAAAATGTTATCCAAACTCAAAGGAACCAAGACTTATTTGTTTTTCCCGTAGTCTTTCTTTATCGTCAATATCTTGAGCTACGCATGAAAAAACTGATCCAAGAGGGAAACAATCTTTTTGATATCTCCATAAAAACAAAAGACTCTCATAAACTCGACAAACTTTGGAAACAAACACGGGGAATCCTAGAAAAAGTGTGGCCTGATGAAAAAAATGATCTTGATTCTATCGAAACACTCATCAATGAATTTTCCCAGGTTGATCCAACCTCCACCGCTTTTCGTTACCCTGTCAACTTAGATGGCAAAGCATCCATAGAAGGATTAAGCCATATTAATTTACGCAATTTATTGGAAACAATGGGTAGTATTGCAAAAATTTTAGACGGTGCTTTTTCGGGTATTGTTGAAAATTTGTCTATTAAAAGAGATATGTTGAATTCTGTTTCTTGACCATTGTTTTAATCACACAAGATGTGAGGAAGAAATTTTTCTCTGCGTCCTTTGCGTCTTTGCGGTGAAATTAAATCCCCCCGGCCCCCTTCACAGAAGGGGGAGTTTTTAAAATCCAGTCGATCCTGTCAATTTCCCTCGCCTAGCTCACACTTCGACAGAGCCTGTCCGATACGTCATCGCGAGCGGCAAAGCGGCGTGGCCATGATAATATTCACACGCGTTTGTGCCCCGGAGGGGTAGATCCAGATACTCTGGATTGCTTCGTCGCCGTTGGCTTCTCGCAATGACGGGTTATGCAATGGCCTTTTCAAGGATAGAGAAGTTATTAAAACAACTTTTCCTGCGTTCCCTGGGCGGGTGGCAGGATGCCGAAATGCTCGTAGGCCATCTGGGTGGCGACGCGGCCTCTGGGGGTGCGGTGGATGAATCCGGATTGCATGAGGTAGGGTTCGAGCACGTCTTCGATGGTGTCCTTCTCTTCGCTGATGGAAGCGGCCAGGCTTTCGATGCCCACGGGACCGCCGTTGAATTTCTCGATCAGGGTCCTGAGCAGTTTGTGGTCCATTTTGTCCAACCCCTTCGCATCGACTTCCAACATCTCCAAAGATTTCTGCGCCACACCACGGACGATCACCCCATCGGCCTTGACCTGGGCGTAGTCGCGCACGCGGCGTAACAGGCGGTTGGCGATACGCGGCGTGCCGCGTGAGCGGCGGGCGATTTCTCCGGCCCCGTCCGGGTTGATGGGGATGTCGAGGATGGCGGCGGAGCGGGTGATTATGGTCTCCAGATCCTTTTCGCTGTAGAAATCCAGACGATGAACGACGCCGAAGCGGTCGCGCAGGGGCGATGTCAACAGTCCCGCGCGTGTGGTCGCGCCGACCAGGGTGAACGGCGGCAGATCCAGCTTGATGGAACGGGCGCTCGGCCCCTGGCCTATCATGATGTCGAGTTTGAAATCCTCCATCGCCGAGTACAGCACTTCCTCGATGACGTTGGACAGGCGGTGAATCTCGTCGATGAACAGGATGTCGCCCTGTTTTAAGTTGGTGAGCAAAGCCGCAAGGTCGCCGGATTTTTCGATCACCGGACCGGAGGTGCTTTTCAGGTTCGCTCCCATCTCGGCGGCGATGATGTTGGCGAGCGTGGTTTTACCCAGCCCCGGCGGACCGTAAAACAGGGCGTGGTCCAAAGCATCGCCGCGCATGCGGGCGGCGGAGATGAAAATGTTCAGGTTCTCCTTGACCTTCTCCTGTCCGACGTAGTCATCAAAACTGGACGGACGCAGTTTGCTGTCGTATTGAATTTCTTCAGCTTCGATGGCGGTATCCATCATGCGGTCTTCGTTCATAGCTTCTTCTCGGCTTTCAGGACAGGACGTTTAGGCTTTCTTTGATTAAATCTTCCAACGGAGTGGTTTTGCCGTTCTTTTCCCAAATGGATTTCAGGGCTTTTTCGGCCTGGGGTTTTTTATATCCCAGGTTGACGAGGGCCGAGACGGCGTCGTCCAGAACCCCGACTTCACCGCTGGGACCTTGGCTGGGAGCGAATTCTATCGCGACATCCGCCAGCTTGTCTTTCAACTCCAGAGTCAGGCGTTCGGCGGTTTTGCGTCCCACGCCCGGAATGGTGGCAATTTTTGCAATATCCTGAGCCATGACCGCATTCATGAGATCCTCAGGCGGCATGCCCGACAGGATTCCCAGGGCCAGTTTCGGACCGACCTTTGTGATGGAGATCAGTTTTTCGAAGATCATCTGCTCTTCATCGGTGAGAAACCCGAACAGTTTGAAAGCGTCCTCGCGCACATGGGTGTGGATTTTTAGAAACACGTCCCCCCCCGGTTCGGGCAGGGCATAATAGGTGGATAACGGCACATGGACCTGATAGCCGACGCCATTGACATCCACCACCACGTGAATGGGGGACTTGTGGCTCAGGGTTCCTTTCAAGTGCGAGATCATCGGGAGCGGTGCGTTTGCAAACGGGACTGGCTTTCCGCCGTGTGCAGGTGGCAGATGGCCACGGCCAGAGCGTCCGCGGCGTCGAACGGTTCAGGTTTTTCTTTAAGTCCGAGAAGCGCCGTCACCATGTCCTGAACCTGGGTTTTGTCCGCGCGGCCATAACCGACGACGGACTGTTTGACTTCCAGCGGACTGTACTCGGCAAGCGCCACTTCTTCATTGATAGCGGCCATGAGAATCGCTCCCCGCGTTTGCCCGAGCTTGAGAGCGGACTTGACGTTCTTGGCGAAAAACAAATCCTCCACCACCACCACATCGGGAGAAAATTCCCGGATCACCCGGACCAGTTCATTATATATCATCTTCAACCGCTCCGGGAACGCTTGCTTTGGTCTGGTACGCACAGCCCCCCAGTGAATCACACGCGGTTGTCCCCCGACCTCTTTCACCAGGCCGTAGCCTGTGCAGTTGCTTCCGGGATCGATTCCCATCACCACTCGCCGTAGGGGCGGTTTGCTAACGTCGGGCAACGCTTTCTGGCTTGGCCTTCTTCCATTTAAAGGCATATTAAAGTCTCAGGAGGAAAGGTTTGGCTGAAGGGTTGAAGGAAAATCAGCGGACGGTTCCGCAGTTGTTGCTGTTTTTCGGTCTGCCGTGGAAAGAAATTTGTTTCTCGCTGGGGGCTCACCCCCTCAGCCGGTGGCCGTCAGGATTCGCTTTCGATCGCCGCCATGACTTCATCTGAAATATCGAAATTGGCATAAACTTTCTGGATATCGTCGTGGTCGTCCAGAGCATCCATCAGGCGCAAAAGCTGTTTGCAGTTTTTTTCATCGACGGGAACGGTGTTTTGCGGAATGCGGGTCAACTCGGAAACTTCCATATTGACGCCTTTTTCTTCGAGAGTCTTACGAACCGATTCGAAATTTTCCACCGAGGTGGTGATTTCAAAGTTATCGTCGCTGGATTTCATGTCTTCCGCGCCGGCCTCCAGCGCCAGTTCAAACAATTCGTCCTCGTCCTTTTCACTCTTATTGACGGCGATGAACCCTTTCTGCTCAAACATCCAGGCGACACATCCGTTCTCCCCCAGATTTCCACCGCGCTTGCCGAGGAGGGCCCGGATCTCGCTTACCGTGCGGTTTTTATTATCGGTCATCACTTCCATGAAGATCGCCGTACCCCCAGGGCCATAACCTTCATAAGTCACTTCATCGTAATGCGTGCCTTCCAGCTCGCCGGTGCCTTTTTTTATCGCTCGGGTGACGTTATCCCCCGGCATATTGGCTCCCTTGGCCGTCAGGATCGCGGTGCGAAGACGCGGGTTGCCTTCCGGGTCGCCGCCGCCAAGCCGGGCCGCAACGGTGATTTCCTTGATGATCTTAGTGAATATCTTGCCGCGCTTGGCATCCGTAGCACCTTTTTTGTGCTTGATGCTGGCCCATTTGGAATGTCCCGACATGACTGTTAAAACCCTTGAAGTTGATGATTCTGGGGATAATTTAGCATAGAATCCTATGGCGAACAAGCGCAGGGCACCGCCTCGAATGACAGGCCATGAAAAATTGGCTATGATAGAGGGCTGATTCTATAACAGCAGGTTAAGGAGCCAAAATTGGAACCGGAATCCGTAGAAATATTCATTGCGGGGAAATCCATCAACGCAAAATCCGGGGAAACCATCGTCCATGCTCTCTGGGCGGCGGGGATGGGCGAAGCCGTTAAAACCGGCTGTGTCGGCGGCGTTTGCGGCGTCTGCACGGTCTCCATCCGCTTTCAGGATGGCCGGCCCGGCGGCACCGATCTCGCCTGTCTGCGGCCCGTGGAAGAAGGCATGGAAGTGTTTCCCTGTCCGGTGGAATCCATCCCGCCCATCGGCCCCAGCCCGGACCCAACGGTGGAAAGTTTACAGGCGGCTTTTCCCACTCTCAACCGTTGCACGAAATGCGGAAGCTGTACCAGCGCCTGCCCGATGAACATTCCGGTGATGGATTCCGTTCTCAGGATGCAGGACGGGAAATTTGATGAGGTGTCGGAGGACTTCACCACCTGCATTCATTGCGGGTTGTGCCGTTTGGTCTGCGAAGATAACGTCAAACCTCACAATATGGGGCTGTGGGTGCGTCGATCGCTGGGGATGAACCGCAATAATCCGTCTTTGGCCCCTGCAACCCAAGAACAAAACCAAGTGGAACGAGAGTGGAATTATCTTCTCACGGACGACCCTCAGGAGCGGTTTGAACGGGCGAAGCGTTTCAGAAAACACGGAGGAATCGAAAAATGATGGAGTGGGCCAAGGATTCCCTGGAAAAGGTCGCGGCGACTCGAAAGAAACGCGCTGAACAGTCTGCGCCCAAACTCTCGGAACAGGAAGCGCAGGCTCTGCTCGATGAATTTCATCCCGATTATCTGGGTATGGAGCGAACCGTTGGCGCCGGTCCCAATGCCGGGTCCGGAAAATTTCCCCTGGAACTGGCAGAGCTTCTGGAATCGGACAGCCCGCTTCCCGAAAATTTTGAACCTGCCGTCGACATCAGCACAGACGTTTTGATTCTGGGCGGCGGCGGAGCCGGCGCTTCGGCGGCGCTTACATTAGCGGAGTCTGGCCTTTCGGTGCATCTGGCCACCAAACTCAGGCTGGGCGACGCCAACACGGTCATGGCTGAAGGCGGCATTCAAGCGGCGCTGGGGCCGGAGGATTCTCCCCGACGGCATTTCGCGGACTCCTACGTGGGCGGCCATGGCAAAAACAATACAGAGTTACTCCGTTACCTTTGTGAACAGGGTCCGGAAAGCATTCGCTGGCTGAGCGGCTTGGGATGCCTGTTCGATCAAAATGAAAACGGGACGTTTCGATTGCGGGCCGGAGGCGGCACCTCCATCCCCCGCGTGCTGGCCTGCCGGGACTACACGGGCTTGGAAATCATGCGCGTCTTAAAAGACGCGGTGCGGCTGACCCCGACCCGGTTTCTCGAAGACCATGCGGCCGTCGAGCTTCTGGACGACGGCAACGGCCAGGTCACGGGTGCTGTGCTCTGGGATCGCGCCTCCGGAAAACTGGTGTCGGTCTCTGCCCGTGCCGTTATTTTAGCTACCGGCGGCAGTGGGCAATTGCGCCTACAAGGATTTCCGACCAGCAACCATCTGGGCGCGACCGGAGACGGACTGATTCTCGCTTACCGGCAGGGCTGTCGATTGATCCACACCGACAGTTTTCAATACCACCCCTCCGGTTCCTGCTTCCCGGAAGCGCTTTCGGGCCAGCTTGTCACTGAATCGATTCGCTCCATCGGCGCTCAGGTTCTCAACGTGAACGGCGATCGGTTTGTCGATGAAATGACCTATAGGGACGTGCTGGCGGCGGCCATCATCCGCGAGGCGGCCCAAAACCGGGGCGTTCAAACTCCGACCCGGCGGACGGGAGTCTGGCTGGACACACCGCTCATCGAGTTAAACAAAGGGGAAGGCACTTTGCGCCGCCAGTTTCCAGGCATCATCCACCGTTTCGAACGCTACGGCATCGATCCGGCCACCACCCCGATTCTGGTCTACCCCACCCTGCATTATCAAAACGGCGGTATTAAAATTGACCCCTCCTGCAAAACCGAAGCTAAGGGGCTGTGGGCCGCAGGCGAGGTGACGGGAGGCCTTCATGGAAGCAATCGCCTGATGGGCAATTCCCTGCTGGACATTACCGTATTCGGCCGCCGCGCCGCACAATCGGTCCTTGAGGAGCTTCCCGAAAGAGGGGCCGTGACTCTTTCGGCTTTGATAAAATACCGGGAAGAACTCAAAAAGATTCCCCACCCGCCGCAAAAAACTTCTCCGCAATTTTTTCCGCTGGCATCCAATCTGAAATTTCGACTGACGGAGGAACCCACGCAAAAAGGGAAAGAACCCTCCCTTTCCAGCACCTCGTCAGGAGAAAACAAATTTGAACCTCCCGATCCTTTTGGTGGAAAATGGGGGTGACATTTTGTTAAAGAAAATTATCAAATCAAATTTGTAAATATCCAAAATCACTGCGGCTCAACCGGCTCTCCTAAAGACCTTCTTGAATCATGAATCTCTCTATTCTCAATCTGTACTGGGTAAAAATCGGCGCCTCGCTGGTGATCTTCATTGGCTTGATGGCTCTCTTTTTCCGGCAGAGCGGGAAGCAGGCGACGGGGGGCGGAGTGCCTTCCGTTCAATCCAAAGTCGAAAAACTGGGTGAGGACTACACATTACTGAGCGGTGTGGTTGTTCCGGCCCTTCGGGGAATGAGCCGCATCGACCACCTCATCGTTTCCCCTTACGGTCTCTTTGTGCTGACCATCCACAATGAACCGGGGAAGGTCCGGGGACGGGTCAACGATGAGATGTGGGACATCAAATCCGGAAGGCAGAAAGGCATCGTCTACAACCCGCTGTGGGAAAACAGAAAGTGGGTGAACGCTCTGGAAAAACATCTGGGTCCGCAGCCGTTCATTCCGGTGGTGGTCTTCACGCAGGCAAAACTGAAAAGCAACTTCGGCGAAAACGTCGTCCCTCTTTCCCGGTTACCGGGCTTCATCAAAAAACACGACAAAACCCGGATATTCTCCGACAAGCTGGAAGCGATTCTTGAAAAATTAAAGACCCAAAACCCCGATAAGGAATGAAAACCGGTTGCATCATTTGTCCATATGGACATCCATTTGCGGGTAAGGAATGGAAATGCCGCTTTCATCAAACGCCAGCTTGATCCTTTCATTCAAGGCAAACTTAACGGGCCAGTAATCGCCGCTGTTGACCCAGGGGCGAACGTTAAAGTTGACGCTATTGGTCCCCAGTTCACCCACGGCTATCAACGGTTCGGGGTCCTTCAAAACCCGATCATCGGATTCCAGAATGCCCTTGATCACATCCCTGGCTCTGCGGATGTCGTCGTCGTAACCGATGCCGAACACCATATCGATGCGCCGCGTTGCCCGCGCTGAGAAATTGGTGATCGTTCCGCCGTAAATACCTCCATTGGGAACGATCACTTCCCGGTTATCGGGGGTTTTTAATACTGTACTAAAAATTTTTATGGTCTCAACCGTTCCCGCCGTTCCGCCGGCATCCACATAATCACCAGCCTTGAACGGGCGGAAAACGATCAGCATGACACCGGCGGCAAAATTCTGCAGGGAGCTCTGCAAGGCGAGACCGACCGCCAGACCCGCCGCACCCAGTAAGGCAATTATAGATGTGGTATCGACGCCCAACTTGTCTAAAGCCGCGGCAATGACAAAAATCAGCAAAGCGGCGCTGACGATCGAGCTGATAAAGTTGATTAATATTTGCTCCATTTTGGCTTTGGCCAGCAGTTTTTCCACCAGCGATACGAGGATTCCAGCAACCATCCGCCCGACAATAAAAACCATCAACGCCAGAGCAATGTTGATTCCCCAGGGAATGACGTAGGTGTTGGTTAATGTTTCCAAATCCAATGATTCAAATAAATTCATTTTCTCCCCCTCGTTCAGTACGAAAAATTTATTGGTTGAACACCTTTTCTGGAGCTAAACGAAAATTTCCAGTGTACCCGGACAAAAACATCACCAGATTACTCATTTTGCCTTCCTAATAACCAGTTTTTTCATTGGAATTATTTCGTGCCTTCTTTTCAGGAAGGTTTAAAGGGCAAATTAATGAAGGAATGACGGCATTTTGGGCAAAAAAAAAGGGCCGCCCAGATGGCGGCCCTCGAGATTGCTATTCAACAGGGGAAATATTTTTAAACCAAAGTAACTTTATCAACGGGTGTGAGGAATCTACTTCACAGCCTTTTGCCTGCCTTGACAGAACAACAACCCCACCCCTGAAACCGGCGCAGGAGCTTTTTATACCCTATTTGATGCGCTGGGCTGGGAAAAGGACGTTAAAAGTTTTTAATCTAATTTTTCCAAAAAAATGACCCCAAAATTAATCAAAGATCGAGAATCCTTTTTTAAATTTTAAACTCATACTCGATGAAAAGGAGGAGTGATTTTTTTAAATCCTAATAAATTAATAATCAAATAGTTATTTTTCTATTAAGGCGTGGGACGATCAGGTCAGGATTAAAAAACACCCTGGTTCATTCAAAATTATGATTTATTTAATGCCTCTTGAAAAGGCGGGAAAAATATCATGAATCCTTTAAAACCGATCAAACGTAACATTTTTATATATTTTTTGGCTTTTGAGATTTTGTTCTTTCCATTTTCCGCTTTTGCAGAACAGGCTGCTATTTTCTCCCAGAGGGACATATTCCAACCGGTTCATTCTAATAATGGAATGGTGGCCACTCAAGAAGCGAGGGCGACCCAGATTGGCCTCGAGGTTCTTAAAAAAGGCGGAAACGCCGTGGATGCGGCGGTGGCGGTCGGGTTTGCCCTGGCGGTCACCCTTCCCCGGGCGGGAAATATTGGTGGCGGGGGGTTCATGTTGATCCATATGGCCAAAACCGGCAAAACCGTCGCCCTGGACTACCGTGAAAAAGCCCCGGAAGCGGCAACCCACGACATGTATATTAATCCTCTGGGACGCGTGGTCAAAATGCTTTCCCGCTCCAGTTATCAGTCCGTAGGGGTTCCGGGTTCCGTTGCGGGATTGGCTGCAGCCCTTGAAAAATACGGAACCCTGCCTTTAAGCGACCTCATAGCTCCTGCGATTCAACTGGCTGAGGAGGGGATGGTCGTCAACGATGATCATGTTGCCACACTCACCAAGGGACGCACCCGGCTCCAGTTTTGGCCAGAAACGGCAAAAATTTTTTATAAGCCTGACGGCTCGGTTTTTGAAAGGGGAGAAATTCTGGTGCAAAAGGACCTGGCAGGATCTTTAAGGCAGATTGCCGAACAGGGTCCAAGGGTATTTTATGAAGGGGCCATCTCCGAAAAAATCGTGGCTGACATGGAAGCCAATGGCGGTTTGATCACCAGGAAGGATTTAAAGGACTATGACGTCGTCTTTCGCGAACCGGTCCGAGGCTCTTATCGCGGGTATGAAATTGTGGCAATGCCTCCGCCCAGCTCTGGTGGAATTCATGTGATTCAACTGCTGAACACTTTAGAACCCTACCCCATCCAGAATCTGGGGCATAACAGCGCCGACACGATCCATTTGATGGCAGAAGCCATGAAACTGGCATTTGCGGATCGCAGCAAACATCTGGGCGACTCCGATTATTGGCAGGTTCCCATAATGGGGCTGACTTCCAAAGCCTATGCCACTCAGCTGCGCAACTCCATCGATCCGAACCGGGCCAGGCCGGCGTCTGAGATCGGCCCTGGAAACCCCATCCCCTATGAAAGTAACGAAACCACCCATTTCTCGATCATTGACAAAGAGGGAAATACGGTATCCAACACCACGACCATCAATTTCAGCTTTGGAACTGGAATTGTGGCAAAAGGCACAGGAATTCTTCTCAATAATGAGATGGAAAACTTTACGGCTAAGGTGGGGGTTCCAAATGCCTATGGTCTTTTAGGGGGATATGCCAATGTCATTCACCTAAGGAAGCGGCCCTTGAGTTCCATGTCCCCCATGCTGGTCTTAAAAAAAGGCAAACCTTTCCTTGCCACGGGGAGTCCTGGAGGCCCCCGAATCATCCCGACCATGCTTCAGATCATCATGAACGTGATCGACCACCGGATGAATATTGCCGAGGCAACCAACGCCAGGCGGTTCCATCATCAATGGAAACCGGACGAACTTCGTATCGAAAAAGGGTTCAACCAAGATACCCTCAGGCTGTTAAAGAAAAAAGGCCACCATCTTATCGAAAAAAATGCGATCGGTTCGACTCAATCGGTCATGCGGACAGATGACGGGTTGTTTGGAGCCTCCGATCCACGCAGGATGGGGGCTTTGACTTTGGGGTATTGATTTAAACGGACTCAATGACCCGCGAAAAATGATTTAAGGCCCTGGGAAGACAAAATTTTAAATCCATCCTTTTGGATTTTTATGGATCAGCCCCAGGCTTTCTGGAAACGGTCGAAAAACTCGTCGTTTAAAGGGGTTGTGCCAAGCAGGGCGGGTTTTTGGTAGGTAGTGAACCCATGAAAATCGCGGCTTCCGGTCACGATCAAATCAAACCGCTGGGCAAGATCCGTAAAAAACTCGACCTTGTTGATTTTTTCGTGATAGGGGTAAACGCATTCGAGACCCAACAGGCCAAACGATTTCAATTCTTCCAATTGAGCAGGGACATCCACGTACTCCCTGCCTTTTTCCGGATTGCAAAGGGAATAGGTCCGCTCTCCAGGATGGGCCAGAACGGGGACCCCGCCGCTTTTGCGAATGAGGGCAATGGCGGTTTGGGTCTCAAGATTTTTTCGCTCTACATTATGTTCCACCAGATATTTCTCGAATGCCTGCCCGGTTGTGGAAACGATGCCCAAACGCACCATCTCCCTTGCCAGATGCGGCCTGGCCAGGACGCCTTCCGCGGCTTTTCTGACATTTTCAAACAGGATTTTCCCTTTAAACCGTTCCGGCACCACTTGATTGATGGTATCCACCAACTCCCGCATCCGGCCTTCGCGTTTTGCCGACATGCTGGCAACTTCTTTCTGCAACTCGGAGTCAATATGACTGGGGGATTTGAAATACGCCAGAAGGTGGATATTAAAGTCTCGGTAACAGGTGGTCATCTCTATTCCCGGAAAAGCCGATATACCGGTGCCTTCCGCCGCGCCGATAAATTCCTCAATGCCCTCAAACGTATCGTGGTCGGTTAAGGACAACAGGGAAACTCCATTTTTCCGGGCGATGGCAACCAATTCGGTCGGGGTGAACTCTCCGTCCGAAAATGTCGAATGCATGTGGATTTCTGATTTTCTCATAGGTAATTCAGTTTAGCAGGGATGATTGCAGGTTCCAAAGGTTTTCGCGCGCAATCGAAACCAGATGCGTAGGGGATTGACAGGGCTAAAATAAGGAAAACACTTGGTTAAGATGCATTGCTTTGACGGGTGATTTTAGATAATCTGGTAACAGACGAACCCATTTAACGATCTGAGAAAAATTTGTGAACCTTTTCCAAGACCCCCCCTCCCTGAATCCTGCGTTTAGGAAAACCGCCAGCTTCATTTTTTGGGCACTTATGGCCGTTTCGGTATGGGGCCTGGCTTCTACACATGGAACCCTTGAAAGGAAATCCCGACAAATCGTCATCGTTTATACGGGCAATACTTTGGGTGAGTTGAAACCTTGCGGCTGTGCCAAGGAAGAGGACCAGGGAGGCATTGAGCGCCGGATGAGCTATCTGAAAGAGGTAAGGGTCCAATCCAAAAACACTCTGCTGGTTGATACCGGTGACAATTTCAAGGCTCCCACCCGGCAGGGAAAAATCAAAGCAAATTACCTGATGCAGGCGTTAGCGGACATGCAATACGACGCGGTCACGCTCGGCGAACACGATTTTGTGTATGGAAACTCCTTCATCAGTGAGCGTCAAAAAATTCCCTGGGTGTTGAGCAATATGGAGTCTTCCCTGCCGCTTGCCAAGGTACGGATCAAAAATTTCGAGGGTGGTTTAAAGGCGGCGGTCATCGCGGTGGCCGACCCGGATCTCCTTTACGGAAGCCAGCATTCCAAAGCCCAAGTGACCGACCCTAAAGAAGCGGTGAAATCCCAAATCCGCAAGCTCTCTCTGGTAAAGGCTCCTGACCTTGTCGTGCTTCTGACCCATATGGATCGCGAAAAAGCCCTACGGTATCTGGATTTGGCAGGCGTCGATGTGGTCGTGAACGGTCACATCGAAAAAGACACGGATATCATCGATATGAAGCCGGTGCAAAGAAACGGCAAGATTTTTGTCCAGCCGGGTCCCAGGGGGCAAAAAATGGGCGAACTTCGGGTCACTTTCGATTCTCAAGGGAAAAAATCGTTTGAACAAATAATGGTGCCCCTGGGCTCCAAGGTTCCCATGGACCCGGAGATGGAAAAACTATACGGAATCTATAATAAAGAGGTCGAAGATTTGTTCTTCGCATCCTTATCCGAAAGAAAAACCAATAAAAAGAAAGTGTTTGCGACGGAAAAGGTCTGTAAAACCTGTCATTCAAAAACCCACAAAACCTGGCAGGATTCTCGTCACGGAAAGGCTTATAATACCCTTAGAAGGGTCAACAAGGCGTTTGACCCGGAGTGCCTCGCGTGCCACGTCACCGGGTTGAGCCAGCCGGGCGGATTCATCAGTGAAATCGACACCCCCGAGCTCATGCATGTCCAATGTGAGGTGTGCCATGGACCGGCGTTGAACCACTCGAAGGCCCCGGCGGCTGGGTTCGGTCTGGACGCACGGCAGGCTTGCAAAAACTGTCACGTCAAAAATCATAGCCCCCGGTTCAATTTCGAGAAATACTGGGAAAAAATTAAACATTAACCTCACGAGTCTTTAAAGTAGATACTGTTTGATTTTACAACCCCTCAGTCTTTATTGGGACGGGGACAACTACCGTAAGACCGAATTTATCTCCGGTCGTCTTAATGTAAAACTTTATATTTGTATGCCTATATGTTAATTAAAATGGTATTGAGGAGATATTTATGAAACCCATTTTCGCTATTCTGGTTGCACTTGCTTTCCTTGTTCCTGCCC